>NZ_JBEZNL010000013.1:0-152499 GCF_040653275.1 Streptomyces sp. NPDC048002 | reverse complement strand
ACACGCGGCGGGGCGCGCCGCCCCCCCTCCGGGGGGCCGCGCCCCCCCCCCCGCCGCTTCCCGGGACTGAGGGTCTCCCGGGCGCCCCTCACCACCTGTACCAGCGGCCCCTGCCCCCGGCGGCCGTCGTGCCGCGCACCAGGAATCCGAGCAGCCACAGCACGAGCACGGCCAGGGCGATCCACCAGAGAAGCTTCACCGCGAATCCGGCCCCGAACAGAATCAACGCCAAAAGCAGAACCAGCAGAACAGGAACCATTGTTATTACCTCCTGACGGCCGGGTTGCCGGGAAACCAGATTTCATCCCTCCTTTCTGCACAGAATTTCTCCGTGCAGGACGGCGAACCACGCGTCCGCCCGGCCGCCCCACTCCCGCCAGGCCGCGGCGACCTCGCGCAGCTGCTCCACGGTGGCGTGTCCGCCCTCCACGGCCCGCTCGGCGTAGGCCGAGGCCAGGGTGCGGTCCGCCCACAGTCCGCTCCACCAGGCCCGCTCCTCGGCGGTGGCGAAGGTCCAGGTGGCCGAGGTGGCGGTGACGTCGGTCAGACCCGCCTCCAGCGCCCAGGACTTCAGCCGCCGCCCGGCGTCCGGCTCGCCCCCGTTGGCGCGGGCCACCCGGTGGTACAGGTCCAGCCAGTCGTCCATGCCAGGGGACGCCGGGTACCAGGTCATCGCCGCGTAGTCCGAGTCGCGCACCGCCACGTAGCCGCCCGGCCTGGTCACCCGCCGCATCTCCCGCAGCGCCCGCACCGGGTCGCCGACGTGCTGGAGGACCTGGTGGGCGTGGACCACGCAGAAGGTGTCGTCCGGGTAGTCCAGCGCGTGCACGTCGGCGACCGCGAAGTCGACGTTGTCCAGGCCCCGTTCGGCGGCCGTGGCGCGCGCCTGCTCCAGGACGCCGGGGGCCCGGTCGACGCCGGTGACCCGGCCGTCCGGGACCAGGGCGGCCAGGTCGGCGGTGATCGTGCCCGGACCGCAGCCGATGTCCAGGATCCGCATGTGCGGCTTGAGCGAACCCAGCAGGTAGGCGGCCGAGTTGGCCGCCGTGCGCCAGGTGTGCGAGCGCAGCACCGACTCGTGGTGCCCATGGGTGTACACGGCGGTCTCGCGCGGCTTCGACATGGCGTTCCCCTCGTCTCGTCGTCGTGCCGCCACCGTACGCGCGCATGCCGAATGATGAGATACGCGTTTCAGATCATGGACTGACGGTGCGTCAGATCATGAACCGACTGCGCGTCAGAAGGTGGACAGCGGCCGGTACACCGTCAGGGCCTCCGCCTGCTTCTCCAGCGTCACCACGCCCTGCACCTCGGTGACTTCACCGTCGTACGCGAGCAGCGCGCCCGGCGCGACGTCCGTAACCCGCAGCCGCCCCACCTGGACCGCGGCGTGCACGGGGGAGCGGGTCAGCGGGCCCGCCAGGGCCGCCGCGAGCAGCCGCGCCGCGGGCCGCCGGCCGCCGTGCACGACCCGCACGTCCAGCACCCCGTCGGCCAGGTCGACCCGCCGGCCGGGCGCCAGACCCATCCGGTGGTAGGTGCCGTTCCCGGCGAACAGCAGCCACAACGGCCGGGTGGAACGGCCGATCCGGGCCTCCAGGGGATGACGGTCGGCCCGCAGCACCCGCAGCGCGGCGAGCACCCCGGCCGGCCAGCCGCCGATCCGGTGCTCCCAGCGGTCCCGTTCGCGCACCAGCTCCGGATACACGCCCAGGCTGCACGTGTTGAGGAACACGCCCCGCCTCTCGCCGGAACGGAACCGGCCCACGTCCACCCGCACGGCATGACCGTGGGTCAGCGCCCGCGCCAGCCCACGCGCGTCCTCCACGCCCAGGTCCTGGGCGAAGTGGTTGAGCGTGCCGCCGGGCAGCACCGCCAGCGGCAGTCCGTGCCGCAGCGCCGCCTCCGCGGCCGCGTTCACCGTGCCGTCGCCGCCGCACACCCCGAGCACCCGGGCCCGGCCCGCCGCGTTCTCCAGCTCCCGCCGCAGCTCGTCGGGGCCGCACTCCACCAGCTCCGCCGCCGGCAGCGCGTCCAGCAGGGCGCCCGCCCGGTCCGCCGAGCCCGACGCGGTGTTCACCACCATCACCAGCCCCTCGCCCGCGGCGAGCACCGGCACCTCGGCGCGCGGGCGGGGCGGCGGGGTGAGCTGGGCCCGGGTCGGCACCAGACCGCGCACGGCGTACGCGGCCCCCGCGCCGAAGGCGGCGCCCGCCAGCACGTCGCTCGGGAAGTGCACGCCCGTGTAGACCCGGGAGAGCGCCACGGACCAGGCCACCGGCGCCACCACCGCCCCCCAGCCGGGCGACTCCAGCGCGACGCCCGCCGCGAACGCCGCCGCCGAGGCGGAGTGCCCGGACGGGAAGGAGGTGGTGATCGGCTGCCGCTTCAGTTGGCGTACCGCCGGCACCGGGTCCAGCGCCGGGCGCGGCCGGCGCACCGAGCGCTTGCCGAGCGTGTTGATGGCCAGCGAGGCCACACTCAGCGAGACGAGTCCGCGCGCCGCCGCCCGGCGGGCCCGCGGGGTCCGGCTCGCCGCGATCAGCGCGCCGGTCGCGAACCACAGCACCCCGTGGTTGGCGCTGCGGCTCAGCCGGGGCAGCACCCGCTCGGCGCCGGGCCAGTGCCGCTCGGCGGCGAACTCGAACAGCCGGGAGTCGAGGGCGAGGAGCCGGTCGCGCAGCGCGTGGCGGCCGGGCAGGGGCACGGTGAGGTCGACATCTGGGCTCATGGGGTCATGAGTACCCTGAAGTGGCTGATCCTGTCCGGTCCCGTCCCCCGGAGGGCCCTCGATGCGCCTGCTCCTCGTCCGCCACGGCCAGACCCCCACCAACCTCGACTACCTGCTGGACACCGCCGTCCCGGGGCCGGGTCTGACCGCGCTCGGCGAGGCCCAGGCGGCCGCGCTGCCCGAGGCGCTCGCGCACGAGGACATCGAGGCGCTCTACGTCTCCACCCTGCGGCGCACCCAGCTCACCGCCGCCCCGCTGGCCGCCGCCCGCGGGCTGGAACCGCTGGTCCGCGACGGGATCCGGGAGATCACCGCCGGCGAGCTGGAGATGCTGCCCGGCGACTCCGCGCAGGGCGAGCTGTACATGCGCACCGCGTTCTCCTGGGCGGCCGGCGACACGGGCCTGCGGATGCCGGGCGGGGAGAACGGCGAGGAGGTGCTCGGCCGGTTCGACGAGGTCGTCGCCGAGGCGGCCCGCAGCGGCGCCGGCACGGTCGTGATGGTCAGCCACGGCGCCGTCATCCGCACCTGGACGGCCGCCCGCGCCGACAACGTGGACATCGCCTTCGCCGCCGGGCACCGGCTGGCCAACACCGGGGTGGTGGTCCTGGAGGGCTCCCCGGCCGACGGTTTCAAGGCGCTGTCCTGGGCGGGCGCGAGCGTGGCGCCCGCGGGCGGGGGCGGCCCGGCGGGCGAACCGCTCGGCCGGCCCGAATAACGGTTTGGCGGTTGCGCCCGGCGGACCGCAGAATGCGACCTCATGGGACATCTGGAAGCCGCGCACCTCGAGTACTACCTCCCCGACGGCAGGGCGCTGCTCGGTGATGTCTCCTTCCGGGTGGGCGAAGGGTCCGTGACCGCCCTGGTCGGGCCGAACGGCGCCGGCAAGACGACCCTGCTGCGGCTGATCTCCGGCGAGCTGAAGCCGCACGGCGGGACGGTCACGGTCACCGGCGGCCTCGGGGTGATGCGCCAGTTCGTCGGCTCCGTACGGGACGAGACGACCGTACGGGACCTGCTCGTGTCCGTCGCGCCGCCCCGGATCCAGGAGGCGGCCCGCGCGGTCGACACCGCCGAGCACGCGATCATGACCGTCGACGACGAGGCGGCCCAGCTGAAGTACGCGCAGGCGCTCGCCGACTGGGCCGAGGTGCGCGGGTACGAGGCGGAGACCCTGTGGGACATGTGCACGATGGCCGCGCTGGGCGTGTCCTACGAGAAGGCCCAGTGGCGCCAGGTCCGCACCCTGTCCGGCGGTGAGCAGAAGCGGCTGGTCCTGGAGGCGCTGCTGCGCGGCACCGACCAGGTCCTGCTCCTCGACGAGCCGGACAACTACCTGGACGTGCCCGGCAAGCGCTGGCTGGAGGAGCGGCTGCGGGAGACCCGCAAGACGGTCCTGTTCGTCTCCCACGACCGCGAGCTCCTCGCCCGCGCCGCGGAGCGGATCGTCTCGGTCGAGCCCTCGCCGACCGGCGCGGACGCCTGGGTGCACGGCGGCGGCTTCGCGACCTACCACGACGCCCGCCGTGAGCGTTTCGCCCGCTTCGAGGAACTGCGCCGCCGCTGGGACGAGAAGCACGCGCAGCTGAAGAAGCTGGTCCTCAACCTCCGCCAGGCCGCGGCCGTCAGCCACGAGATGGCGTCCCGCTACGCCGCCGCCCAGACCCGGCTGCGCAAGTTCGAGGAGGCCGGCCCGCCGCCGGAGCCGCCGCGCGAGCAGGACATCCGGATGCGGCTGAAGGGCGGCCGGACCGGTGTCCGCGCGGTCACCTGCGCCGACCTGGAGCTGACCGGCCTGATGAAGCCGTTCTCGCTGGAGGTCTTCTACGGCGAGCGGGTCGCCGTGCTCGGCTCGAACGGCTCGGGCAAGTCCCACTTCCTCAGGCTGCTGGCCGGGGAGGACGTGGCGCACACCGGACAGTGGAAGCTGGGCGCGCGCGTGGTCCCCGGACACTTCGCGCAGACCCACGCGCACCCCGAGCTGACCGGCCGCACCCTGCTGGACATCCTGTGGACGGAACACTCCCAGGACCGGGGCGCGGCCATGTCCCGGCTGCGCCGCTACGAGCTGACGCAGCAGGCGGAGCAGACCTTCGACCGGCTCTCCGGAGGCCAGCAGGCCCGCTTCCAGATCCTGCTGCTGGAGCTGGAGGGTGTGACGGCCCTGCTGCTGGACGAGCCCACCGACAACCTGGACCTGGAGTCGGCGGAGGCCCTCCAGGAGGGACTGGAGGCGTTCGAGGGCACGGTCCTCGCCGTGACCCACGACCGCTGGTTCGCTCGCGCGTTCGACCGCTATCTGGTCTTCGGTTCGGACGGCCGGGTACGGGAGACCGCCGAGCCGGTCTGGGACGAGCGCCGCGTGGAACGGGCGAGGTAGCGCCGGGACCGCGACGGAAGGGCCCGGTGCCCGGGATGTTCGTACAGTGGAGGCAGAGAGGCGTAGGCCGCGGTCCCTCCCGGACTCCGCCGGGCGGCGCCCACGGCGCCGGCACCCGGACCGCGGACGGACACGACGAGCGGGGCACCACCATGACCGGAGTCGACCCCAGCCGGCTGGACGACCAGCAGCTCATGAAGGAGCTGGAGACCATCCACCGCACGCGTCACGACGCGCTCCTGTACGGCTCGAACGACGCCCTGCGGGCCCACAACGAACGCATGGCCCGGCTGGAGGGCGAGTACCTCCGCCGCAACCCGCGCCGACTCGTCTCCGCGGGCCGCACCCGCGACGGAGCCCGGGAACGGGGCAGCGGCCCCACCGAGGCCGCGGACGCCTGACTCCGGCCGGAGCAGACGGGAACTGTCAGACACGGACTAACGGCGCCGGTTGCGTTCCGTCAGGTCCTCGGCGAGTTCCTGCACCGTGGTGTAGCGCGCCGACCGCGGCAGCCGCTCCACCGACTCCACCAGCCCGTCCGGCGCGTACCCACGGCGCATCGCGCCCGCCAGCTCACGCGGGCCCGCCGGGAACCGGCCCCGGCTGAGGAACCGGGAGAGCGCCTGGCGCACCGCCGGCAGGGAAGCCGCGCGCGTACCCGGCGCCACCGGGCCGCCCGCCACCAGGGGATCGTCGTCGGCGCCCGGCTCCGGGTCGTGCCACTCCTCGGTCCGCGTGGGGTGACCGGACCTGAGCAGACCCTGGAGTTCGTGCTTCATCTCGTCGTCGCGGCGGACGTTCAGCCGGTCACTGCCTCGCTGCATGACGCGCTCCTGATTCCTCGCGGGTGCGCACCGCGTACCCGGACCCGCGCGGACGACACGGTGTTTGCCCCGTGAGGCCGGGGGCAGGCGCAGTGTCAGTGCTTCGGACAGGAGGCACGTCCGTGGGAGCGGCGTCACGCCGCCACGGCCGCGTCCGTCCGGCTGCCTCGCGCGCTTCCCACGGTGCCCTTCCCCTACAGAGCACGACCGAGGGAGTTGCGACGCACATGCCCACCCAAGTGAGCGCGAAGCACCACCCGCACCACGACGCCCCCGACACCGCCGAGGCGTTCCGCAGGCTCGCCGCCCTGCCCCCGGGGCAGCAGCGCGACACCCTGCGCGAGCGGGTCGTCGAGGCCTGGCTGCCGATGGCCGACCGGCTCGCGGGGCGGTTCCGCAGCCGCGGCGAGAGCTACGAGGACCTCCGGCAGGTGGCCGCCCTCGGCCTGGTCAAGGCCGTCGACCGGTACGACCCCGACCTCGGCAACGCCTTCGAGAGCTACGCCGTGCCCACCATCACCGGCGAACTCAAGCGGCACTTCCGCGACCACATGTGGACCCTGCACGTGCCGCGCCGGGTCCAGGACCTGCGCAACCGGGTGCGGTTCGCGATGCACGACCTGCAGGGCGTCTCGGGCGACCGGCCCACCGTCGAGGACATCGCTTCCCACGCGGACCTGACCGAGGCCGAGGTCAAGGCCGGTCTGGAGGCCCTGGAGAGCTTCACGGCACTCTCCCTGGACGCGGAGCTGCCCGGCAGCGACGACGGCTACTCCCTGAGCGACGCCCTCGGCGCCGCCGACCCCGCGCTGGACACGGTGGTCGACCGGGAGGCCGTCAGGACCCGGCTGGCCGCGCTGCCGGAGCGGGAGCGGGCCATCCTCTACATGCGGTTCTTCGGCGACATGACGCAGAGCCGGATCGCCGAGCAGCTCGGCATCTCGCAGATGCACGTGTCCCGGCTGATCAGCCGCTGCTGCGGGCGCGTCCGGGAGCAGGTGCTCCGGGACGCCGCCTGACCGGCCCGCCCCGAACCACCCCCGACGGGGGTTTCACCCGCACGGGCGCCTTTCGTCCCGCCAATGGTGTCCGGCCGCGCGCGGCCGGGCCCGCGGCGGGCTGTGATGGCTGCGGGGCGCGCGTCGGCGCGTCCGGCAGCCGTCGGCCGAAGGAGCCGCGCCATGCACCGCAGCGTCCGTGTCCTGTCCGCCCTCGCCCTGGGAAGCGCCGCCGTCGGCTTCGCCGGATCGGCGGCCCTCGCGGAACCGGCCGCCGAGGTCAGTCCCGCGTCCGTGCACCCGGGCGGCAGCGTCACCGTCTCGGTCTCCTGCGACCCTGTCGGCGGCGCCGCGCCCGCCACCCTGGACGCCACCTCGCAGGCCTTCGCGGAGGGCACCGTCGCCCTGCACCAGGTCGCCGGCAACGACGAGAGCGCCGCCGGGCCCACCTACCGGGGCACCGCCCGGATCGCGGCCGCCGCCGACCTGGAGGTCGCCGACTCCCTCGGCCCCGACACCGCGTGGACCGTCGACGGCACCTGCCCCGCCGCACCCGGCGGCCAGGGCAAGCCGTGGAGCGCCACCCTCACCGTCACCAGGACCGGCGGCCCCACCGCGCCTCCCTGCACCGCGCAGGAACACCGGGAGTCCTGTCCGAGCCCCGTCGTCCGGCGCGGCGTCCACGCCGGGCAGGGCGGCGCGTTCACCGACTCCGTGCCCGCCCTCGTCGCCGGCGGCCTGCTGATCGCGGGCGCGCTCGGCGGCGCCGTGTACCGGCTGTGGCGCAGGTCCCCGACCGCGTGACCCCGGCCACCGGACGGGCGCCGGTCCGCCGGAAGGGCCCCGGTCGGAGACCGGAGCGAACGCACCGGCCGAGACGCTGGCGGCACACACCAGTGGAGGGAGTCAGGGTGGCGCGGAGGGTTCACGAGAGCCACGGCCCCGTCCGGTACGGTCCACCGCTGCCCGGTGACGGGCTGCCCGTGCTCCCCGAACTGGCCGCCGTGCTCGCCGCCGCGGCCGACCGGGGGGAGAGCGAACCCGTCGGCGGCGGGGCGGCCCTGCTCGACGCGGCCGGCGTGCACTGGGACCGGCGCGGGCTGGCCGCGACGCCCGACCGGACGGTCGCCGCCCCCGGCACCCCCGCGCTGCTGCTCGCGCTGACCGCCGCCCTCGGTGGCGACGTCCTGGTGCCCCGGCCCTGCGCGGCCTGGTGGGCGCCGTACGCCCGCCTGTTGGGCAGACCCCTCTTCCACGTCGGCACCCCGGCGGAGGCCGGCGGGGTGCCCGATCCGTACGCCCTGCTGGAGACCGTGCGCCGGGTCCGGGCCGAGGGCGGAGACCCGCGGCTGCTGGTGCTCTCCGTCGCCGACGACCCCACCGGCACCGTCGCGCCGCCCGAACTGCTGCACGAGACCGTCGAGGCCGCCGCCGGCGAGGGGCTGCACCTGGTCAGCGACGAGACCTGGCGCGACACCCGGCACGACGCCCACGACTCCGTGCTGCTCAGCCCCGCCGAGATGCTCCCGGAGCACGTCACCGTCGTCACCGACCTGGCCGGGGCACTGCTCCCGCCGGGCTGGCCGGCCGCCGTCGCCCGGTTCCCCGCCGGCGCGACCGGGCAGAGGCTGCACGCGCGCGTCCTCGACGTGCTCACCGCGCTCGGCGCCCGCGTCGCGGGCCCGGTCGCCTCCGCCGCCGGATACGCCCTCACCGAACCCGGGCCGGTCGTCACCCGCCGGGCCGCCGCCGTCCGCCTCCACGCGCGGCTCGCGCGCGCCCTGCACACGGCCGTCGTCGACGCCGGAGCCCTCGCCCGCCCACCGCGGGCCGGCCGCCACCTCTACGTCGACCTCGGCCCGCTGCGCGGCCCGCTCGCGGCGCACGGCGTCAGCGACGCGCAGGACCTGGAGGACTTCCTGACCGCCCGGCTCGGCATGCCCGCGCCCGGCGGGCACCGCTTCGGCGACGACCTCGCCGCACCGCGCGTACGGCTCTCCACCGGGGACCTGCTGGGCGGCACCGACGAGGAGCGGAGGGCCTGCCTCGACGCCCCCTCGCCCCTCGAAGTGCCGCCGGTACGCGCCGCGTTGGACCAGGTGCGGTCGGTCTTCGGTCAACTCCGCGACGACGCCCGGCGAGGGGAGCCTCCGCGATGACCCAGCAGTCCGAGTCGAGGACGACGGGAGCCGGCCGTCCCGAGCCCGCGGCACCCTCCCCGCCGCTCGCCGAACCCCGCCCGCTCGGCGAACGGCGGTTTTGGCCACGGACGTTCCACGACCGGCTCACCTCCCCGCTCCCCGGACTCAAGGCCATGGCCCGGTTCGCCCGCGAGGGCGCCGTCCGCCCCGGCCGCGACGGCCTCGCCGACATCCCGCTGCTGCCCTTCGCGCCCTCGCCGCCACCCCGCGTCGACGCCCGGACGATCGCCGTCTCCTGGGCGGGGCACGCCAGTTGGGTCCTCGCCATCGGCGGACTCACCGTCCTCACCGACCCCGTCTGGTCGCACCGCATCATCGGCACCCCCGCGCGGATCACCCCCGTCGGCATCGAGTGGGCGGCGCTCCCGCCGGTGGACGCGGTCGTCATCAGCCACAACCACTACGACCACCTGGACGCGCCCACACTGCGCCGACTCCCGCGCGCCACACCCGTGTTCGTGCCCGCGGGCCTCGCGGGCTGGTTCCGCCGCCGCCGGTTCACCACCGTCACCGAACTGGACTGGTGGGAGGCGGCCGAACTGGGCGGTGTCCGCTTCGACTTCGTCCCCGCCCACCACTGGTCCAAGCGCAGCCTCACCGACACCTGCCGCAGCCTGTGGGGCGGCTGGGTCCTCACCGCCCCCGACGGCCGCAGCCTCCACTTCGCGGGCGACACCGGCTACGGCCACTGGTTCGCCCGCATCGGCCGCCGCCACCCCGGGATCGACCTCACCCTGATGCCGGTCGGCGCCTACGACCCCCGCTGGTGGCTCAGCGACGTGCACTGCGACCCCGAGGAGGCGGTCCGGGCCGTACGCGACCTGGGCGCGCGCAGAATGGCGCCGATGCACTGGGGCACCTTCGTCCTGTCCGCGGAGCCGGTCCTGGAACCCCTGCTCAGGGTGCGGGCGGCCTGGGAGCGGGCGGGCCTCGACCGCGCCGACCTGTGGGACCTGCCGGTGGGGGGCTCCAGGATCCTGGAACCGGCCTACGACCGGCCCTGACACCGCCCGCGGCCCATGTCCGGCGGTCCGGATCCGCTCTTGGCCGTTCGGACCCGTTACTTGGCTGTCCGAACCCGCTACTTGGCCGTCCGGATCCGCCGCCACAGGCCCGGGGCCAGACTGATCAGCAGCGTCAGCGCCACCGCCGCCACCACGCCCTCCCAGGGCTCCGGGAAGAGCGAACCGCCGAGGATCCCGATCAGCTGATAGGTGACCGCCCAGGCCAGGCACGCGGGCAGATTGCCGCGGGCGAACCGCCGCAGCGGCCACTCGGCGAGCAGGCACGCCAGCATCACCGGCAGCCGGCCCGCCGGAACCAGCCGGGACAGCACCAGCACCGCCACCCCGTGCTCGGCGAGCTTGCCCTGGGCCTGCTCCAGCCGCTCCTCGGGCGCCCGCGACCTGATCGCCCCCAGCCAGCGCGACCCGTTCCGGGACTTCAGCCCCCGGCGCCCCAGCCAGTACAGGGTGATGTCCCCGAGGAACGCCGCCACCGACGCCGTCACGAACACCATCGCCAGCGCGAACGGCGCCGTCTGGTGGAAGGCCACCACCGCGGCCGTGCTCACCAGCGCCCCCGTCGGCACCACCGGCACCAGGGCCCCGAGCAGCACCAGCACGAACAGCGTCGGATAGCCGATCGCCTGCTGGGTGGACTCGGTCGACACCGTCGTCGAGGCGGCCGCCAGCCAGCTCACGCGGTCACCTCCAGCCGGACGCTCTCGCCGTGCCCGAGCCGGTGCACGGCGACACCGGGCGCGCGCTCGGCGGCCAGCCGCACGAACTCGTCACCGGGCGCGTGGAACTCGTGCGGACGGACCGCGTCCATGCCGATCGGCCAGTACGTGCCGTAGTGCACCGGCACCGCGCTGCGCGGCGCCAGCCGGGCCAGCGCCTCCGCCGCGCGCCCCGCGTCCAGATGCCCCTCACCCAGGTAGGGCCCCCAGCCGCCCACTGGCAGCAGCGCCACGTCGACCGGGCCGACCTCCCTCGCCATCTCGTCGAACAGTCCGGTGTCCCCGGCGAAGTACGTACGCGCCTGGCCCTCGATGACGTACCCGAGGGCGGGGGAGTGGTGCCGGCCCACCGGCAGGCGCCGCCCGTCGTGGCGCGCGGGCACCGCGCGCACCCGCAGTGCGCCCACCCGCGTCACATCGCCGGGGCGGACCTCGGTGACCCGCAGCCGCGTGAGCCGGCGCAGTCCCGGTACCGCGCGGAGTGCGCCCCGGGGCACGAGCAGGCGCGTGCCCTCGTCGAGCCGCGCCAGGGAGGGAACGTGCAGGTGGTCGGCGTGCAGATGGGAGACGAGCGCGAGGTCCGCACGCCAGGCGCCGGGCGGGGGGAGCTCGCCCCGGCGCCTGCGCAGATGCGCGAGCCGGCGTGCGAACAGGGGATCGGTGAGCACGCGTACGTCCGAATCGGCGACCGTGCAGGTGGCGTGCCCCCACCAGGTGATCTCCACGGGCACCTCTTTGCCTCCTTCGCGCGACTCCCCCGAAGCCTACGGGCAGGAGTAGTGTCGGCGCCCTGAACCCGGAGGTGAGGGGGACCCCATGGGACCGGTGCGGGTCACGGCGATCGCGAGTCTGACGCCGCTGGAGGAGCTGGACGCCGAGCCCTTCCTGGTGGACTCCCGCAGCCAGCACGCGATCTGCGCGCAGTGGGCGGCCGAGCGGGGGTACACCGTCAGCCGGGAGCTGCTGGTCCGCGGGTTGCGGACCGACCACAACGCGCTGTGGGACGGGGTGCGGGCGGGGGTCGACCTGTTCGTGGTGCCGAGCCGGCGGGTGCTGGAGAGCGCGCTGTCCTCCGTGGAGGAGTTCACCGCGGAGTGCGCGCGGCGCGGGGTCCGGATGGAGACCGTGGGCTGTGAGGAGCCGCGGTACGACTCCCAGATGAAGGCGCGGGTGCATCGGAGGCTGTCGTTGCCGACGGCGGGGTACGACGGGCGCTGAGCGCGATTCTGGCGGGGCGCTTCGGCGGTCGGGTGCGGCGTGGTGGGGGTTTCTCGCGCAGTTCCCCGCGCCCCTGAAGGGCTGGTCCCCGCGCCCCTTTCGAAAGCGTGCCATTCGGCTGGTGTGACAAGGTGGGGGCAGGCCCGCCTGGTCGTCGGGTCGGGACGTGAGGTGTGCGGGGCGTGCTGGGGCGGCGGTGGCGGCGGGCCGCCAGTCAGGTCGGGCGCAGCGTCACGGTGTGGGCGGTGTCCACCCTCACCATGCTGGTGCTCGCCGGGATCCTGCCGGACTTCCAGCTCCAGTCGCCGGACGGGGACAGCGCCACCCGGATCGCGGTCACCGCGGCCTTCGGCGCCGGTGCCTTCGGTCTGCTCTCGGCCCTCGTCTGGCCCCTGCTGGTACGGCTGCTGCTCCTGGTCCCCGCACTCGTCCTCGGCCTGCTGGTCTTCTTCCTCAACGGCGCCCTCCTCCTGGTCGCGCTGCGGCTCAACCCCGCCGAACGCGGCGACGCCGCCTGGGAGACCGCCGTGGTGGTCGCCGCCGTGATGTCGGCGGTCGCCTCCGCCACCGGCGCCGCCCTCGCCGTACGCGACGACGACGCCTACCGGCGCCGCCTGTACCGCCTCGCGGACCGCCGGCGCGGCACCGGGCCGCCCTGTCCGTCCACCCCGGGCACCGTGTTCGTGCAGCTCGACGGCGTCGGGCACGATCTGCTGCGGGACGCCGTCGCCACCGGGCTGATGCCGACCCTGGCCCGCTGGACCGACCCCGAGCACCCCACCCACCGGCTCACCCCGTGGCGCACCGACTGGTCCAGCCAGACCGGCGCCAGCCAGCTCGGCATCCTGCACGGCAGCAACCACGACGTCCCCGCCTTCCGCTGGTACGAGAAGGACACCCGGGAGGTGATGGTCTGCAACCGCCCCACCAGCGCCGCCGAACTCCAGCGGCGCGCCGTCGTGGCCCGCGGCGACGGCGGGCTGCTCACCCTCGACGGCGCCAGCCGCGGCAACCTGTTCAGCGGCGGCGCCGACGAACAGGCCCTCGTGCTCTCCATCGCCACCCGCCGCCGCAGCCGCGAGACCCGCTCCCGCGCGGGCTACTTCGCCTACTTCTCCGACCCCGCGAACGCGGTGCGCACCGCCCTGTCGTTCTTCGCCGAGGTCGGCCGGGAACTCGGCCAGTCCACCCGGGCCCGGCTGCGCAAGGCCCGCCCCCGGGTCTCCCGCGGCGGCCTCTACCCGTTCGTCCGGGCCTTCGCGACCGTCGTCGAACGGGACGTCGTCGTCGCGGCCGTGATGGGCGACATGCTCGCCGGCCGTACCGCCGTCTACGCCGACCTCGTCGCCTACGACGAGGTCGCCCACCACTCCGGCCCGGCGAGCCGTGACGCCGAGAGGGTCCTCGAACGCCTGGACAGGGCGCTGCGGCTGATCGAGAAGGTCGCCGAGCACGCCCCCCGCCCCTACCGGCTGGTCGTCCTCTCCGACCACGGGCAGAGCCCCGGGGAGACCTTCCGCACCCGCTACGGCCTCACCCTCGGCGACCTGGTGCGGGCCGGCTGCGGGCTGCCCGTGCCGCGCCGGGCCCGGCGCACCCACAGTGGCGCCGAGGCCCGCGCGGCGGTCCGGGCGGCGCTGCGCATGCCCGGCGAGAAGCGCGGCGAGCGGCACCGCCCGGACCGCCACTCGGAGCCGATCGTGCTCGCCTCCGGCAACCTCGGCCTGATCTCCTTCCCGGACGTCCCGCACCGGATGACCAAGGAGGAGATCGACGCCCGCCACCCCGCGCTGCTCACCACCCTCGCCAACCACCCCGGCATCGGCTTCCTGCTGGTCCGCAGCGAGCGGCACGGCGGCGTCGTGCTCGGCCCGTTCGGCACGGAGATCCCGCTGGACCGCCTGGACCAGGACCCGGGTCCGCTCGCCCCCTTCGGCCCCGGGGCCGCCGACGCCGTCCGGCGCACCCACTCCTTCCCGCACACCGCCGACATCATGGTCAACTCCATGTACGACCCGGCCGACGGCGAGGTCCTCGCCTTCGAGGAGCAGATCGGCTCGCACGGCGGCCTCGGCGGCGCCCAGGGACTGCCGTTCCTGCTGTCGCCGCTCGCCCTGTCCGCGCCCGCCGAGGACGGGGCGGACATCGTGGGCGCCGAGCACGTCCACCGCGTACTGCGCCGCTGGCTGCGCGAGTCCGACGGGCCCCAGGTCCCGGTGGAGCAGACGGAGGAGACGGAGGAGGAGCGGGCGGCCTGAGGCGAATAAATCGGGTGACTGCGCCGACCATCAATTGAGAACCTCGACGGCGACCCACCACATCCGCGAGAGCGGCGCCGGTTCAGGCGCAAAAAGAGGGAGCCCTGCCTTGCAGGCCGCTGTCACCGTCACCCCCGCCCGTCTGCCCGAACTGCTCCTGGGCCTGGCCACCGTCCGGCCGGTCTTCGTCTGGGGTGCCCCCGGCATCGGGAAGTCCTCCCTGGTGCGGGACTTCGCCGAGTCGCTCGGCCTGGAGTGCGTCAGCCTGCTCGGCACCCAGCTCGCCCCCGAGGACCTGATCGGCGTGCCGCAGATCCGCGACGGGCGGTCGGTGTTCTGCCCGCCGGAGACCATCGCCCGCGACGAGCCGTACTGCCTCTTCCTCGACGAACTCAACGCGGCCACGCCCGACGTGCAGAAGGCGTTCTACTCGCTGATCCTGGACCGCCGGATCGGCTCCTACGAGCTGCCCGCCGGGTCGATCGTCATCGGGGCCGGCAACCGCGCCACCGACAACGCCCTCGCCCGGCCCATCGGCTCCGCGCTGGTCAACCGGCTCACCCATGTGCACCTGGAGGCGTCCCCCAAGGACTGGCTGGTCTGGGCGGGCGGCAACGACATCCACCCCTGGGTGGTGGACCACCTCTCCGACCGGCCCGACCACCTGTGGTCCAAGCCGCCCAAGACCGAGGAGCCGTTCTCCACGCCCCGCTCCTGGCACATGCTCTCCGACGCCCTGCACTCCTTCGGGGCCGGCCTGGACGAGGAGACCCTGAAGGTCCTCGCACACGGCACGCTGACGCCCGCCCACGCGACCGCGTTCTGCGGCTACGTCAAGATCGTCCGCAGCCGGTTCGGCATCGAGGCCATCATCAAGGGCGACGCCCGCTGGCCGAGCGGCCCGGCCGACCGCGACCTGCTCTACTACCTCGCCGACTCCTTCCGCGGCCGCCTGGTCAAGGAACTGCCCGCCAGCAAGGAGCACATGTCGGCGAACGGCCGCCAGACCGCGTACCGGGCCAAGTCGCTGCTGGTGCAGCTCGCGGAGGTCTCCGTCGAGGTCGCCCGGACCGTGATCGCCTCCGACGCCGACGGCAACCCCGTCCTGCCCTCCTGGTTCCTCGTCGAGGCGGCCCGGGACATGCCGCGCCTGGTGGAGGCGCGCCGGTGAGCCGGAACCGGCCGAAGAAGCGGGACCTCGCGGCCGAGGCGTTCGCCGAGGGCCTGCGGCTGGTGAAGGCCAACCCGGCCCTGGCGGCTGTGGAGTTCGACGTCTGCCGCCAGGAGAGCTGCCAACTCGCCCCGCGCGAGGGCCTGGTGCGCGTCGACTCCGCCGCCACCCTGCACATCCACCCCGACCGGACCGCCGACCCGGCCGCCTGGGCGTGGGCCCTCGCGCACGCCGTCCTCCACCTCGGCTTCGGCCACGTCCCCGCGGCCAAGGGCGCCCGCACGCAGCCCGACGCCTGCGAACTGGCCGCCCGCTGCGTCGTCGTCAACCGCTTCCTGCTCGGCTTCCCCATCGGCCGGACCCCGGAGGACCTGCCCGCCGCCTACCCCGACGGCGACGAGGAGCAGCTCGCCGCGCGCTGGCGGCGCGACGGCGTCCCCGCCCCCTACGCGCGCTGCGGCACCGCGGGCGACGCCCCCGACCTGCTGCTGGAGGAGTGGCACGGCTGGTACGGACAGCCGCCCGACCACCAGCTCGCGTTCGCCACCGCCCTCACCCGGACGGTGTCGGCGGCGATGGACATGGCGGCCGGCCACCGGGACAGCCTGACCGGCGAAGCCGCCCCCACGCGCCCCTGGCAGCGCGCCCTGGCCTGGTTCATCGCCTCCTACCCGCTGCTCGCGGGCATCGCGGCCGGCGTCGAACTGGTCGCGGACGCCGAACTCGCCCGCGCGCACGGCATCTCGGTCGCCGCCGTCAACGCCGAGGCGGGCGAGATCTACGTCAACCCGCTGGTCTCCCTCGACGACGAGGAGTGGCGGTTCGTCCTCGCCCACGAGATGCTGCACGCCGCCCTGCGCCACGGCGACCGCCGCGGCACCCGCGACCCCTACCTGTTCAACATCGCCTGCGACTACGTCGTCAACGGCTGGCTGAACGAGATGGACGTCGGCACCATGCCCGAGGGCCTGCTGCACGACCCCCGGCTCGCGGGCCTGTCCGCCGAGGAGGTCTACGACCGCATCGCCGGCGACCTGCGCCGGATGCGGCGCCTGGCCACCCTGCGCGGCAAGGGCGTGGGCGACATCCTCGGCGCCCCGCTGCGCCCGCCCGGCGACTACGTCGACCTCGACGAGTTCTACCGGCGAGGCCTCCACCAGGGCCTGGACCTGCACCAGCGGCAGGAACGCGGCTTCCTGCCCGGCGGACTGGTCGAGGAGATCCGCGCGCTCAGCCATCCGCCGCTGCCCTGGGACGCCCGACTGGCCCGTTGGTTCGACGAGTTCGTGCCCCGGCCGGAACCCGTGCGCACTTACGCCCGCCCGGCCCGCCGGCAGGCGTCCACCCCCGACATCCCGCGCGCGGGACGGTACTTCCCGCCCGAGGAGGTCGCCCGCTGCACCTTCGGCGTCGTGCTGGACACCTCCGCCTCCATGGACCGGGTGCTGCTCGGCAAGGCGCTCGGCGCCATCGCCTCCTACGCCGAGGCCCGGGACGTACCGGCGGCGCGGGTGGTGTTCTGCGACACGGCCCCGCACGACGCGGGCTACGTACCGGTCACCGAGATCGCCGGACGGGTCCGGGTGCACGGCCGCGGCGGCACGGTGCTCCAGCCGGGCATCGACCTGCTGCACCGCGCCGACGACTTCCCACCGGGCGCGCCGGTGCTGGTGATCACCGACGGCTGGTGCGACGCCCTGCGGGTCCGGCGCGAGCACGCCTACCTGGTCCCGCGGGGAGCGCGGCTGCCGTTCAGCCCGCGTGGGCCGGTCTTCCGGGTGAGTTGAGGCGGAGTGTGATCGGATGTCCCCGTAACCCCGCAGCCGGGACCACCCGAAAGGAATCACCGTGGCCACCACGCGCTCCGCACACACCGTCTGGGAAGGCAACCTGCTTGAGGGCAGCGGCACCGTCACCTTCGACTCCTCCGGCATCGGCGAGCAGGCGGTGTCCTGGCCGTCGCGCGCCGAGGAGGCGAACGGCAAGACCAGCCCTGAGGAGCTGATCGCCGCCGCCCACTCCAGCTGCTTCTCCATGGCGCTCTCGCACGGTCTGGCCGGCGCCGGCACCCCGCCCACCAAGCTCGTCACCTCGGCGGACGTCACCTTCCAGCCGGGTGAGGGCATCACCGGCATCCACCTGACCGTGGAGGGTGAGGTGCCCGGTCTCGACGAGAGCGGCTTCGTCGCCGCCGCCGAGAACGCCAAGGCCAACTGCCCGGTCAGCCAGGCCCTCAAGGCCGTTCCGATCACCCTGGACGCGAAGCTCGCCTGAGCTTCGTGGATCATGGCTCGCGCAGGTCGCCCACCCCGGGCGGCCTGCGCGAGGTCGGTTCGGGGTAGGACACGGACGCCGATGACTCGGAGGGAACGCGATGGTCACGGGAACCACCGGCAGCGCGCCGGTGCTCGACTCCGCCGCTCGGGAACGCACCCGAATACTGCTGCTGTTCAGTCTGGGCTGCCGGGTCCGACCGCCCGGTGACGCCACCGAAGGACTGGTCGACCGCTTCCACTTCGGCCGCTTCGAGCCCCATCTGACCTCCGGCGGCGCCGTGTTGCCGGTACCGGTGCTGACCGAGCGCCCGGACCCCGCGGACCTGCGGCTGCCCGACGGCGACCACGGGCTGGCCCTCTCCGCCGTCGGCCTCCTCGTCGTCGCCACCCCGCGCGGTGACGCCACCCTGCTGCTGGACTGCGAGTTCGAGGGCGACACCGACGGGTCCGACGTCGCCTCCTGGCTGGCCACCACCTGCTTCGACCGGGACCGCCTGTACCTGGGCGACCGCCCGCTGCTGGCCGCGGTCGGCGAACGTCTGGGCCTGGACCAACCCCTCACCTTCGGTCTGAACGTGCACCAACTCGTCTTCCCCGGCGGCCGGTTACGCGAGGAGCTGCTCACCCACGACGACGGGCCGCGCCAGGCGGCCCAGCTGAACGGGATCATCTACCGGGGCAAGATGCCGGCCGCCGAGCGCCTCGCCGTCAGCGTGCCGCCCAACCTCAGGAACCACGGCATCACGCTCACCGCGCACGGCCGCGGTGTCTCCGTGCAGGCGGGCTGGGCGCCGCACGTGGAGAACGGCCTGGCCGTGGTCGCCCTCGGCATGATCTCGGCGCTGGCCGTGCTCCAGCGCACCCGGCTCGTCGCCTTCACGATGATGAAGGAGAACGAGCAGGCCCTCACCGACTCGCCCTCCGAGGTCCGCACCCTCATCTCCCGGCTCTCGGACGGCGTCAACGAGCTCCAACTCGACCTGGCCTTCGGGGTGGAGGCGTACGTCGACAGCCTGCTGATCCCGGAGATGCTCACCGAGGGCTTCCAGTCCTCGCTGCGCGACACCCTCGGCATCCGCGACAGCCTGGACAACTCCGCCCGCATGGTGGAGCGGCTCACCTCCGTCATCAACGCCCGCTCGGCCGCCCTGGACGCGGCCCTCGCCGAACGGGACGAACGCCAGAACCGGATCGTCTCCGCGCTGGTCGCCGCCGCCACCCTCATCGCCCTGCCGCCGACGCTGCTGCTCGCGTTCTTCGGCGTCAACGCCACCAACGTGGACGGCGGCCGCTCCATCCTCGACCTCGGCCGGTACGGCACCGCGTACGCCCTGGCCTGGCTGCCCTTCGTCGTCCTGACCGCCGTCGGGTACCTGCTGCTGCGGAGGGTCGGCCGCCGGCCGGGCACCCTGCTGTCCGCGAACGACCCGCCCGCCCCGGTGCCCGCGCCCCGTACCCCATCAGGGAGTTGACCGACCATGCCGCGACGACCCGCCGTCTCCGCCCACCGGGGCGGTTCCGAACAAGCCGGTGCCGCCACCTGGGAGGCGTACGAGGACGCACTGCTCAGCGGCGCCGAGTACGTCGAGTTCGACATCCGGCGGACGGCGGACGGGGTGTTCGTCGTCTACCACGACGCCCGCGCCGAGCACACCGGTCCGCCGCTGTCGACGATCACCCACGCCGAGCTGAGCGAGCGGGCCGGGTACCCGGTGCCGGTCGTGGACGAGGTCATGGCGCTGATCGCGGGCAAGCTCGTCGGCCACCTCGACCTCAAGGAGACCGGCCACGAGCGGGAGGTGATCGACCGGGCCGTCGTCCTGCTCGGCGCGGACGGGTTCGTCGCCACCACCCTGGAGGACCGTTCCGTCGCGGCGATCTCCCGCGACTTCCCCGGGGTGCGCACGGCCCTGTCGCTCGGACGGGACCGCAGGGAGATCGGCTGGGCCCGGCTGCCCGGGACCCGGCTCAGCGAACTGCTGCCCATGCGCCGGGTCCGGGCCTGCGGCGCCGACGGGGTCGCGGTCAACCAGCAGCTCGCCCGGGCGAGCGTGCTGCGGGAGGCCACCCGCCACGGTCTGTTCACCATGGTCTGGACCGTCAACGACGACGCCCTGATGCGCACCTTTCTCGACCATCCCCGGGTCGACGTCCTGATCACCGACCGGCCCCGGCGCGCCGTGGCGTTGCGCGGCGAGCCGCGCGAGCCGGAGCGGGTGACCGGCTGAGTCAGCGTCGTGGTCATCGGCCTGCCCCGGCGGGCGCGGGCGGCAGCGTGGCGCACACGGCGTCCAGTACGCAGGCGTACGGGGTGCCGACCTCGGTGAGGCGGGACCGCAGTCGCTCCAGGGCACCCCGGTGCTCGACCAGCAGTCCGGTGTCGCCGGTGCGGGCCGTGAACTCCAGCACCGCGGGCAGGAAGTCGGGCAGTTCCTCGCCGCTGAACTCCAGTCCGTGCGTCCGGTAGACGTCCTTGAAGCGGATCAGGGACGTGCCGCGGCGCCGGGTGTCCGTGTCCTGCCACCAGCTCAGGTACAGACTGTGCCCGGTCTTGAGGTCGAAGATCCGTACATAGTGAGCCTCCAGCTCACCGGCGTCGGTGACCGCCGCGTGGTCGGTGAACTCCCGTAGTTGAGGCGCGGCTTCGCGCAGCAGGGGCAGCCGGGCGCGGAAGTCGTCGTCGGGGTGGGTCAGGCAGAGCGCCGCCGCCTGGTAGAGCACTGCGTCCGAGGGCATCAGGTCTCCTCCGCGTCGTCCGTGGTCCGGCGTCCGCGCGGGGCGTGGAAATTCTCCACCGACACCGGCGGCAGCCGTCCCACGCCGTACCGGGCGGGCAGCAGGACGTACACCGTCGTCACCGGCGGCCCGTCCGGTCCGGCCGGCCCGCCGAGGCGGGTGGCGGGGACGCCCCGGCGCGGCTCGGTGGGCGGAGTCCGGGTGTCCGTCACATGCGCTCCCTTGCTGGCCCGTGGTCCCGAACCTAGGCCGGAGCCGGGGAGCGCACCCGCTGACGGCGCCCGTACGGGTCAGAAGTCCGCGCGGCGGTCCCGCAGGAGCTCGCGGGTGCGGGCGGCGGAGGCGGCACTGGTGGACATGTGGTCCAGGACCTCCAGGTGGGCCGCGACCTCCGTGCGGGAGTCCAGGTACAGGGCGCCGGTCAGATACTCGGTGAAGACCATGTCCGGCAGTTCGGGCTCGCCGAACCGGAACAGGGTGAACGGCGCGTACGTCCCCGGGTGGGGGCCGCGGGCGAACTCCGCGATCTGGAGGGTGATCCGCTCCTGCTCGGCGATGTCGAGGAGCCGGTCGAGCTGACCGCGCATCACCGCGTTGCGGTCGCTCACCGGGCGCCGCAGTACCGTCTCGTCCATGATCACCCACAGATGCGGGCGGTCCGGCCGCTCCAGCAGTCGCTGGCGTTCCATGCGCAGGGACACATGGCGCTCGATGCTCTCCGGGCCGTTCTGCCCGATCGTCCCCGCCTCCAGCACCGCCCGCGCGTATTCCTCCGTCTGCAACAGGCCCGGGACGAAGTGCGGTTCGTAGGAGCGGATCATCCGCGCGGCGCCCTCAAGGCTCACGTAAAGGCTGAACCAGTCCGGCAGCACGTCGTGGTAGCGCTGCCACCAGCCCGGCTGGTTGGCCTCCTCGGCCAGCGAGACGAAGGCCGTCGCCTCCTCCGCGGGCACCCCGTAGGTGTCCAGCAGCACCTGCACATAGGGGATCTTCAGGGAGACCTCGGCCATCTCCATCCGCCGTACCGTCGCCGAGGCCACGCGCAGGACCTTCGCGGCCTCCTCGCGCTTGAGCCCGGCCGCCTCCCGCAGTTCCTGCAACCGTTTGCCGAGCACCACCTGGCCCACGGTCGGCGCAGGCCGCCGCTCACTCACGCCACGCCCTCCCCTACGCGCCGAAGTACGCGTGCAGTCTGCCACGTTCCGCTTCCGGGCTCACCTGTTCGAGGGTGAGGCGCTCGCCACTGTCCGTGGCCGCCATGACCCGGGAGGTAATCGACCAGGTCGGGGCGGGGGCGCGATGCTCGGGTCACCGGGTTCCGGGTCGGCGCACTCCGACCCGGCCCCGGGTTCCGCTGCCGTACATCCGACCCGACGGAGGGTGTTCCCATGTCCGCGACCCACCTCACCGCGCTCGCCCGGACCTCCGACCCGCGGACCGCGCTGCGCCGGTTCCTCGTCCTGGACGCCGTGGTGACCGGCGCCAACGCCCTGGCCTACCTGGCCGCCTCCGGCCCCCTGGGCCGGCTGTTCGGGGCCGACTCGGCCCTCCTGCTCGCGCTCGGTGCCTTCCTCGCGCTCTACGCGGGCGCCGTCGCCCTGCTCGCCGCCCGGCCCCGGCCCGCCGCGCTCGGCGTGCGGATCGTGATCGAGGCCAACTTCGCCTGGGCCGGCCTGAGTCTGCTGGCGCCGGCCGTGTGGCTGACGCCGACCGTGACCGGCGCGGTGTGGACCGTGCTCCAGGCGCTCACCGTCGCCGGGTTCGCCGCCCTTCAGCACCTGGCGCTGAAAGCCCGTCAGGGAAGCATGGACTGAAGGTACTTGACCGTCGCCGGGTCGGCCGGGAGCAGTGTCTCGATGGCCAGCTCGGCCACGGTCACGTCCATCGGGGTGTTGAAGGTGGAGATCGAGGAGACGAAGGACAGCGTCCGGCCCGCGTGTTCGATCAGCAGCGGCAGGGCGAAGTACGCCACCGGCTCCCCGGGTTCCCGGTCCGTGCCCTCGGCGTTCTCCGTCTCGGGCACCGGGTACGCCGACACCTCCTCGTACAGCGCGCGCAGCGGTTCGGAGCGGTGCAGGGCGATCTGCCGCTGCATCTGCTCCAGCAGATGGCCGCGCCACTCGCGCAGGTTGCGGATGCGCGGCGCGAGTCCCTCCGGGTGCAGGGTCAGCCGCATCGCGTTCAGCGGGGGCGCCAGCAGACGCTCGGGGATCCCGTCGAGCAGCATCAGGATGCCCCGGTTGGCGGCGAGGACGTTGTAGGTCGCGTCCACCACGATCGCCGGGTAGGGCTCGTAGCCCTGGATGAGCCGCTCCATGCCGGTGCGCACCGCGTCCAGCGCCGGGTCGTCCAGCGGGGTCTCCGCGTAGTGCGGGGCGTAACCGGCGGCCAGGAGAAGGGCGTTGCGCTCCCTGACCGGAACGTCCAGATGCTCGGCGAGCCGCAGCACCATCTCCTCGCTGGGCCGGGAGCGGCCCGTCTCGATGAAGCTGATGTGCCGGGCCGAGGAGTCGGCGCGCAGGGCCAGCTCCAGCTGACTGACCCGGCGCCGGGTCCGCCAGGCGCGCAGCAGGGGGCCGACGCCGCGGTCGGCGGAGGTCACGGTCATACGACGACCGTAGACGAAGAGGCGGCACGCGCGGGAAAGCCCCCGTGTGACCAGCGCCTCGACGGGCCCGGTGTGGCACGCTGAGAGGGAGTCCGCAGCCACCCCGAGGAGCCGCGCATGGCCGCAGAACCGCTGTCGCAGAAGGAGATCGAGGACCGCCTCGCGGAACTGCCGGGCTGGTCGCTCGACGGGGACCGCATCGCCCGGGTCTACCGGCTCCCCTCCCACTTCGCGGCCGCCGCGCTGGTGGTCCATGTCGCCCGGGTCCAGGACGAACTCGACCACCATTCCGACCTCACGCTCGGCTACCACACGGTCTCCCTGACCGTGAACACCCACAGCGCGGGCGGCGCGGTCACCGAGAAGGACTTCGAGCTGGCCCGCCGGGTGGAGGGTGTCGCCGCGGGACACGGGGCCGAGTGAGGGCCACGTGCTCGACTACGACAAGGAAGCCGCCGCCTACGACGCCCTGCGCGGCGGTGAGCCCCGGGCGGCGGCGGCCGCCGCCGCCGTCCTCGGGCTGATCCCGGCCGGTGCCCGCCGCCTGCTCGACGTGGCCTGCGGCACCGGCATCGTCACCCGAAGGCTCGCCGAGGCCCGGCCCGGCCTGCGGGTGACCGGCGCCGATCTGACCGTCGGTATGGCCCGGATGGCCGCCGAGCGGCTGCCCGGCGCGGTGGTGCTGGCGGACAGCCGCCGGCTGCCCTTCCCCGACGGCACCTTCGACGCGGTCACCAGTGTGTGGCTGCTGCACCTGCTGGACCGCGGGGACGACATGGGCGCCGTGGTCGCCGAGTGCGCCCGGGTGCTGCGGCCGGGCGGGGTCTATGTGACCACGGTCGACAAGGCCGCCTCCCACGACGTGGGCAGCGACATCGACGCGGTGCTGGAGCCGCGCCCCCGCCGGGCGGCACCGGACGCGGCGGCCCTGGTCGAGGCCCGCGCCACCGCGCACGGCCTGCGCCCGGCGGGCAGCGCCGCCTTCACCGGCCTCGGGCAGGGGCGCAGCCCTCGCGGTGCCGCCGCCGACCTGCGGCGCGGCTGGTTCACCCAGCTGCCGCCCGGCACCCCCGTCGCGGAGCGCTTCGCCGCCGGTCTTGAGGCGCTGCCCGACCCCGAGCGCCGCCGCCCCGACCCCGTGTTCCATCTGAGGGCCTTCGTCAGGCCCGGGTGAAGTCCATGACCCAGTTGGTCAGCCAGCTCGCCCCGTCGTCGGTGGAGAAGGCCTGTTCCCAGCGGGCCGTGGTCGCGGAGATCCCCGACCACACGAACCGGACCGACACGTCCGCGCCGTCATGGCTGTCGACGCCGCGGAACTCCCCGCGGCCGCCCTCGAAACCCCCCGTGACCGGCGGGAACAGCCTGCCGCTGCTGCTCGCGGCCCAGTTCAGGGACCACTGCCGGCTCTCCACGTCGAACAGCCGCAGGGTCAGCCCCCGGTAGCCGAGATGCGGCATGTCGATCTCGTCGACGTTCGCCGCGCCGTCGAACAGCGGCCAACAGCGCGTGGTGCTCCCGAACTCCTCCCAGGCGCTGTCCGCGTCGAGGAAGGCGGTGCGGCGGCGGTGGCGGACCTGCCACCGGCCGTGCAGGAAGTCGAAGTCGTGCGCGGTGCTCATCGGCGGTCTCCGGTGGTTCCCTCGGGCAGGGAGTCGGCCACGTAGGCCTCCAGGTCGGGGAGGTCGGGCGCCAGCATGTGCCTAACCCAGGCGTCCCGTTCGTGCTGGATCGGCGGCAGCTCCCAGACACAGCCGATCCAGGGCAGGCCGGGCGCGACGAAGTGCGCCGGATCGCGGTCCGGGCAGCCGAGCACCGGCTGGCCCGCCGCCGCGCCCCGGAAGTGCAGCACGTTGTCCCACACCCAGCTGTAGGCGTTGAGGTAGGCGCCGTCGTCACCGCCGCGGTGCAGGACGACGAAGGTCGCCGCGGGCGTGCCGTCGGGCTCCGGCAGCAGCTCGGGCAGGAACGCGTACGCCGCCTTCTCGACCTCCGGGGCGATGCCGTCCGGGTCGGCGGTGACGTGGTAGCGCTTGATCCGGCGGCCCGCCACCTCGATGGGCGGCGGCACGGTCAGCAGTTTCTCCGTGAAGGGCATGGCGTGACGTTAGGACGGCTTCACTGACATCCTGTGTCAGTGAAGTCCAGCCGTCTCGTCTCGATCCTCCTGCTCCTCCAGACCCGGGGCCGGATGACCGCCGCCCAGCTCGCCGAGGAGCTGGAGGTGTCGGTGCGCACGGTCTACCGGGACGTCGAGGCGCTCGGCGCGGCCGGAGTGCCCCTGTACGGGGACGCGGGGCACGCCGGCGGCTACCGGCTCCTCGACGGCTACCGCACCCGGCTCACCGGACTGACCGCCGACGAGGCCGAGGCGCTGTTCCTCGCGGGGGTGCCGGGGCCCGCCGCCGAACTGGGCCTCGGTCCGCTGCTCGCCGCCGCCGAGCTGAAGGTGCGGGCGGCGCTCCCGGCGCGGGCCGACCGGATCAGCGCCCGCTTCCACCTCGACGCGCCCGGCTGGTACGCCGACGCCGACGCGACCCCGTTCCTCCCGGCGGTCGCCGACGCCGTCTGGAACAGCCGGGTCCTGACCGTGCGGTACCGCCGGTGGCGCGAGCCGACCGACGTGGAGCGCCGGCTCGAACCGTACGGGCTGGTCCTCAAGGCGGGCCGCTGGTACGTCGTCGCGGGGCCGGGACCGCGCACCTTCCGCGTCGACCAGATCCTCGAACTGCTCTCCCTGGGCGAGGAGTTCACCCGTCCCGCGGACTTCGACCTGGTCGCCCACTGGACGGCGTACCAGCGGGACTTCCACGCCCGTCTGCACCGCGGCGAGGCGGTGGTCCGGCTGGCACCGGGGCGGACCCTGCCCCGGGCCCGCACCCTCACCACCGAACCGGACGGCTGGACCCGGGCCGTCGTCCCCATCGAGTCCGTCGGCCACGCGCACGGGGAGTTCCTGCGCCTGGGCGCGGACGTCGAGGTGCTCCAGCCGGCCGAGCTGCGCGTGATGATCGCCGGGACCGTCCGCGAACTGGCCGAGAAGTACGGCAACTTCACGCACGACAGCGGCCACTGAGAGGTAACGGAACTCGTCCGTCCTCCCAGGAGGTACGTCTCGTGAAGCACCCGCACCCGCACCCGCGCCCGAACCCGCACCGCCACCGGCACCGCAGAAACCGGGTCGTGCTGTCCGCGCTCGGCGCGACCGCCGCCCTCGTCGCCGCCGGACTGACCGCGCTGAGCGGCGCGGGCACCGCCGAGGCCGCCACCGCCCGCCAGGTCGAGGCCCTCGACCGGGGACTGGTCAGCGTGTACACCGGCAGCGGCAACCTGGTCAGCTGGCGCTGGCTCGGCACCGACCCCGACAGCGTCTCCTTCAACGTCTACCGCGCCGGTACGAAGGTCAACCCGACGCCCGTCACCGGCTCGACCAACTACTTCCACTCCGGCGCCCCCGCCACCGCCGACTACACGGTCCGCGCGGTCGTGAACGGCGTGGAGCAGGGCGACTCCGTCCACGCGGTGCAGTTCCGCTCCGGATACAAGGACGTCCCCATCTCCCCGCCCGCCGGGGGCAGCACCCCGGACGGGGTGGCCTACACCTACGAGGCCAACGACGCCTCCGTCGGGGACCTCGACGGCGACGGCGCCCTCGACCTGGTGCTGAAGTGGCAGCCCACCAACGCCAAGGACAACTCCCAGTCCGGCTACACCGGCAACACGATCGTCGACGGCGTCAAGCTCGACGGCACCCGGCTGTGGCGCATCGACCTGGGCCGCAACATCCGCTCCGGCGCCCACTACACGCAGTTCCAGGTCTACGACTACGACGGCGACGGCAAGGCGGAGGTCGCCATGAAGACCGCCGACGCCACCGTCGACGGCACCGGCACGGTCATCGGCAGCTCCTCGGCCGACCACCGCAACTCCAGCGGCTATGTGCTGTCCGGCCCGGAGTACCTGACCATGTTCAACGGGCAGACGGGCCGGGCGATGGGCACCGTCGACTACGTCCCGGCCCGCGGCACGGTGTCCTCCTGGGGCGACTCCTACGGCAACCGGGTCGACCGCTTCCTCGCCGGCACGGCCTACCTGGACGGCTCCCGCCCCTCGCTGATCATGGCGCGCGGCTACTACACCCGGACCGTGATCGCGGCCTGGGACTGGCGCGGCGGTGCCTTCACCCGGCGCTGGACCTTCGACACCAACTCCTCCACCAACTCCGGCAAGGGGTACGACGGTCAGGGCTCGCACAGCCTGTCCGTCGGTGACGTCGACAACGACGGCAAGGACGAGATCGTCTACGGTTCGATGGCCGTCGACGACAACGGCAACGGCCTGTGGACCGCGAAGACCGGCCACGGCGACGCCCAGCACCTCGCCGACCTCGACCCGTCGAGCGCGGGTCTGGAGTACTTCAAGGTCTCCGAGTCCAGCTCGCAGCCGGCGGAGCTGTACATCGACCCGGCCAACGGGGCCGTCCGTTGGAAGCTCGCCGCCTGCTGCGACAACGGCCGGGGGGTCGCCGGTGACGTGTACGCCGGGAACGACGGCGCTGAGGTCTGGTCGGCCTCGGACACGTCGATCCGGGACGAGGCCGGCGCCACCAAGGGCCGCGAGCCCTCGTCGGTCAACTTCCTGTCCTGGTGGGACGGCGACACCGTCCGGGAACTCCTGGACGGCACGCGGATCGACAAGTACGGCACCTCCTCGGACACCCGGCTGCTGACCGCCGCCTCGGTCCACTCCAACAACGGGACCAAGGCGACCCCGTCGCTCTCCGGGGACATCCTCGGCGACTGGCGCGAGGAGGTCGTCTGGCCGACGACCGACAACACTGCCCTGCGGATCTACTCGACCCCGTACGAGACCACCACCAGGATCACCACCCTGCTCCACGACACGATGTACCGCACCGGTCTGGCCTGGCAGAACACCGCCTACAACCAGCCCCCGCACCCGAGCTTCTTCCTCGGCGACGGCATGGCGACGGCCCCGCGCCCGACCGTGTACACACCCTGACCGACTCGGAGGCGCGGCTTTCGGTCACGCATCTATCCCGTGGCCGATTTCTGGTGCATCGTTGATCGCGCGGGACCCGCTCCTCCCCTGGTGAGGCCCCGTTCCGGGCCCCGCCGTGGCGAGGTCCGCCGCGCCTCCCGTCTCCCCGCGGGGGGCCATGCGGCTGCCCGCTCCGCGACGACATGGCGAAGGGCGCGTGCCGGTCACGGCACGCGCCCCTCGTTCGGTCCGTCCGGGTCAGCTCACCGCGCAGTTCTGGTCGCCGACCTTGAAGGAAGCCGGTTCGGCGTTCGTGCCGGACCAGTTGCCCGTGAAGCCGAAGCTCACCGAGGCTCCGGCCGCCACGTTCGCGTTCCAGCCGACGTTCCTCGCCGTGACCGCGGAACCCGACTGGGTGCGTTCGGCGTTCCAGATCTGGCCGATGGTCTGGCCGTTCGGGAACGACCAGTCGAGGGACCAGCCGGACCAGGCGGCGGTGCCCGTGTTGGTCAGGCGTACGTCCGCCTGGAAGCCGCCCTGCCACTGGTTGGTGACCGCGTACGTCACCGCGCAGGCGCCGGTCGGCCCCGGGTCGGGATCGGGGTCGGGATCCGTCCCGCCGCCGCTGTCGGAGGAGTCGCCGTAGATGACCCCCCGGCCGTTGGTGGCGACATAGACCCGGCCGTAGACCCTCGGGTCACCGGTGATCGCCGCGCCGGTCCAGCCCCACTGGTGGGCGTCGTCGTTGATCCGCGTCCAGGTGGCTCCCCGGTCGGTGGAGCGGAAGATGCCGCGCACCCCGCCGATCTTCGCGCTGGTGTACAGCGTCTGGTAGGTGGCGTCCGGGGCCGCCTTGCCGAAGCCGATGGTGTCGGCCTGCTCGACGCCGGAGAGCTTGGTGAAGCTCGTACCGCCGTCGGTGGAGTGCCACAGCCCGTACGCGCCGTCGCTCGCCCCGCCCGCCAGCCAGACGTCGCCCTTGGTGCCGGGCAGTGCCTTGAAGCGGACGCTGTCGCCGCTCGGCAGACCGGTCGCCGCGGACGCGGTGAAGGTGGCCCCGCCGTCCGTACTGACATAGAACCTGCCGGACTTGAAGCCGTAGAAGACCTTCGGATCGACCCGGTCGGACTCCACGACCGCGCCCGCCGGGATGCCCGTCGACGCCGACCAGGACGTGCCGAAGCCGGTGGTGTGGTGCACCCCCGCGCCCTGCGGACTCCACACGAAGCGGCTGCCGTCGGCCGCCGCCGCGACCGTGCCGCCCCCGCTGACGCCCGAAGGGTCGGTCCCCGCGAACCAGTTGGCGCCGTTGTCGGTGGAGAACGCGATGTGCGGGCCCGAGTCGAGGTTCCCGGCCCGGACCACCGTGTTCGGGTTGGACTCCGCGAAGTCCAGGCTGGTGGTGGAGGTGAAGTTCGGCTGGGTGTACATCATCGCCGGCACCTTGGTCAGGTCCGTGTGCCGGAAGCCGCCGATGTCACCGAGGGCGCTCAGCAGCGGGGCGCCCGACGGGGGAGAGATCAGGTCGTTGACGGCCGTCTCCTCCAGGCCCTGCACCATCGGCCGGATGGTGAACTGGGCGCCGCTGTCCCAGTCGGTGAGGTCCTCGGTGCCGTAGATCGTCGCGCCCGTGCCGTACATCATGCGGTCGGAGTCGAACGGGTCGATCTCCAACGCCTCGGTCATCCAGCCGAGTTTGGGGGTCTGCTCGGGCGGCGACGGATTGGCGTTCCAGGTCAGCCAGGGCGACGAGGAGACGTCCATGGTGTAGCGGTTGGCGCGGTTGGGGTACGAGGTGTAGTCCCACGCCTTCGTCCAGGTCGCGCCGGAGTCGGTGGACCGGAAGATCTGGGTGTCCGGCCACCAGGAGCTGTACGCCGTCGCCATCACCGTGCCGGGGTCCTGCCGGTCGACGGTGAGCCCGCTGAAGCCGTAGTAGGTGTCGGCCTCCGCCACCGGGCTGATGTTCGTCCAGGCGCCGGTCGCCGTGGTGTACCGCCACAACTGGCCCTTGCCGCCGTCGTACGGACCGCCCTTGTCGCTGTAGGAGAGGTACAACTGGCCGTTCTCCGCGTCCAGGACGCCCTTGTGCGCCAGGTAGCCGGTGGGCTGCCCGGCCAGCCGGGTCCAGGTCGCGCCCGCGTCCGTCGAGCGGTACACCGCGTTGTCCTGGTCGGCGACCCCGACGTAGACGGTCCGGGTGGCGCTGCCCGCGGTGCCGGTGGACTCGTCGAAGGTGACCCAGACGATGCCCTGGTTGTCGGAGGCGTAGCCGCTGGTGTCGCTCGGATCCTGGGCGTAGTCGCCGACGTTGGGGAAGTTCGTCACCTGCGACCAGGAGGCCCCGGAGTCCGTGGACCGCCACAGCCCCTTGCCGCTCGGCGCGCCCAGGTACAGCACGCTGTTGCGGTTCGGGTCCACGGCGAGGCGCTCGCCCATGCCCCGGCCGGGCATGTTGCCGCCGAGCTTGAAGGGCAGGTCCGCCTTCTGCCAGGTGGCGCCCCGGTCGGCGGAGCGCAGCACGGCTCCGTTGCCCGGGTCCCAGCTGTTGGTGTACGTGCCGACGGCCGCGTAGACCCGGTCCGGGTCGACGGAGTCGGAGGCGAGGCTGACCACACCGGTGTGGCCCCAGTCGTCCCAGCCGACCGAGTCCAGCAGCGGTGTCCAGGTCTTCGAGGACTGCACCCAGCGGTAGGCGCCGCCGATGTCGGTGCGGGCGTAGGCGAGGTTCTGCTCGGTGCGGTTGAAGACGATGCCGGGGACGAATCCGCCGCCGTCGATCCGGGCGTTCTTCCAGGTGTAGGTGTCGGCAGTGATCGACACGGCCGCCGCTGCTCGTTCGGTGGGCTCGGCGGGCTCGGCGGGCTCGGCGGCCAGGGCGGGCGGGGTGCCCGCGAGGAGACCGGCCGCCAGCGCCAGGACGGCCGTGAGGATGCGGGTTCTTCGCACGGGGGAGTCCTTTCGGGGTGGGGGTGGACGTGCGAGTGGGCAAGCGCTTTCTCGGTGAAGCTGGATGTGCCGGGCGGTCCCCCGTGCGGGAGGGGACCGCCCGGCGTCCGGTCCCGCCGTCAGGTGGCGGGACCACGTACGCGGAGCCTTTCGGGGCGCCGGTGAGCGCCTGGCGGGGGCTGGTTACTCGAGCAGCTCCGCGTACGAACCCATGGCGAGGGCGATGTCCGCCTGCGCCCAGAACCGGTGGTAGGTGAAGGACGGCACCGCACCGCCGGCCAGATAGGACTCGATCTTCGACCAGGCCGGGTCGTCCTCGTAGAAGGAGCGGATCGAGTCGAACGTCGACGACGCGTTGATCGTGTCGCCGTTCGGCATCGTCCCGGTCCAGCCGCTCGGTACGAACACCGGGTCGTCGAAGCGGTTGTAGTCGGCGCGGTTCTCCGGGACGGCGATGCCGAGGGCGTCCTGGTGGTTGTCCCACATGCCGTCCAGCAGCGCCTTCGCCGTGCTCGCCGCCTCGGTGTCACCGGAGCGGTCCGCGTAGTACGTCAGGGTCTTGGCGTACGCGGCGGCCACACCGACGTCGTTGGTGTAGTCGGCGACGGTCACGTGGAGTCCCGCGTTGGAGCCGGGGCTCGTGGCGTTCCAGGTGTCGGGCTGGCCCGACCACTGGAGCGTGGAGGGGATCAGATAGGTGCCGTCCGGGTTGACGGTGGTGTGCTCCAGCGCCCAGTCGACCCACTTGTCGAGGACCGTCTTGGCGGCCGCGTTCCCGGTCTGCTGGTAGTACTCCGCCACCCGCTCCATCGACCATGCCTGGAAGCCGAACCACTGGTTCGAGGGCGGGTCGTGGTAGACGGGCTGCTGGTCGTAGTACATGCCGTAGAAGGTCGACTTGCCGCTCGGCGGGGTCGCGTACCGGCCCGCCCAGCTGTTGGTCGCGCCGCCGGCGATACCGCCCTCGGCCGACTGGAGCCAGCGGTAGAACTCGATCTGCCGCTCCAGGGACTTCGCCCAGTCCGCTTGGCCGGTCGCCGACTTGGGCTTCAGGTCGGCGTAACTGGCCAGCGCGTACGCGGCCATCGGGTTCTGGTAGCCGCCGTGCGCGTGGCTGGAGCCGATGCGCCAGGCCCAGCCCGCCGAGGTGTCGGTGGCGCCGCCCCAGGCGTAGTACCAGGAGAGCAGGTAGTGCGAGGAGTCCTTGCCGGTGCCGGCCGGGCAGGCGGACGGCCCCACGCAGTTGCCGACCTTCTTGAAGTACTTGTCGTACATGGCGTAGCGCAGGTAGTCGCCCATCTTCGCGGCCTTGGCGACGGTCGCGGAGATCTCGCCGCCCTTGCCCTGCGCGTCGGCCCACTTGTCCGCCCAGTAGGCGGCCTGCACCGCACGCGCGTCGGCGTCCGGGGCGTTGGTGAACTTCCACTGCTTGGCGTAGGAGGCGTCACCGGTGAACAGGTCCAGATAGCCGTTGGTGCCGCCGTACTTGAAGGCGTCGCAGGTCGGCTGCGGCACCGTCTCCCACACCGACTCCTGCGCGCCGCGCTGGAAGGTGTTGATGTACGACGGACCGGTGTCCGAGGGGCCCGCCTCGCACTTGCCCGGCGAGTTGCCGTAGCCGTAGACGTTGTCCACGTCCTGGAGCCAGTGCATGGCGTACACGTCGTCCGTGCCGTACGCGCTCTTCAGCTCCGCCGCGATCGGGTCCGGGCCGACCGACACCGCGGTGTCGAGCTTGGCCGGGTACTCGTTCGGGGTGTCCAACTCGGGCGCGTAGGTCGCGGGCTTGGAGGCGTTGTAGAAGGAGTTGGTCGGCTGGTCCGCGTGGGTGGGGATCATGTACTTCTCCATGATCTCCCAGGCCCCGTTGAACCTGGTCCAGTCACCCGTGACCTTGCCGTACATCGCCTGGAGCCACAGGAGGTAGCTGTACGCCTCCGACGTGGTCTCGTGGCCGTGGTCCGGGGCCTCCACGATCAGCGTCTCCACCGAGTGGTAGGGGATGCCCTCGGGGGAGAAGTAGCCGTTCGCCGGGTTGGTGATCTTCCCGTACAGCTCCAGGAACCGGGCGTCGTACTCGCCCGACGCCTCGATCTGGGTCACCGTCACCGTGGCCTTGGCGTGTCCGTTCGCGGTCGACTCGAAGGTCGCCGCGCCGGTGCCGGAGGCGTCCGCCGTGACGGTCACGCGCTGCGCGGTGTTCCAGTTCGAGGGCGTGAAGGTGAGCGAGGCGCCGCCGGTCACCGACAGACCCGAATTGCCGCTCGTCCGGGCGGTGGTGACGGTCACGTTCGCCGCGGGCTGGGTCGACAGCTTGAGATCGTACGTCCCCGTCTGCCCCTGCTGCACGGCCAGTTGGTTGGCGGAGGCCACCACGGCGGGACCCGAGGCGACCGTGATGCCGACCGGCGTGGACTCCGCGGACGCGCCGAGGCTGTCGTACGCCTTGGCCAGCAAGGAATGACTGCCCACGGTCAAGCTTGAGACGGAGAGCGAGAAGGGCGCGCTCGTGTCCGTGCCCAGCAGGGTGGTGTCGTCGTAGAACTCGACCTTGCTGATGGTCGCGTTGTCGGCCGCCGCGGCGGTGGCCGCGAGCGGCACCGCGTCACCCTGCGAGTAGACGGCCCCCGCGGCGGGGCTGGTCAGCACCGTGATCGGGGGCTGATGGGCGCCGACGCAGGTGGTGCCGTTGACCGCGAAGGAGCTGGGCGCGGTGTTGGTGCCGCTGTAGCTGAACTGCGCCCCGGTGGAGACCGCGGCGCCGGCCGCGATCCGGCCGTTGTACGAGGCGTTCCGCACGGTGATGCCCTGGCCGGACTGCGTCCAGGTGCCGTTCCAGCCGTTGCTGAGCCGCTGGTTGCCCGTGTAGGCGTAGGTCAGCGTCCAGCCGTCGATCACGTCCGTACCGCGGTTGGTGAGGGTGAGATCGACGGTGAAGCCGGATCCCCAGTCGTTCGTCTTGTAGTCGACGCTGCACTGCAGCGGCGCCGCCTGAGCGGGGGTCGTGCCGGTCGCGAGCAGGGTGAGAGGAAGCGCCAGAGCGGCGACGACGGCTGTCCAGGCACGCCGTAGCGCTCTTCGCCTCCGGGGTGGGGGCTGCATGTGCTGGTTCCTCCTTGCGGCTCGGAGAAGTCAAGGCTTGAACCAGTGGGAGCGCTCCCATAGTGAGGACGGGGGTGCGAGGGGTCAAGATGCTTGAAGAGTCGAAAATGTTCGACGGGACGACTTGAGCAAAAGTCAGCAGCCCCCCTGTCCTTTACCGTCACTTGGCGCTACCTTCGGTGACACCAGTGGGAGCGGTTCCATCAGTCGGCACGCCTGTCGCGGCGTGCCTGATCTGCAAGGAGTCGCTCATGCGCCACCCCCCGCGTTCAGTACTTTTAGCCGTCCCCGGAGCAGTCGCCCTTGTCAGGGGCATGATCGCTTCGCGGGTTCGGCTGCGATGCTCGAACCCCGCTGTCCGCGGGGGAGTCAACGGCCCATGGCCGACCCGCCGGCCCGGTGACCCCACCGGAAGCCCGGCCGCGGCATGGCACGTCAACCCCTTCGGCTCCGGCACGGAAGCGAGCGGCCGCTCCTTCACCGACCGGGGCGCGAGGGGGTCCGACGACCGCGGCCGGACCCATCCGGGCCGGACCGTCACACCCGGGACCGCTCCTCGGGTCCCGCCCCGATCGGCTCATACGACGGATCCCCACGTCGTACGGCATCGGGCTGCGCGATTCACCTGCGCGCCCTGAACGGACAACCCCTCTCACCGAGAAGGAACCCGCACTCATGAGTCGTACCAGAACTGCGATGCTCGCTGCCCTGGCGCTGGTCGCCGGGGCCTCCGGGACGGCGCTCGCCGCCGTGCCCGACGAGATCGGCACCGCCGCCGTACCGTGCACCGTCGACTACCAGATCCAGAACCAGTGGGGCACCGGCTTCACCGCCGCCGTCACGGTCACCAACAACGGCGCCGCCAAGACCGGTTGGGCCGTGAAGTGGTCGTACGCCGGCAACCAGCAGGTCACCAACGGCTGGAACGCGAGGATCACCCAGAGCGGCACCGCCGTCACCGCGGCCAACGAGTCCTACAACGGCTCCCTCGGCACGGGCGGCACGGTCAGCTTCGGGTTCCAGGGCTCCTACAGCGGCACCAACGCGATCCCGGCCACCTTCACGCTGGACGGCGTGACCTGCAACGTCGACGGCGGCGGCGGGACCGACCCGGACCCGGATCCGGACCCGACCGGGCGCGTGGACAACCCGTACTCGGGAGCCCAGGTCTATGTGAACCCCGAGTGGTCGGCGAAGGCCGCGGCCGAGCCCGGCGGCAGCCGCATCTCCAACCAGCCGACCGGGGTGTGGCTGGACCGCATCGCCGCCATCAACGGCGTCAACGGCGGCATGGGTCTGCGCGACCACCTGGACGAGGCGCTGACGCAGAAGGGCAGCGGCGAACTCGTCGTCCAGCTGGTGATCTACAACCTGCCGGGCCGCGACTGCGCCGCCCTCGCCTCCAACGGCGAGCTGGGCCCGACCGAGATCGGCCGGTACCGGACCGAGTACATCGACCCGATCGCCGCGATCCTCGCCGACCCCAAGTACGCCTCGCTGCGGATCGTCACCACCGTCGAGATCGACTCGCTGCCCAACCTCGTCACCAACACCGGCAGCCGGCCCACCGCCACCCCGCAGTGCGACGTGATGAAGGCCAACGGCAACTACGTCAAGGGCGTCGGCTACGCGCTGAGCGAGCTGGGCGACGTGCCCAACGTCTACAACTACGTGGACGCCGGCCACCACGGCTGGATCGGCTGGGACGACAACTTCGCCCCGTCGGCGCAGCTGTTCAAGGAGGCGGCGACCGCCGAGGGCGCCACCGTCAACGACGTGCACGGCTTCATCACCAACACGGCCAACTACAGCGCCCTGAAGGAGAACAACTTCACCATCAACGACTCCGTGGCCGGCAAGTCGGTCCGCGAGTCCAAGTGGGTCGACTGGAACCGGTACGTGGACGAGCAGTCCTTCGCCCAGGGCTTCCGCAACCAGTTGGTCTCGGTCGGCTTCAACACCGACATCGGCATGCTGATCGACACCTCCCGCAACGGCTGGGGCGGTACCGCCCGGCCGGCCGGACCCGGCGCCACGACCAGCGTGGACACCTACGTCGACGGCGGCCGCTACGACCGCCGCATCCACATCGGCAACTGGTGCAACCAGTCCGGAGCGGGCCTCGGCGAACGTCCCCAGGCGGCCCCGGCCACCGGGATCGACGCCTACGTCTGGATGAAGCCCCCGGGTGAGTCCGACGGCGCGAGCCAGGAGATCGCGAACGACGAGGGCAAGGGCTTCGACCGGATGTGCGACCCGACGTACACCGGCAACCCGCGCAACGGCAACAACCTGTCCGGCGCCCTGCCGAACGCCCCGATCTCCGGGCACTGGTTCTCCGCCCAGTTCCAGCAGCTGATGCAGAACGCCTACCCGCCGCTGCCGTAAGCGGCTGACCCCCGCCGGGGCCCGGTACGCACCGGGCCCCGGCGACGGTCGCTTTTGCGGTTACGGCAACAGTGTTTGCCTCCCGCCGGTGCGTCGGCGCACGCTGGCCGCACCCGGAGGAGAGGCTGGCCATCATGGCGCACGATCACGATCACGCACACCGTCACGCGCACGACCACCACCACGACCATCACCACGACCACACCGACATCGACTGGGCCGAGATGGCCGAGCACCTCGAAACCCAGGCCGAGCTGTACACGCCGCTGCACGAGCACGCCCTCGCCTGGCTCGGCGGGAAGCAGACCGAACCCGGGCTGATCGTCGACGCGGGCAGCGGCCCCGGAGTCGTCTCCTGCATGCTCGCCGACGCCTTCCCCGGCGCCCGGGTGGTCGCCGTCGACGGCTCCGAACCGCTGCTGGAGATGGCCCGCGCCCGCGCGGAGCGGCTCGGTGTCGCGGACCGCTTCTCCACCCTGACCGGTGAACTCCCCGACGTCATGGCCGATCTGGAGTACCCCGCCGATCTGATCTGGGCCAGCAACAGCCTCCACCACCTCGGCGACCAGCAGGCGGCCGTCGCCGCCTGCGCCGAGCGGCTCGCCGTGGGCGGCACGCTCGCCCTCGTCGAGGGCGGCCTGCCCACCCGCTTCCTGCCCCGCGACTTCGGCCTCGGCCGTCCGGGCCTCCAGGCGCGCATCGACGCGGTGCAGGAGGACTGGTTCAGCAAGATGCGCACCGACCTGCCGGACGGGGTGGCGGTGTCCGAGGACTGGCGCGCGCTGATGTCCGCCGCCGGGCTGCGGCCCACCGGCACCCGGACCTTCCTGCTCGACCTGCCCGCCCCCGCCCCCGACCGGGCCCGCGCCGTCGCCGCGGCCACCTTCGGCCGCTTCCGGGAGGTGTTCGGCGAGGACCTCGACGCCGAGGACCGGGCGACGCTGGACCGGCTCCTGGACCCCGAGGACGAGGCGAGCGTGCACCGGCGGGGCGACCTCTTCGTCCTGACCGCCCGCACCGTCCACACCGCGGTCCGCACCGCCTGAGGCGTCCCGCTTCCGGGCGGCCCGCCGACCGCCGCCCGGGCGGGCCGCGTGACCTGCGGCGGGGCTTGACTTCGAGAGCGCTTCAACTGATGAACTCCCCTTCGGCACCGCCCTGGTGCCGGTCGAAACAGGGGGTATTCACCATGTCCGATTCTCCGGTCGCGCTCATCACCGGCGGCGGCAGCGGTATCGGCGCCGCGGTCGCCCGGCAACTGCTGGACGCCGGGCACCGGGTGGCCGTCACCGGCCGGGGCGCGGAGCGGCTGCGCGGCTTCGCGGAGGAACTCGGCGAGCCCGAGGGGCTGTTGACGCTCCAGGGGGACGCTGCGGACCACGCTCGGATCGAGGCCGCCGTCGCCACCACCCTGAAGGAGTTCGGGCGGATCGACACGGTCGTCGCCAACGCCGGTGTGGCCACGCACGACACGGTCGCCGAGGGGGATCCGGCGGGCTGGCGGGACATGATCCTCACCAACGTCCTCGGGCCGGCGGTCCTCATCAGGGCCTCGATCGACGCGCTGAAGGAGACCCGGGGCCGGATCGTGCTGGTGGGCAGTGTCGCAGGCCTCGTGCCCACGCCGGGCAATCTCTACGGCGCGACCAAGTGGGCGGTGACCGGGCTCGCCGAGAACACCCGCCGCGAGGTGACGCAGTGGGGCGTCGGCGTGACGCTGATCGCGCCCGGCCGGGTCGAGACCCCGTTCTGGGACGGCTACGGCAGCCTGCCGCCCGGCCACCTGCTCACCGCCGACCAGATCGCCGACTCGGTCGTCTGGGCGATCCGGCAGCCCGAGGGCGTCGACGTCAACACGGTCGTCGTACGGCCGGTCGGTCAGCCCAACTGAGCGGCGGGGACTGCCCAACTGGGCGGCGGGGACTGCCCAACTGAGCAACAGGGTCAGCCCAACCGGGCGACGGGCACAGCCCAACCGGGCGGAGGCGGGCGGCCCTTCAGGAGGGCCGCCCGCCGTGCCGCGACGGACTCAGACGACGTCGAAGGTCGCCGGGTTCGGGCCGATCCGGCGGTCCTCGTTGAGGGCGCTGATCGCCGCGAGGTCCTCGGTGTCCAGGTTGAAGTCGAAGACCTCGATGTTCTCCCGGATCCGGGACGGGGTGACCGACTTGGGGATCACCACGTTGCCGAGCTGGAGGTGCCAGCGCAGCACGATCTGGGCCGGGGTGCGGTTGTGCTTCTGGGCGATGGCCACGATCGCCGGGACCTCCAGCAGGCCCTTGCCCTGGCCCAGCGGCGACCAGGCCTCGGTGGCGATGCCCAGCGAGGCGTGCTGCTCGCGGGAGGCGTGCTGCTGGAGGTGCGGGTGCAGCTCGATCTGGTTGACGGCCGGGACCACGGACGTCTCGCCGGTCAGCCGCTCCAGGTGCTCGGGCAGGAAGTTGGACACGCCGATGGCCTTGACCCGGCCGTCGGCGAGCAGCTGCTCGAACGCCTTGTAGGTGTCGACGTAGGTGTCCTTCGCCGGCAGCGGCCAGTGGATGAGGTAGAGGTCGACGTAGTCCAGGCCGAGCTTGCCCAGCGAGGTGTCGAAGGCGCGCAGGGTGGCGTCGTACCCCTGGTCGGCGTTCCAGAGCTTGGTGGTGACGAAGACGTCCTCGCGCGGGACGCCGGAGGTGGTGATGGCCTTGCCGGTGCCCTCCTCGTTGCCGTAGATCGCCGCTGTGTCGATGCTGCGGTACCCGGCCTCCAGCGCCGTGGCGACCGCCTGCTCGGCCTCGTCGTCCGGCACCTGCCAGACACCGAAGCCCAGCTGGGGCATCTCGACGCCGTTGTTGAGGGTGATCTGGGGGACCTTGCTGCTCACGAGCTCTTGATCCTTACGGTTGTCGTCAGGTGGTACCTCCATCGTCAACGATCACGGCCCGTGATGCATTCCTGATCGCCGAATCCGGCCCTCCCGTCCGGCCCCGCTCACGCCTGGTACAGGGCCGCCACCTCGTCGGAGTACGCCTTCTCGATCGCCCGGCGCTTGAGTTTCAGGGACGGGGTGAGCAGGCCGTGCTCCTCGGTGAACGGCTGGGCGAGGATGCGGAAGGTGCGGATCGACTCGGCCTGGGAGACCAGCGTGTTGGCGGCCACGACGGCCCGCCGCACCTCCGCCTCCAGGTCGGCGTCGCGGACCAGCTGGGCCGGGTTCATCAGCGGCTTGTCCCGCATGCCGAGCCAGTGCTCCACGGCCTCCTGGTCCAGGGTGACCAGGGCGGCGACGTAGGGGCGGTCGTTGCCGACGACGATGCACTGGGCGACCAGGGGATGGTCGCGGACCCGCTCCTCCAGCACCCCGGGTGAGACGCTCTTGCCGCCCGAGGTCACCAGGATCTCCTTCTTTCGCCCGGTGATGGTGAGGTAGCCGTCCTCGTCCAGGGAGCCGAGGTCGCCGGTGGCGAGCCACCCGTCGTGCAGGGTCTCGTCGGTGGCCTTGGGGTTGTTGAGGTAGCCCTGGAAGACGTTGCCGCCGTTGAGCCAGACCTCCCCGTCGTCCGCGATGTGCACCGTCACCCCGGGGATGGGCTGTCCGACGCTGCCGTAGCGGGTGAGTTCGGGCGGGTTGGCGGTGGCGGCCGCGGTCGACTCGGTCAGGCCGTAGCCCTCGTAGATGTGCACGCCGGCGCCCGCGAAGAACAGGCCGAGCCGGCGGTCCATGGCCGAGCCGCCGGACATCGCGTGCCGGATGCGGCCGCCCATCGCGGCCCGCATCTTGGCGTAGACGAGCTTGTCGAAGAGCTGGTGCTGCATGCGCAGGCCGGCGGACGGGCCGGGCCCGATGCCCCAGGCCTTGGCCTCCACGGCGTCCGCGTACTTCACCGCGACGTCGACGGCCTTCTCGAAGGCGCCGGAGCGGCCCTCCTTCTCCGCCTTCCGCCGGGCGGCGTTGAAGACCTTCTCGAAGATGTACGGCACCGCGAGGAAGAAGGTCGGCCGGAACGCGGCGAGGTCGGGCAGCAGGGCGGCCGCGTTCATCTGCGGCTGGTGCCCGAAGCGCACGCCCCCGCGGACCGCGGCGACCTGCACCATCCGGCCGAAGACATGGGCGAGCGGCAGGAAGAGCAGGGTGGCCGCCTCGTCGCCCTTCCGGGAGTGGAACACCGGCTCCCAGCGCTCGATGACGGTGTCCGCCTCGTACATGAAGTTGCCGTGCGTCAGCACGCAGCCCTTGGGGCGGCCCGTGGTGCCGGAGGTGTAGATGACCGTCGCCACCGAATCGGGGGTGACGGCCCGGCGGTGCCGGTGCACGACCTCGTCGTCGAGGTGGGCGCCCGCGTCGTACAGCTCGGGCACGCAGCCCGCGTCCAGTTGCCACAGCTCGCGCAGCCTCGGGAGCCGGTCGATGACCGTGGCGATGGTCATCGCGTGGTCCTCGTGCTCGACGACCGCCGCGGTCACCTCCGCGTCGTGCAGCATCCAGAAGCACTGCTCCGCCGACGAGGTCGGATAGACGGGCACCACCTGGGCGCCGATGGCCCACAGGGCGAAGTCGAAGAGCGTCCACTCGTACCGGGTGCGGGACATGATCGCGACCCGGTCGCCGAACCGGACGCCCCGCGCGAGGAGTCCCTTGGCGAGGGCCAGCACCTCGTCGCGGAACTCCGCCGAGGTCACGTCCCGCCACCGGCCGGCCTCGTCCTTGCGGCCGAGGGCCACATGGGCAGGGTCCTCGTGGGCACGCCGGAACACCACGTCGGCCAGTCCGCCCACCGGCGGTGCCAACGCCGACGGAGGGTTGGTGAACTCGCGCAAACCCCGCTCCCCGCTCCTGTCCCCGATGCTGGTGACGCTCCGCACAGCGCCGTGAAAGCTACCCCACCGTCCCACCGGGCGGGAGGGGAGCGGAAGGCACGCGGGCCGCGGGTTCGCACAGGTCAGTGAGTGGAAATGCGCTCACATGGGGCAGGGTCGGACACAAACCTGACGGTTGAGTAAGTTTCGGGGCGGTAATCTCCACGGAATCTGTACGACCCGTTCTCAGCGCCGGTGCAGCCGCTCGCCGCCCGCCAGGATCGCCGCCGCCAGAGCCTGCGCCGCGCCCTGTGCCGCCGTCCGCCGCGGGCCGTGCACGAGCACGAAGTCGACCCGGCCCAGCTCCGGCAGCCCCGAGCGGTCCGGCATCCGCACCAGGCCCGGCGGGATCAGGCCCCGGGAGTGCGCCATCACCCCGAGCCCCGCGCGTGCCGCCGCGATCAGGCCGTTCAGGCTGCCGCTGGTGCAGACGATCCGCCACTCCCGGCCCTGGCGCTCCAGCGCCTCCAGGGCCAGGGCCCGGGTGATGCCCGGCGGCGGGTAGACGATCAGCGGTACCGGCCGGTCCGCGTCCAGGCGCAGCCGTTCCGCGCCGATCCACACCAGCCGGTCGTGCCAGACCAGCTCGCCCCGCGCGTCCTCGGGGCGCCGCTTGGCGAGGACCAGGTCCAGCTTCCCGGCGGCCAGCTGCTCGTGCAGGGTGCCCGACAGCTCCACCGTCAGCTCCAGATCGACCTCCGGGTGCTCGTACCGGAAGCCCTCCAGGATCTCCGGCAGCCGGGTCAGCACGAAGTCCTCCGAGGCGCCGAAGCGCAGCCGGCCGCGCAGCCGGGTCCCGGTGAAGAAGGCCGCCGCCTGCTCGTGGACCTCCAGGATGCGGCGGGCGAAGCCCAGCATGGCCTCGCCGTCCTCGGTCAACTCCACCGAGTGGGTGTCGCGGGCGAAGAGCTGCCGTCCCGTCGCGTCCTCCAGCCGCCGCACGTGCTGGCTGACCGTCGACTGGCGCAGCCCGAGCCGCCGGGCGGCCTGGGTGAAGCTCAGGGTCTGGGCCACCGCCAGGAAGGTGCGCAGCTGGGACGGGTCGTACACGGGGCCAGGCTATCGCGGAACGTGATGACAGTCAGAGTGGTATGCCGGATTCCCGATCGAGGGCCCGGGGAGGACGATGGAGAGGGCACGCCCGTGCCGGTGACTACGGATGCACAGCGAGTGGTGGAGCCCAGTGAAACGCCTGCGTTGGCCGCGAAGGATGCCGATCGACCCCTACGTCCTCCTGCTGCTGGGGACGGTGGGACTGGCCGCCCTGCTGCCCGCGCGCGGGACCGGCGCCGAGGTGGCCTCCGGCGCCTCCACGGCCGCCATCGCCCTGCTGTTCTTCCTCTACGGAGCCCGGCTCTCCACCCGTGAGGCCCTGGACGGGCTGCGCCACTGGCGCCTCCACCTCACCATCCTGGCCTGCACCTTCCTCGTCTTCCCGCTGCTGGGCCTGGCCGCCCGCGGACTGGTCCCGGTGCTGACCGACCCCCTGTACCAGGGCCTGCTCTTCCTGACCCTGGTGCCCTCCACCGTCCAGTCCTCGATCGCGTTCACCTCCCTCGCCCGCGGCAACGTGCCCGCCGCGATCTGCGCGGGCTCGTTCTCCTCCCTGGTCGGCATCGTCGCCACCCCGCTGCTCGCGGCGAGCCTGCTCGGCAACAGCGGCGGCGGGTTCTCCGCGGACTCGCTGGTGAGGATCGTGCTGCACCTGCTGGTGCCGTTCCTGGCCGGACAGGTCCTGCGCCGCTGGATCGGCGGCTTCATCACCCGGAACAAGCGGATCCTCGGCCTCGTCGACCGCGGCTCGATCCTGCTCGTCGTCTACACCGCGTTCAGCGCGGGCATGGTCCAGGGCGTCTGGCAGCGGGTCAGCCCCGGACGGCTGGCCGTGCTGCTCGCCGTCGAGGCCGTCCTGCTCGCCGTGATGCTCCTGCTCACCTGGTACGGCGCGAAGGCGCTGCGCTTCGACCGCGAAGACCGCATCGCCATCCAGTTCGCCGGCTCCAAGAAGTCCCTGGCCGCCGGACTGCCCATGGCGAGCGTCCTGTTCGGCGCGCACGCCTCACTGGCCGTGCTGCCGCTGATGCTCTTCCACCAGATGCAGCTCATGGTCTGCGCGGTGATCGCGAAGCGGCGCTCGCGGGACCCGGAGGTCAGCGCGGAGCCGCCAGCCGCAGCGTCACGAATCGCGGTCGGTACAGGGACACGTTCCGGCTGAGGTGCGCCGCAGCGCCCGTCGTCTCCAGCCAGTTGACGTCGTAGCTGAGCACCAGCCGCCCGCCTCCGCTCAGCACCGGATGGGCCTGCGGGTTGTACGCGGCGACCTGCCCCTCGGGCAGGGCGGGAGTGAAGTCCCGGGTCGGCCCGTGCCAGGGCCCGGTGGGCGAGCAGGCCCAGTACGAGGTGACGGTGGTCAGCCCCGAGCCGCCCGCCGCCATCGTGAACAGCACGTACGTCCGGCCGTCGCGCACCACCGAGAACGCGCTGCCCACCCCGGTGCGCCGCCCGTCGCCGAGCACCGGCCGCGGCCGGACCCCCGCCGCCCACTCCTTCCCGTCCCAGTACTCCCAGGCCGCGGGGTCGGCGAGCCCGCCCTCCGGCACCCGGGCCGCGTAGGCGCGGGAGGCGGGCCGGGACACGGCCCGGCCGTCGTCGCCGCCGAAGACGTACGTCCAGCCGTCCTCCTCGACCAGGGTCGTGCCGAACAGCACCCGCCGGGACGGGTCGGTGACGGAACGCTGGTCGAGGACCCGCGCGGTGGACTCCAGGCGCAGATCGGGCAGGGACAGGGTGGCCACCTCGGTGGCGGTGGGCACCCCGTAGATCCACGGTGCCTGCCCGGCCGTCCGCACCCACAGCACCACCCGCAGGACCAGGTCGGCGGAGCCGGGCCGGCGGGGTTCCACCCGGGCCGCGACCGGCCAGCGCCAGCTGCCGGGGCCCGGGTCGCCGAAGAGCGGGGCCGGGAGGGTGCTCTCCAGCCGCCCGTCGCGCATCACCACCGCCGAGTTGCGCACCAGCGGCGCCGTGGCGTCCCGCCAGGCGTAGGACTCGCCGACCGGGTTGGGCGGGCCGTACACCCGGCCCAGATAGGTGTCGGAGAACAGCCACAGCACCCGGCCGTCCGGCAGCCGCACCGAGTGGGTGCCGTCGCCGCCGGTCCAGTCGTCGGTGCGCGCGGCGTCGTCGCCGTACCGGGCGAACTCCGCGGTCAGCCGCTCGTCGGCCGACCACGAGCGGACCGTGCGGGCCGGGCAGGCGCCCGCGCCCTCCTCGTCCTCGGGCAGCGCGCTGAGCAGCACGGCGCCCAGGACCAGGGCCAGCAGCAGACCGAGGCCCGTTCCCGCGCGGTGGCGCGCTCGTGCGTCGTCGGACACGCTCCGGGACGTTAGTGGCAGGCGCGCTCCGGGTCCATGGGGCCTTCGGCGGCCACCGAACCGGCCGAGGCGGGGCCCCCGCGGCGCAGGGGGCGCTCCCCGCCTGCGAGGGCCCCGCCGCCGTGCGGCGGGGAGACCGTCAGCCCTGGGCGGCCGCGGCCCGTACGGCGATCCGGTCCTCGCCCGCGTACACGTTCATCGAACTGCCCCGCAGGAAGCCCACCAGGGTCAGGCCCGTCTCGGCCGCGAGGTCCACGGCCAGCGAGGAGGGGGCCGACACCGCCGCCAGCACCGGGATCCCGGCCATCACGGCCTTCTGCGCCAGCTCGAACGAGGCGCGCCCGGAGACCAGCAGGATCGTGCGGGACAGCGGCAGGCCGCCGCTCTGGAGGGCGCGGCCGACCAGCTTGTCGACGGCGTTGTGCCGGCCCACGTCCTCCCGGACGTCGAGCAGCTGCCCGTCCTCGCTGAACAGGGCCGCCGCGTGCAGCCCGCCGGTGCGGTCGAAGACCCGCTGGGCGGCGCGCAGCCGATCGGGCAGCGCCGCCAGCAGCGCGGGCTCGATCCGCAGCGGGGGAGTGTCGGCGATCGGCCAGCGCGCCGTCGTGCGGACGGCGTCCAGGCTGGCCTTGCCGCACAGCCCGCAGGAGGAGGTGGTGTAGACGTTCCGTTCGAGCGTGATCTCCGGGAGGATCACGCCCGCCGAGGTCCGCACGTCCACCACGTTGTAGGTGTTCGAACCGTCCTCGGTGGCGCCCGCGCAGTAGACGATGTTCGTCAGGTCGGCGGCGGCGCCCAGCACCCCCTCGCTCACCAGGAACCCGGCGGCGAGCGCGAAGTCGTCGCCGGGGGTGCGCATGGTGATCGCGAGGGGTTTGCCGTTGAGCCGGATCTCCAGGGGTTCCTCGGCGACGAGCGTGTCGGGCCGGGAGCTGACCGCCCCGTCCCGGATACGGATCACCTTGCGTCGTTCCGTGACTCGTCCCATGTCCCGATCAGCCCCGATCAGTTCCGGTTCTGGACGTGCTGGTAGCCGAAGCGTCCCTTGATGCACAGGTTGCCGTGGGTCACCGGGTTGTCGTGCGGCGAGGTGACCTTCACGATCTCATTGTCCTGCACGTGCAGGGTGAGGTTGCAGCCCACTCCGCAGTACGCGCACACCGTCGTCGTCTCCATCTGCGCCGACTCGTCCCAGGTGCCCGCCGCCCGCATGTCGAACTCGGACTTGAAGGACAGCGCCCCGGTCGGACACACCTCCACGCAGTTCCCGCAGTACACGCAGGCCGAGTCGGGCAGGGCCGCGTCGTGCTCCACCGCGATCCGGGCGTCGAAGCCGCGCCCGGCCACCGAGATCGCGAAGGTGTTCTGCCACTGGTCGCCGCAGGCGTCCACGCACTTGTAGCAGAGGACGCACTTGCCGTAGTCCCGCACGTACAGCTCGTTGTCGACGCGGGGCTCCTCGTCCAGCCGGGCCGCGTCCGGTCCGAAGCGGTCCGGCTCGGCCCCGTAGTCCCTGATCCACTCGGCCGCCCGCGGGGTGGTCGACAGGTCGACGGAGGAGGCGAGCAGTTCCAGGACCACCTTGCGGCTGTGCCGGGCCCGCTCGCCGTCCGTGCTCACCCGCATGCCCGGCTCGGCCCTGCGGGAGCAGGCCGGGACCAGGGTCCGGGACCCCTCGACCTCGACCACGCAGACCCGGCAGGCGTTCTTGGGGCGCAGGGTGTCGCCCTCGCACAGGGTCGGCACGTCCTTCCCGGCGGCCCGGCAGGCGTCGAGGATCGTCGAGCCCTCCGGTGCGCGCACCGGTTCCCCGTCGAGGGTGAACTCCAGCAGCCGGCGGGGGACGCCCAGCGGTGTCACGGTCATGCGCGGGCCCCCGGACGGTCGATGACGGTCATTCGTACGCCCCCAGACGGTCGATGGCGGATTCCACGGCGTTCCACGCGGTCTGTCCCAGACCGCAGATCGAGGCGTCCCGCATGGCGCGGCCGACCTCCCTGAGCAGGGCGATGTCATCGGCCGCCGCCGCGCCCGTGCGGTCCGCGATCCGGTGCAGCGCCTCCTCCTGGCGCACGGTCCCCACCCGGCAGGGCACGCACTGCCCGCAGGACTCGTCCCGGAAGAACTCGGCGATGCGCAGCAGCAGCCGGGGCAGCGGCACCGTGTCGTCGAAGGCCATGACGACCCCGGATCCGAGGGTGGTGCCCGCCTCCCGGGTCCCCTCGAAGGTGAGCGGCACGTCCAGTTCGTCGGGGCGTACGAAGCCGCCCGCGGCGCCGCCCAGCAGCACCGCGCGCAGGCCGTCCCGCACCCCGGCCAGGGTGAGCAGCTCGCCCAGCGTCGCGCCGAACGGCAGCTCGTAGACACCGGGCCGGTCCACGCTTCCCGAGACGCAGTAGAGCTTCGGTCCGGTGGACCCGGGGGTGCCGACGGCCGCGTACGCCTGGGCGCCCATGGTCAGTACGGGCAGCACGTTGACGAGGGTCTCGACGTTGTTCTCCACCGTCGGTTTTCCGAACAGGCCCTTCTCCACCGGGAACGGGGGCTTGGAGCGGGGTTCGCCCCGGTAGCCCTCGATGGAGTTGAACAGCGCGGTCTCCTCGCCGCAGATGTAGGCGCCGGCGCCCCGCCGGATCTCGATGTCGAAGGCGTAGCCCTGGCCGAGGACGTCCGCGCCGAGCAGCCCGCGCGCCCTGGCCCGGTCGACGGCGTGCTCCATCCGGCGCAGGGCGCGCGGGTACTCGCCGCGCAGATACAGGTAGCCGTGGTGGGCCCCGGTCGCGTACCCGGCGATCGTCATCGCCTCGATGAGGGCGTACGGATCGCCCTCCATGAGCACGCGGTCCTTGAAGGTGCCGGGCTCGGACTCGTCGGCGTTGCAGACCAGGTAGTGCGGGCGGTCCGGCTGGGACGCGGTGGCCTGCCACTTGCGGCCGGTGGGGAAGGCGGCCCCGCCCCGTCCGACCAGGCCGGAGTCGGTCACCTCGCGGATGACGCCCGCCGGGCCCAGCTCGAAGGCCCGGCGCAGGGCGGTGTAGCCGCCGTGGGCGCGGTAGTCGTCCAGGGAGGCCGGGTCGACGACGCCGACGCGGGCGAGCAGCGTCAGTCCCGCCGAGCCCGCCTGCGGCACGGCCACCGCCGCCGGCGGTTCCTCCGGCGCGGAGTCCGGGGAGGTCGCGGCGAGCACGGCCGTACGCACGGTGGCCGGCGCCGCCACGGCCGTACGCACCGGATCACCGGCCCGGACCGCCAGCGCCGCCGGAGCCCGCTCGCACAGGCCGAGGCACGGGCCGCGCTCCACCCGCACCCCGGGGCCCAGGCCCGCCTCGACGCCCGCGCACAACGCGCCCGCGCCTGCCGCCGTACAGGCCAGGTCGGTGCAGACGTGGAGCACGGTCGCCGGGCGGGGCCGGACGGAGAACAGGGCGTAGAAGGTGGCGACGCCGTACGCCTCGGCTGGCGGCACCGTCAGCCGGCGGCACAGGTAGTCCAGGGCGCCGTCGCTGATCCAGCCGATCCGGTCGTTGATCGCGTGCAGCCCCGGCAGCAGCAGGTCCCGGCGCTCCCGGGCCGTGCGTCCGCCGCGCGCCCACCTCAGGTCGGCGTCGGAGCGGTCGGCGCCCTCCCACGAGGACTCCGGTGGGCCCAACAGGGCGTCTACGGCGGCCCGTTCGTCGTCCGTCGGCTTGCTGTCACCGAAGTGCAGGTCCACTGGATCACCTCACGATGGTCGCGACGGGAAGCTTCTCGATCCGGATCGCCGACGCCTTGAACTCCGCCGTCCCTGCGATCGGGCAGTTGGCCTCGATCGTCAGCTGGTTGGTGTCGACCTCGTCGGGAAAGTGCATGGTCATGAAGGCGAGGCCGGGCCTGAGGTCGGTGTCGATCCACACCGGCGCGACCACGGACCCCCGGCGCGAGCTGACCAGCACCTCCTCGCCCACCCGCACCCCGTACCGCTCGGCGTCCTCCGGGCACAGCTCGACGAACTCCCCGCGCCGCAGCGGCGAGGCGTAACTCCCGCTCTGAACACCGGTGTTGTACGAGTCCAGGCGCCGCCCGGTGGTCAGCCTGATCGGGTAGCGCTCGTCGGTGAGGTCGACCGGAGGATCGTGCCGGACGATCCCGAACGGCGCCGGCACACCGCGCGCGGCCGGGTCCGCCTCCCACAACCTGCCGTGCAGATAGGAGGGTTCGAGCGACTCCGTGCTCGGGCAGGGCCACTGGATGCCCTGGTGCCGCTCCAGCCGCTCGTACGTCATCCCGTGATGGTCGGGGGAGAGGGACCTCAGTTCGTTCCAGACGGCCTCGGCGTCGGCGTACTTCCACGCGTGGCCGAGCCGGGCCGCCAGCTCGCAGATGATGTCGATGTCCTCGCGCGCCTCACCGGGTGGGGTGACCGCCCGCCGTACCCGCTGCACCCGCCGCTCGCTGTTGGTGGTGGTGCCGTCGGTCTCGGCCCACCCGGCGGTCGCGGGCAGGACCACGTCGGCCAGCTCCGCGGTCCTGGTGAGGAAGATGTCCTGCACCACCAGGAAGTCCAGCCGCCCCATCCGGCGCACGGCCTGCTCGCTGTCGGCCTCGGACTGAGCCGGGTTCTCCCCGATGCAGTAGACCGCCCTGAGCGCGCCCTCCTCCATCGCCTCGAACATCTCGGTGAGGTTGAGCCCGTAGTGCGGCTGGATGACGGTGTCCCAGGCCGACTCGAACTTCAGCCGGGACCCGGCGTCGAGGATGTCCTGGAACCCCGGGAGCCGGTTGGGGATCGCGCCCATGTCGCCGCCGCCCTGCACGTTGTTCTGACCGCGCAGCGGCTGGAGACCGGAGCCCCAGCGGCCCACGTGACCGGTCAGCAGGGACAGGTTGATCAGGGCGCGGACGTTGTCGGTGCCGTTGTGGTGCTCGGTGATGCCGAGGGTCCAGCACAACTGGGCGCGCTCGGCGCGGGCGTAGGCGTGCGCCAACTCCTCGATGGCGGAAGCCGGTACGCCCGTCACCTTCTCCGCGAGCGACAGCGTCCAGGGCTCGACGAGCGCCCGGTACTCCTCGAAGCCGGTGGTGGCCCGCTCCACGAAGGACTCGTTCACCAGGCCGGCGTGGATGATCTCCCGGCCGACCGCGTGGGCCATCGGGATGTCGGTGCCGACGTTCAGCCCGAGCCAGCTCTCCGCCCACTCGGCGGTCGACGTCCGGCGCGGGTCGACCGCGTACATCCGGGCGCCGTTCCTGATCCCCTTCAGCACGTGCTGGAAGAAGATCGGGTGCGCGAAGCGGGCGTTGGAGCCCCACATCACGACGACGTCGGTGTGCTCGATCTCCTCGTAGCTGGAGGTCCCGCCGCCGGAGCCGAAGGCCGCCGACAGGCCCGCCACGCTCGGCGCGTGGCAGGTGCGGTTGCAGGAGTCGACGTTGTTGGTGCCCATCACGACCCGGGCGAACTTCTGGGCCACGTAGTTCATCTCGTTGGTGGCGCGGGCGCAGGAGAACATCCCGAAGGCGCCGCGGTGTCGGTCCAGGCCCCGGGCGGCCCGGTCCAGGGCCTCCTCCCAGCCGGCCTCGCGGAAGGGCTCGTCACGGGAGTCCCGGACGAGGGGACGCGTGAGCCTCGTATAGGTCTTCGCCTGCCGTTTCCTCATGCGGCACTCCTCAGTGCGAGCAGGTCAGAGATGGCGTGCACGGTGCGCAGGGTGGGCACCTGGACGCCGGTGATCTCCGCGAGTTCCACGACGGCCGCGAGCAGGACGTCGAGTTCGAGCGGCTTGCCGCGCTCCAGGTCCTGGAGCGTGGAGGTGCGGTGGTCGCCGACCTTCTCGGCGCCGGCCATCCGGCGCTCGATGGAGACGCCGACCTCGCAGCCGAGGGCCTCGGCCACGGCGAGCGTCTCGGCCATCATGGTCTCGATCACCCTGCGGGTGCCGCCGTGCAGGCACATCTGCCGCATGGTGGCGCGGGCCAGCGCGCTGATCGGGTTGAAGGAGATGTTGCCGAGCAGCTTGAGCCAGATGTCGTTGCGCAGGTCCGGCTCGACCGGGCACTTCAGACCGCCGGCCCGCATCGCCTCGCTGAACGCCAGACAGCGCGGCGAGACGCTGCGGTCGGGCTCCCCGACGGAGAACCGAGTGCCTTCCAAGTGCCGTACCAGGCCCGGCCCTTCCAGCTCGGTGGCGGCGTAGACGACACAGCCGACCGCCCGCTCGGGCGCGAGCACCGCGCTGACCGCGCCGCCGGGGTCGACACTGTGCACACGGTGGCCGTCGTGCGGGCCGCCGTGCCGGTGGAAGTACCACCAGGGGATGCCGTTCTGGGCGGCCACCACCGCCGTGGAGTCGTGCAGCAGGGGTTCGATCAGCGGCCCGCACGCCGCGTACGCGTTGGCCTTCAGACCCAGGAACACGTAGTCGACCGGGCCGACTTCGGCCGGGTCGTCGGTGGCGTGGGCGAAGGCGGTGAAGTCACCGCGCGGGCTGAGCACCCGCACGCCGTGCTGCCTCATGGCCGCCAGATGCGGTCCACGGGCGACGAGATGGACGTCGGCGCCGGCGCGGTGGAGCGCGGCACCGACATAGGCGCCGATCGCACCGGCGCCGAGGACTGCGACTTTCATACGGGGGAGCTCCGTTCGGCCGAGGGGTACCGCGGAGTTGACGCACCGCCGACACGCTGTCGACGAAATATTGTCTACAGTATGCTCGTTGGGGCGGCAAGGGGTCGCGCAGCACGGAAGAACCGGTCGGTCCGACCGTTCGTCGCGCGGTGCGTACCGCTCACCGCATACGGTCGACTCGTTGGGTTCTCAACCACCCGCCGTCTTCCTACCGTTCCGGATCATGAGTCCCCCCATGGCACCCCCGGGATGGAGCCGCTGGCTCGTTCCCCCCGCCGCCCTCTCGGTCCACCTCTCCATCGGACAGGCCTACGCCTGGTCGGTGTTCAAGCCGCCGCTGGAGTCCGCGCTCGGTCTGAGCGGCACGCAGAGCGCGCTCCCCTTCCAGCTGGGCATCGTCATGCTCGGCCTGTCGGCCGCGTTCGGCGGCACGCTGGTCGAGCGCAACGGGCCGCGCTGGGCGATGACCGTCGCCCTGTGCTGCTTCTCCTCCGGCTTCCTGCTCTCCGCCCTCGGCGCCGCCACCGAGCAGTACTGGCTGATCGTGCTCGGCTACGGCTTCGTCGGCGGCATCGGCCTCGGCATCGGCTACATCTCGCCCGTCTCAACCCTGATCAAGTGGTTCCCGGACCGGCCCGGCATGGCCACCGGTATCGCCATCATGGGCTTCGGCGGCGGCGCGCTGATCGCCTCGCCGTGGTCGGCGCGGATGCTGGAGTCCTTCGGCGGCGACTCCTCCGGGATCGCGCTGGCCTTCCTCGTCCACGGTCTGTCGTACGCGGTGTTCATGCTGCTGGGCGTCCTGCTGGTCAGGGTTCCGCGGAACGTCCCGGCGGTGCGCGGCGGCACGGAGTCCGCGGCGGCCCGACCGGCCCCCGCCGGCCCGCAGGTGACCGCGAAGCAGGCGATCCGCACCCCCCAGTTCTGGTGCCTGTGGGTCGTGCTCTGCATGAACGTCACCGCGGGCATCGGCATCCTGGAGAAGGCCGCCCCGATGATCACCGACTTCTTCGCCGACACCTCGACAACGGTGTCGGCGACCGCCGCGGCCGGCTTCGTCGCGCTGCTCTCGGCCGCCAACATGGCCGGGCGCATCGGCTGGTCCTCCACCTCCGACCTGATCGGCCGGAAGAACATCTACCGCGTCTACCTGGGCGTCGGCGCGCTGATGTACGCCTCCATCGCCCTCTTCGGCGACACCTCCAAGCCGCTGTTCGTCCTCTGCGCGCTGGTGATCCTCTCCTTCTACGGCGGCGGCTTCGCCACCATCCCCGCCTATCTGAAGGATCTCTTCGGCACCCACCAGGTCGGCGCCATCCACGGCCGGCTGCTCACCGCCTGGTCCACCGCCGGAGTCCTCGGACCACTGATCGTCAACTGGATCGCCGACCGGCAGGAGGAGGCCGGGAGGACCGGCGCCTCCTTGTACGGACTGTCCTTCGCCATCATGATCGGCCTGCTGGCCGTCGGTTTCGTCGCCAACGAACTGGTCCGGCCCGTCCACCCCCGCCACCACCACGTCCCCGCACCCCGTCAGGAGGCCGTCCCCGATGTCGAACGACAGCAGTCAGAGTCCGCCTGACCGGCGCGGGCTGATCGCCTTCGCCTGGCTGTGGGTGGGCCTGCCGCTCGCCTACGGCCTGTACGAACTGGTGCGGAAGGCGACCCAGCTGTTCACCGGGTGACCGGGGCGGCCGGCCGTTCGAAAAGTGTTCGGGTGTCCGAGTGCCTGATGGAAGCCGACAACCCCGGCGCCCGTTTCCTGTGGCATCACCTGCCGTCGTACCCGTGAGTCACTGATCAGACTGGTGGATCCCGCTACCCAAGGCAACGAGGGGGACCCCCCGATGAACGGCTCGCGCATCGCCGCGGTCGGCCACTACCAGCCGGCCAAGGTGCTCACCAACGAGGACCTGGCCGGCCTGGTCGACACCAGTGACGAGTGGATCAGTTCCCGGGTGGGCATCCGCACACGCCACATCGCCGGACCCGACGAACCCGTCGACGAGCTCGCCGGGCACGCCGCGGCCAAGGCGCTCGCCGCGGCCGGCCGGACGCCGGGCGACATCGACCTGGTGCTGGTGGCCACCTCCACCGCCGTCGACCGCTCCCCGAACATGGCCGCCCGGGTCGCCGCCCGGCTCGGCATCCCCTCGCCCGCCGCGATGGATGTCAACGTGGTGTGCGCCGGCTTCACCCACGCGCTGGCCACCGCCGACCACGCGGTCCGGGCCGGCGCCGCCACCCGTGCCCTGGTGATCGGCGCCGACAAGATGTCCGACGTGACGGACTGGACCGACCGGACGACCTGTGTCCTCGTCGGCGACGGCGCCGGGGCGGCGGTCGTGGAGGCCGCGGACGAGCCCGGCATCGGCCCGGTGCTGTGGGGATCGGTGCCCGAGATGGGGCACGCCGTGCGCATCGAGGGAACGCCGTCGCGGTTCGCCCAGGAGGGGCAGAGCGTCTACCGCTGGGCCACCACCAAGCTGCCGGCCATCGCCCGCCAGGCGTGCGAACGGTCCGGGGTCACCCCGGCCGACCTCGCCGCGGTCGTCCTGCACCAGGCCAACCTGCGGATCATCGAGCCGCTCGCCCAGCGGATCGGCGCCGTGAACGCCGTGGTCGCCAAGGACGTCGTCGACTCCGGGAACACCTCCGCCGCCAGCATCCCGCTCGCCTTCTCCAAGCTCGTCGAACGCGGCGAGATCTCCACCGGCGACCCGGTGCTGCTGTTCGGCTTCGGCGGGAACCTGTCGTACGCGGGGCAGGTCGTCCGCTGCCCGTGATCGCGGGTGTGACGCGGCCAACTCCCCCTTTGCCTGGCCTTTGTGCGCCGTAGACTGTAGACGAAAGACAATCCTTTGTTCTGCTGTCCGACGGCTCTGGAGGGGGACGGCGATGTTGTCGACAGGACTGCCGCAGGGGGCTGTGCCCAAGCTCGAACGACCCGGTCCACTGCGCGACCGGGTCTACGAGGCGCTCCTCGAACTCATCACCACCCGTGCCCTGCGCCCCGGCCAGCACCTGGTCGAGAGTGAACTCGCCGGGCATCTCGGGGTCTCCCGGCAGCCGGTGCGCGAGGCCCTGCAACGGCTGAACACCGAGGGCTGGGTCGATCTGCGGCCCGCCCAGGGCGCGTTCGTGCACGAGCCCACCGAGGAGGAGGCCGACCAGCTGCTCACCGTGCGCACGCTGCTGGAGGCCGAGGCGGCCCGGCTCGCCGCCGCCAACGCCGGCGCGGCCGGTATCACCGCGCTGGAGGAGCTGTGCGCCGAGGGCGAGCGCGCGGTGGAGGGCGACGACGTGGACGGCGCCGTCGCCCTCAACGCCCGCTTCCACGCGAAGGTGATGGAGCTGGCGGGCAACGCCGTCCTCGCCGAACTCGCCGCCCAGGTGGACCGCAGGGTGCGCTGGTACTACACGCCGATCGCCCGGCAGCGCGGGAAGCAGTCCTGGATCGAGCACCGCCGGCTCATCGCGGCGATCTCCGGCCGGGACCAGGTGCGCGCCACCGAGCTGATGCGCGAGCACACCGAGCACACCCGGACCTCCTACCACGCCCGTCAGCGCGGCTGAGTCGCGCCGCGCGTCAGGAGTGCGGCACACGGGGTCCGGTCGACCCTCGCGGTGCCGACCGGACCCGGCTTTGTCCTGTGAGTGGAAAAAGTCGGGAGCAATTCCTGCACAGCTTCTTCCCAGCCACGGCGCCCACTGCTACGTTCCCCTCGAAAGCACGGCGACCGGTGGCCGATTGAGGCGGGGAGGGGCATGTGAGACGCATGACGGCACGACCCGCGAACGCCCATCAGGCCCGGCTGCTCAAGCTGTTGCGCGACGGGGGTCCCAACTCCCGTGCGCAACTGGGTGACCAGGTCGACCTGTCGCGGTCCAAGCTGGCCGTGGAGGTGGACCGGCTGCTGGAGACGGGCCTGGTCGTGGCCGACGGACTCGCCGCCTCGCGCGGTGGCCGCCGCTCCCACAACATCCGGCTCAACCCGGGGCTCCGTTTCCTCGGTGTCGACATCGGCGCGACCTCGGTCGACGTCGCCGTCACCAACGCGGAACTGGAGATCCTCGGACACCTCAACCACCCCATGGACGTGCGCGAGGGTCCGGTCGCGGTCTTCGAGCAGGTCCTCGCCATGGCCGCCAAACTGCGGGCGTCCGGGCTCGCGGAGGGGTACGACGGCGCCGGCATCGGCGTCCCCGGCCCGGTCCGCTTCCCCGAGGGCGTCCCGGTGGCCCCGCCGATCATGCCGGGCTGGGACGGCTTCCCGGTCCGGGAGGCGCTCAGCCAGGAACTCGGCTGCCCGGTCATGGTCGACAACGACGTGAACCTGATGGCCATGGGGGAGCAGCACGCGGGCGTGGCACGTTCCGTGGGCGACTTCCTCTGCGTGAAGATCGGCACCGGTATCGGCTGCGGCATCGTCGTCGGCGGTGACGTCCACCGCGGTGTCACGGGCAGCGCCGGCGACATCGGCCACATCCAGGCGGTACCCGACGGCAGGCCCTGCGCCTGCGGCAACCGGGGCTGTCTGGAAGCCCACTTCAGCGGGGCCGCCCTGGCCCGGGACGCCGTGGAGGCGGCCCAGCAGGGGCGGTCGGCCGAACTCGCCGGGCTGCTGGAGACGAACGGCGGCCTCACCGCCGTCGACGTCGCCGCGGCGGCCGCGGCGGGCGACGCCACCGCCCTCGAACTGATCCGTGAGGGCGGAAACCGCACCGGCCAGGTCATCGCCGGTCTCGTCAGCTTCTTCAACCCGGGCCTGGTGGTGATCGGCGGCGGGGTGACCGGCCTCGGCCACACCCTGCTCGCCGCGATCCGCACCCAGGTCTACCGCCAGTCGCTGCCTTTGGCGACCGGCAACCTGCCCATCGTGCTGGGCGAGCTCGGCCCCACCGCCGGAGTCATCGGCGCGGCCCGGCTCATCAGCGACCACCTGTTCTCACCCGCGTAACCGCACGCTTCGCGAGGAGCCGGCGCAACCGGCTCGTTACACGAGTCACTCCAGTACGGCGCCCTGCTCCGCCCTGCCCTGAAACCGGCCCGCACGCCCGCCAAGGGGAGCCCATGGCACCAGAACCACCGCTGCTCAGCATGTCCGACATCACCAAGTCCTTCCCCGGTGTCCGGGCCCTCGACGGAGTCGATCTCGACGTCCAGGAGGGGGAGGTGCACTGTCTGCTCGGCCAGAACGGCGCCGGGAAGTCCACCCTCATCAAGGTCCTGGCCGGCGCCCACCAGCCCGGCAGCGGCACCATCCGCTGGCGCGGCGAGGAGGTCACCCTGCGCTCGCCCATCGCCGCCATGCGGCTGGGCATCGCCACCATCTACCAGGAACTCGACCTGGTCGAGCACCTGTCGGTGGCCGAGAACGTCCACCTCGGCCACGAACCGACCGCCGCCGGCTTCGTCGTCCGCAGGAAGGAGGCGCGGGCCTCGACGGCCCGGCTCCTCAAGCGGCTCGGGCACCCCGAGATCGAACCCGCCCGGCTGGTGGGGGAGTTGTCGGCGGCCCAGCAGCAGATCGTCTCCATGGCACGGGCGCTCTCCCACGACGTACGGCTCATCGTGATGGACGAACCGTCCGCCGCCCTGGACCCGGACGAGGTCGACAACCTCTTCCGGATCGTCGGGGACCTGACCGCCGAGGGCGTCGCCGTCGTCTACATCTCGCACCGCCTGGAGGAGATCCGGCGCATCGGCGACCGGGTGACCGTGCTCAAGGACGGCCGGGCCGTGGCGGTCGGACTGCCCGCCAAGTCGACCCCCACCCGGGACGTCGTCGCGCTGATGACCGGCCGCAACGTCGAGTACGTCTTCCCCGAACGGCCCGTGTCCGACGCCTCGGGCACCCCGGTCCTCCAGGTCAAGGGGCTCTCCCGGGAAGGGGAGTTCGAGCCGCTGGACCTGGAGATCAGGCCCGGCGAGATCGTCGGGCTCGCCGGCCTCGTCGGCTCCGGGCGCTCGGAGATCCTGGAGACGATCTACGGAGCGCGCCGCCCGAGCGGAGGCCAAGTCCTCGTCGACGGAACCCCGTTGCGGTCGGGGAGCGTCCGGGCAGCAGTGGCCGCCGGACTCGGGCTCGCCCCCGAGGAACGCAAGGCGCAGGCCCTGCTGATGCTGGAGTCCGTCACCCGCAATGTCTCGGTCTCCTCCATGTCCCGCTTCTCCCGCGGCGGCTGGATCGACCGGGGCGCCGAACTCGGCGCGGCGCGCGCCGCCACCCGCGAGCTGTCCCTCCGGCCCGACAACCCCACCGCGCCCGTGCGCACCCTGTCCGGCGGCAACCAGCAGAAGGCGGTCCTCGCCCGCTGGTTGCTGCGCGGCTGCCGGGTACTGCTCCTCGACGAACCCACCCGGGGCGTCGACGTGGGCGCCCGCGCCGAGCTGTACGCGGTCGTCCGGCGCCTCGCCGACGAGGGCCTCGCCGTGCTGCTCGTCTCCAGCGAGGTGCCCGAGGTGCTCGGCCTCGCCGACCGTGTCCTGGTCCTCAGGGAGGGGCGGGTCGTGCACACCGCGCCCGCCCGTGAACTCGACGAACACCGTGTCCTCGACCTCGTCATGGAAGGAAGCCCGGCGTCATGACGCAGCACGCGTCCCCACCGAGGGACGGCACCGGCAAGACCGCGGCGATGCCCCAACTCCCGCCCTGGCGCGGCATGATGGCCCGCGCCGACGTCCGCACCCTCTCCCTGCTCGGAGTGCTCGCGGCACTGATCGTCATCGGCGGCATCACCAAGCCCGACGAGTTCCTCGACACCCGCAACCTCCAACTCGTCCTCACCCAGGCCTCCGTGATCGGTGTCGTCACCGTCGGCATGACCTTCGTCATCACCTCCGGCGGCATCGACCTCTCGGTCGGCGCGATCGTCGCCCTCGCCTCGGTGTGGGCGACCACGGTCGCCACCCAGGACTACGGCTTCGGCGGGGTGCTGTTCACCGCGGTCCTGGTCGGCGTCGGCTGCGGCCTGGTCAACGGCCTGCTCATCGCGTACGGCGGGATGGTCCCGTTCATCGCGACCCTCGCGATGCTCGCCTCCGCCCGCGGCCTGGCTCTCCAGATCACCGACGGCAAGACACAGATCGTCAGCATCCCGAGCATCCTCGACCTCGGCGAACGAGACGCCTACGTCCTCGGCGTCCCGCCGCTGGTGATGGTCTTCGCCGTCGTCACGGTGATCGGCTGGCTGATCCTCAACCGCACCACCTTCGGCCGCCGCACCGTCGCCGTCGGCGGCAACTCCGAGGCGGCGCGCCTGGCCGGCATCGACGTCCGCCGCCAGCGTCTCTACCTCTACCTGCTGTCCGGACTGTGCTGCGGCATCGCCGCCTTCCTGCTGATCATCCTGTCCGGCTCCGGCCAGAACACCAACGGAAACCTCTACGAACTCGACGCCATCGCGGCCGCGATCATCGGCGGCACGCTGCTCAGCGGCGGCCGGGGCACCATCACCGGCTCCGTCCTCGGCGTCCTGATCTTCACCACCATCACCAACATCTTCGCCCTGAACAACCTGCAGAGCGACGTCCAGCAGATCGCCAAGGGCGCGATCATCGTCGCCGCCGTGCTGGTCCAGCGCCGTACCGCAAGCACGACCTGAGGAAAGGGTTCACCGCCATGCCAGAGTTCACGAGTCGCAGAGGGCTGCTGTTCGGATCCGCCGCCGTGGGCGCGGGCGTCCTCCTCGCGGGGTGCACCAGCAACGAGTCGGACGACGAACCGGCCGCCAACGACCAGCCGGCCGCCGACGACAAGCCCGGCAAGGCCGTCACCATCGGCTTCGCCGGCCCGCAGGCCGACCACGGCTGGCTCAACGCCATCAACGACAACGCCAAGAACCGGGCGAAGAAGTACTCCGACGTCACCCTGGAGATCACCGAGGGCTCCAACGACACCGCCGCCCAGATCGGCCAGATCGAGACGCTGATCAACAAGAAGGTCGACGTCCTGGTGGTGCTGCCCGCCGACGGCAAGGCCCTCACCCAGGTCGGACTGAAGGCGATGCGCGCAGGCATCCCGGTCATCAACCTCGACCGCATCTTCAACTCGCCCCAGGCGTACCGCTGCTGGATCGGCGGCGACAACTACGGCATGGGCCTGAACGCGGGTCACTACATCGGCGAGAAGCTCAAGGACAAGTCCGGCGCCAAGGTCATCGAACTCGCGGGCCTGGACAACCTGGAGCTGACCCAGCAGCGCACTCAGGGCTTCGACGACGCCCTGAAGAACTACCCCAACATCGAGAAGGTGGCCCGCCAGGCCGCCGAGTTCACGGTGGAGTCCGGGCAGGCCAAGATGGCCCAACTGCTCCAGGCGCAGTCCGACTTCGACGCTCTGTGGAACCACGACGACGACCAGGGTGTCGGCGCGCTGCGCGCCATCGAACAGGCTGGACGGGACGACTTCCTGATGGTCGGCGGGGCCGGCGCGCTCTCCGCGTTCGAGGCCATCAAGCAGGACAGCGGGGTGCTCAAGGCGACGGTCCTGTACCCGCCGACCATGGCCGCCTCCGCGATCGACCTGGCCCGCGCGCTCGGCCAGGCCAAGGGCGTCGGCGGGCTCGCCGAGTTCGAGATCCCCGCCTCGCTGACCCTGTACTCGGCCGTCGTCGACAAGGAGAACGTCGACCAGTACATGCCCACCGGTTTCAAGTGAGCCGTGCCGTCCACCGGTTGAGCCACCCCCGACGAAGCACGAGGAGGACATCCGCATGGCACAGCCCGAGCAGTCAGAAGGTGCCGAGGCCGAGAAGCCGCCGCTGCGCGTCGGCATGGTCGGCTACGCCTTCATGGGCGCCGCCCACTCCCAGGGCTGGCGCACCGTGGGGCGCGTCTTCGACCTGCCCCGGCGTCCCGTCCTGGCCGCGGTCTGCGGCCGGGACGCGGCCGCCGTGCGCCGGGCCGCGGACCGGCACGGCTGGGCGGCGGCCGAGACCGACTGGCGGGCGCTGATCGCCCGGGACGACGTCGACCTCGTCGACATCTGCACCCCCGGGGACAGCCACGCCGAGATCGCGGTCGCCGCGCTGGAGGCCGGGAAACACGTCCTGTGCGAGAAACCCCTCGCGAACTCCGTCGAGGAGGCCGAGGCCATGGTGCGGGCGGCCGAGGAGGCCGAGCGGCGCGGGCAGGTGGCGATGGTGGGGTTCAACTACCGTCGCCTGCCCGCCACCGCGCTCGCCCGCGGCATGGTCGCCGAGGGCCGGCTCGGCCGGCTCCGGCACGTGCGGGTCACCTACCTCCAGGACTGGCTGGTGGACCCGCAGTTCCCGCTCACCTGGCGGCTGCGCAGGGAACACGCCGGGTCGGGCTCGCTCGGCGACCTCGGCGCGCACATCGTGGACCTCGCGCAGTACGTGGCGGGGGAGCGCCTGGCGGGGGTGTCGGCGCTGACCGAGACCTTCGTACGGACCCGGCCGCTGCCCGGCGGGTCCGTGCAGGGGCTGTCCGCGGTCTCGGCCGACGGCGGCACCGGCCAGGTCACCGTGGACGACGCCGCCCTGTTCACCGCCCGCTTCCCCTCCGGCGCGCTGGCCTCCTTCGAGGCGACCCGCTTCGCCACCGGACGCAAGAACGCCCTGCGGCTCGAACTCAACGGCGAGCGCGGTTCGCTCGCCTTCGACCTGGAGCGGCTCAACGAGCTGGAGTACCACGACGGCACGGAGCCCGCCGCGCGCGCCGGCTTCCGCCGCATCCTGGTCACCGAACCCGACCATCCGTACCTGGACGCCTGGTGGCCCCCGGGCCACGGCCTCGGGTACGAGCACTCCTTCGTCCACCAGGCCCGCGACCTGGTCCACGCCGTCGCCGAGGGCCGGGGGCCCGAGCCGTCCTTCGCCGACGGGCTCCAGGTGCAGCGGGTGCTCGCGGCGGTGGAGGAGAGCGCCGAGAAGAACTCCGTCTACACGCCCATAGCGGTCTGAGGAGGCCCCTGGTCATGCCGCGCACGTTCACGCTCTTCACCGGCCAGTGGGCCGACCTCCCGCTGGAGGAGGTCTGCCGCCTGGCCCGCGACTTCGGTTACGACGGACTCGAACTGGCTTGCTGGGGCGACCACTTCGAGGTCGACAAGGCGCTCGCCGACCCCGGCTACCTCGCCTCCCGGCACGAACTGCTCGACAAGTACGGGCTGAAGTGCTGGGCGATTTCCAACCATCTGGTCGGCCAGGCGGTCTGCGACGCCATCATCGACGAGCGCCACCGGGCGATCCTGCCGGACGCGGTGTGGGGCGACGGCGACCCCGAGGGGGTGCGGCGGCGCGCGGCCACCCGGATCGCGGACACCGCGCGGGCCGCCGCGGCCTTCGGCGTCGACACCGTCATCGGCTTCACCGGCTCCGCCATCTGGCACCTGGTCGCCATGTTCCCGCCCGCTCCCGAGTCGATGATCGAACGCGGCTACGAGGACTTCGCGGAGCGCTGGAACCCGATCCTCGACGTCTTCGACGCCGAGGGCGTCCGCTTCGCCCACGAGGTCCACCCCGGCGAGATCGCCTACGACTACTGGACGACCCGGCGCGCGCTGGAGGCGGTCGGCCGACGGCCGGCCTTCGGGCTGAACTTCGACCCCTCCCACTTCGTGTGGCAGGACCTCGACCCGGTCGGCTTCCTCTGGGACTTCCGGGACCGGATCTACCACGTCGACTGCAAGGAGGCCCGCAAGCGCCTCGACGGGCGCAACGGCCGGCTCGGCTCCCACCTGCCCTGGGGCGACCCGCGCCGCGGCTGGGACTTCGTCTCCGCGGGGCACGGCGACGTCCCCTGGGAGGACGTCTTCCGGATGCTGCGCTCCATCGACTACACGGGTCCCGTCTCGGTCGAGTGGGAGGACGCGGGCATGGACCGGCTCCAGGGCGCCCCGGAGGCCCTGACCCGGCTGAAGGCCTACGACTTCGAGCCGCCCAGCGCGTCCTTCGACGCGGCGTTCAACAGCTGAATCGGGTATCCGACGGCGGGTCGGGACGGGGTCGGCGCAACCACCGGTCCCCTCTCCGACCTGCCCTGATGCCACTTTGTCCTGAGCCGGGAAAAAGTTGAATCAATCCCGGTGCAAGGGGTGTTCGACTCGCACTGACACGGTTAACGTCCCTGATGTGTTCAGGACAGAGTCGTCAGTTGGAAACAGGCTCGTGAGCCGAGAACAGGCTTGTGAGCCGAGAACAGGCTCGTGAGTCCAGGACACACCGAAGTGCCCTCCGCGCCCATGGAAAGCGCTCACGGCACACACCTCCGGGGTGACGGCGCACCCCGGCGCCCGCACCGCACGTCTCCGCACCCATCCCACACGGCCCACACCGTTCCCGGAGGGACTTCGTGCACAGCACCGGATCCACCCGCACCCGCACCCGAAGAAGCCCCAGGCTTCGCACCGCCCTCGCCCTCTTCACCGGCCTCGTCCTGGCCGTCGGCGCCCCGGCGACCGTCGCCGGCGCCCACCCCGGCCACCCCGGCCACCCCGAGCACGACGAACCGGCCGCCGCCGAGGGGCAGTTCCAGCAGGTTCCGCTCGCCAAGGGCGAACCCGAGACGGGCGAGCCCATGTCGCTCGCCGTCCTCCCCGACCTCAGCGTCCTGCACACCTCGCGCGACGGCACGCTCCGCCTGACCGACCAGGGCGGCGTCACCAAGGTCGCCGGCAAACTCGACGTCTACAGCCACGACGAGGAGGGCCTCCAGGGCGTCGGCATCGACCCGGACTTCGAGAACAACCGGGCGATCTACCTCTACTACGCCCCGCCGCTGGACACCCCCGCCGGGGACGCCCCCGAGACCGGCACCGCCGAGGAGTTCGCGAGGTTCGACGGCGTCAACCGCCTCTCCCGCTTCGTCCTCAACGGCAACGGCACACTGAACCTCGCCAGCGAGAAGAAGGTCATCGACGTCGCGGCCTCCCGCGGCACCTGCTGCCACGTCGGCGGCGACATCGACTTCGACGCGGACGGCAACCTGTACCTGTCGACCGGCGACGACACCAACCCCTTCGCCTCCGACGGCTACACCCCGATCGACGACCGCGAGGGGCGCAACCCCGCCTTCGACGCACGCCGCAGCTCCGGCAACACCAACGACCTGCGCGGCAAGATCCTCCGTATCAAGGTCGCCGAGGACGGCTCCTACACCGTCCCCGAGGGCAACCTCTTCACCCCGGGCACCGAGAAGACCCGCCCCGAGATCTACGCGATGGGCTTCCGCAACCCGTTCCGGATGAGCGTCGACGACAAGACCGGCACCGTGTACGTCGGCGACTACGGCCCCGACGCGGGTGCGGCCTCGCCGACACGCGGCCCGGCCGGACAGGTCGAGTTCGCCAAGGTCACCGAGGCCGCCAACTTTGGCTGGCCGTTCTGCACCGGCGACAACGACCCTTACGTCGACTACGACTTCGCCGCCGGCACCTCCGGCGAGACCTTCGACTGCGCCGCGCCGAGGAACACCTCGCCGCACAACACCGGCCTGGTCGACCTGCCGCCCGCGCAGGCGGCCTGGATCCCCTACGACGGCGGCTCCGTGCCCGAGTTCGGCAGCGGTTCCGAGTCCCCGATGGCCGGACCTGTCTATCGCTACGACCCCGACCTCGACTCCAGCGTGAAGTTCCCCGAGTCCTACGACGGAGACTTCTTCGCCGGTGAGTTCGGGCGCCGCTGGATCAAGCGCATCGAGCAGAACGCGGACGGCACCGTCGCGAAGATCAACGACTTCCCGTGGACCGGCACCCAGATCATGGACATGGAGTTCGGCCCCGACGGCGCGCTCTACGTCCTCGACTACGGCGTCTCCTGGTTCCAGGGCGACGAGCACTCCGCGCTGTACCGGATCGAGAACGCCGAGGACGGCTTCTCCCCGATCGCCGAGGCCACCGCCGACCGGACGTCCGGAGCGGCCGGCCTGAAGGTCACCTTCACCGGGACCGCCAAGGACGCCGACTTCCCGGAGCTGACCTACAGCTGGGACTTCGGCGACGGCACCACCGGCGAGGGGCTCAGCCCGACCCACAAGTACAAGAAGGTCGGCACCTACAGCGCCACCTTCACCGCCACCGACCCCGAGGGCAATACCGGCAACGCCAGCGTCCGGATCGTCGTCGGCAACACCGAGCCCAAGGTACGGATCGACATCCCGGGCAACGGCGCGCTCGCCGAGTTCGGCAAGCCCGTCCCCTTCAAGGTGACCGTCACCGACCCCGAGGAGACCGTCGACTGCACCAAGGTCAAGGTCGCCTACAGCCTCGGCCACGATTCCCACGCCCACGAACTCACCAGCGAGACGGGCTGCGAGGGCACCCTCACCCCGCCGCCCGGTGACGGCGGACACGACCCCAACGCCAACATCTACGGTGTCGTCGGCGCCAGTTACACCGACGGCGGCGCCAACGGCCAGGAGGCACTCACCGGTACGGCCCGCGCCGTCCTCCAGCCGCTGCACCGCCAGGCCGAGCACTTCGGCAGGCAGTCCGGCATCCAGACCTACGACAAGGCCGGAGCCAACGGCGGCAAGACCGTAGGCGACATCAACGACGGCGACTGGATCTCCTTCAGCCCCTACCGCTTCGACGGCCAGAAGAAGCTGACCGTACGGGCCTCCTCCGGCGGCTCGGGCGGCTTCGTCGAACTGCGCACCGGCTCACCCGACGGACCCCTGCACGGCTCGGCGTACATCCCGCCCACCGGCAGCTGGGACACCTTCCAGAACGTCGACGTCCCGCTGCGCGCCCTGCCCCGGGGCACCACGGAGATCTACCTCGTCTTCAAGGGCGGCGACGGCGCGCTCTACGACGTCGACGACTTCGAGTTCTCCAAGGAACCCTTCAAGGGCGGCAAGAAGGTCCTGGTCTTCTCCAAGACCGCCGGATTCCGGCACGACTCCATCCCGGCCGGCATCGCGGCCCTGAAGGAACTGGGCGCCCCGGCCGGCGTCACCGTCGACGCGACCGAGGAGGCACGCCAGTTCACCACCGCCAACCTCGCCAAGTACGACGCGGTGGCCTTCCTGTCCACCACCGGTGACGTCCTCAACGCCGAGCAGCAGCAGGCGTTCGAGAAGTACGTCGCGGGCGGCGGCGGATACCTGGGCATCCACGCCGCCGCCGACACCGAGTACGACTGGGAGTTCTACGGCGGCCTGGTCGGCGCCTACTTCGACTCGCACCCGGCCATCCAGAAGGCCACCGTGCGCGTCGAGGACCACGACCACCCGTCCACCGCGCACCTCGGCGACACCTGGGAGCGCACCGACGAGTGGTACAACTACCGCACCAACCCGCGCGGACAGGCCAAGGTCCTCGCCACCCTGGACGAGACCACCTACCAGGGCGGCACCATGAAGGGCGACCACCCGATCGCCTGGTGCCAGAGCTACGGCGGCGGCCGGTCCTTCTACACCGGCGGCGGCCACACCAAGGAGTCCTACGCCGACGAAGCCTTCCGTGCCCACCTGCTCGGCGGCCTCCAGTACGCCACCGGCCAGGTCAAGGCGGACTGCAAGCCGAGCAAGGACCACCGGAAGATCTTCAACGGGCAGACCCTGGACGGCTGGAAGCAGGCCGGCCCCGGCAAGTTCGACGTCCAGGACGGCACCCTGGTCTCCGAGGGCGGCATGGGCCTGCTCTGGTACCAGGCCAAGGAGCTGAAGTCGTACTCGCTCAAGCTCGACTGGAAGATGCGCGGCGACGACAACTCCGGGATCTTCGTGGGCTTCCCCGCCTCCGACGACCCCTGGTCCGCGGTGAACAAGGGCTACGAGATCCAGATCGACGCCACCGACGCGGCCGACCGCACCACGGGTGCCGTGTACTCCTTCAAGTCGGCGAACATCAAGGCCCGTGACCAGGTTCTCCGGCCGCCCGGCCAGTGGAACTCCTACGAGATCAAGGTCCAGGGCGAACGCCTCCAGGTGTTCCTCAACGGCGTGAAGATCAACGACTTCACGAACAAGGACCCCGAGCGGAGCCTGACCGACGGCTACATCGGCCTGCAGAACCACGGTGCCGCCGACCAGGTCTCCTTCCGCGACATCCGGCTGAAGGAACTGCCCACCACGGGCGGCTGAGCGACGGCGGGCGGAGGACGCCGGACCTCCGCCCGCCGTCTTCGTACCACCCCCACCAGGCTCGCGCACGATCAGGAGGCTGCTCATGTCCGCGTCCCTTGCCCGACCGCGTGTGGGGGTGTGGCTGATCGGAGCACGCGGCTCCGTCGCCACCACCGTCGTCACGGGGTGCGCCGCCGTCACCGCCGGACTCCACCCGGCCACCGGCATGGTGACCGAGACCCCGGCCTTCGCCGACAGCGGCCTGCCCGCCCTGTCCGACCTCGTCTTCGGCGGCCACGACACCCTCGACTGCCCGCTCCCCAAACGGGCCGAGACCCTCACCGCCGGCGGAGTCCTGCCGCCCGGGGTCGCCACCGCCGTCGCCGCCGAACTCGCCGCCGCCGACCGGGAGATCCGGCCCGGCGGCCCCGTACCGGGCGACACCAGGACCGAGGCCGAACTGATCGCGGCCTTCGCCGACGACATCCGTGACTTCACGCACCGGCACGCCCTGGCACGGACCGTCGTCGTCAACGTCGCCTCCACCGAACCCGCCCCGCAGCAGCCCGGCGCCCCCCTTCCCGCCGGCACCCTGTACGCGCTGGCTGCCCTGCGGACCGGCTGCTCCTACGTCAACTTCACCCCCTCCGCCGGCCTGCACCACCCCGTCGCCGCCCGCGAGGCCGAGCTGAGCGGCCTGCCGCACGCGGGCCGCGACGGCAAGACCGGCCAGACCCTGCTGCGAGCCGTGCTCGGACCGATGTTCGCCCAGCGCGCCCTCACCGTACGGGCCTGGTCCGGCACCAACCTGCTCGGCGGCGGCGACGGAGCGGCTCTCGCCGACCCGGCCGCCGCGGCGGCGAAGAACGCGGGCAAGGAACGCGTCCTCGCCGACACCCTCGGCACGGTCCCCGAGGGGCAGGTGCACATCGACGACGTCCCCGCCCTCGGCGACTGGAAGACCGCCTGGGACCACATCGCCTTCGACGGCTTCCTCGGCACCCGCATGGTCCTCCAGACCATCTGGCAGGGCTGCGACTCGGCGCTGGCCGCGCCCCTCGTCCTCGACCTGGCGCGGCTGACCGCCCGGGCCCACGAGCGCGGCCTGTCGGGCCCTCTCGGCGCCCTCGGCTTCTACTTCAAGGACCCGGTGGGCTCCGGCCCCGCGTCCCTCGCCGAGCAGTACGGGGAACTCGTCCGCTTCGGGGCGCTGCTGGCCGGTCCGGACGCGGCGGCGGACGCGGGCCCAACACCGGGGAGCGGCGTGGGGGAGGCGGGGTGAGCGGGCTCGGCAGGGCCGGCACCTGCCACCCCTGGGCCGAACTCCTGCGCCTGCCCGCCCTGTTCACCGTCCCGGGCGACGCCCTGGCCGGAGCGGCGGCCACCGGAGCGCCCCGTAGCCCCCGCACCCTGCTGGCCATCGGTTCCTCCCTCTGCCTGTACGAGGCCGGCATGGCCCTCAACGACTGGGCCGACCGCGCCGAGGACGCCGTCGAACGCCCGCACCGCCCCCTGCCCTCCGGTCGCGTCCGCCCCGCCGCCGCCCTCACCGCGGCCTGCGCCCTCACGGCCACCGGACTGGCCCTCGCCGCCCGCGCGGGCCGTCCCGCACTCCGCGTCGCCGTCCCGCTCGCCGCCACGGTCTGGGCCTACGACCTGCGCCTGAAGCACACCCCGGCGGGACCCGCGGCGATGGCGACGGCCCGCGCCCTCGACCTGCTGCTCGGCGCCGCGGCCACCGGCGGTCCCACCCGCAGGGCCCTGCCGTCCGCGGCCCTGCTCGGCACCCACACCCTGGCGGTCACCCTCGTCTCCCGGAAGGAAACCCAGGGCGGCTCCTCCCTGGCCCCCCTCGCGGCACTCGCGACAACGGGACTACTGGGCGCCCGGATCGCGGGCGCCCGGATCCCAGGCATCCGAGCCACAGGCGCCCGGGTCACAGGCGTCCGGGTCACAGGCGTCCGGGTCGCAGGCGCCCGGGTCACAGGCGTCCGCGCGGACGGGCGAGGCGCGCCCGCCGGAGCGAGCGGGACGGGTACGGGGGCCGGGATCGGCACGGGGGCCTGGATCGGCACTGGATCCGGCACCGGGACCGGGTCCCGCACCGGGACCGGCAGTGGGATTGGGACCGGGACCGGCAGTGGGACTGGCACTGGCACCGGCACCGGCACCGGCACTGGGACCGGGTCCGGGACCGGGAGTGGCACCGGCACGGGGGCCGAGTCCGTTACGGCAGGCGGAGTGGGGACCGCCGCCCTCCGTGCCGCCTTAGCCGCGACCTACGCCGCGACCGCCGCCCGCCCCTACCTGCACGCCGCCCTCAACCCCTCACCCCCGCTCACCCAACGCGCCGTCGGCGCCGGCGTCCGCGCCGCCATCCCCCTCCAGGCCGCCCTCGCCGCCCGCGCCGGCGCCCCCGTCACCGCGGTGCTGGTCGCGGCCCTCGCCCCGCTGGGCCGCCGGTTCGCGAGGAAGGTGAGCATCACGTGACCCCCACGCCGGGTCCCGCCCCCTCCCTGCGCTTCGGCTACGGCACCAACGGCCTCACCGACCTCCGCCTCGACGACGCGCTCTCCCTCCTCGCCGACCTCGGCTACGACGGCGTCGGCCTGACCCTCGACCACATGCACCTGGACCCGCTCGCCCCGGACCTCCCCGGCCGCGTGAGCCGCCTCGCGCACCGGCTGGACACCCTGGGCCTCGACGTCACCGTCGAAACCGGGGCCCGCTACGTCCTCGACCCCCGCCGCAAGCACGGCCCCTCCCTCCTCGACCCCGACCCCGGCGCCCGCGCCCGCCGGGCCGACCTGCTGATCCGCGCGGTCGGGATCGCCGCCGACCTCGGCGCCCACGCCGTGCACTGCTTCAGCGGCGTCCCCCCGCACGGCGTCGACCCGGACACCGCCTGGAAGAGGCTGGCCGCATCGCTCACCCCCGTCCTCGAAGCGGCCGCCACCGCGGGGATCCCCCTCGCCGTCGAACCCGAGCCCGGCCACCTCCTCGCCACCCTCGCCGACTTCCACCACCTGCGCCGCCTCCTCGGGGACCCCGCCCCCTTCGGCCTGACCCTCGACATCGGCCACTGCCAGTGCCTCGAACCCCTCCCTCCCGCCGACTGCGTCCGGGCCGCGGCTCCCTGGCTGCGGCACGTCCAGATCGAGGACATGCGCCGCGGCGTCCACGAACACCTGCCCTTCGGCGACGGCGAGATCGACTTCCCGCCCGTCCTGGCGGCCCTCGCCGCCACCGGCTACCGGGGCCTGACCGTGGTGGAACTGCCCCGCCACTCCCACGCCGGCCCCCACCACGCCGAGCGCTCCCTCCCGTTCCTCCGCGCCGCCGCCGCCGCCACCGCCACCGCCGCTGCGGGGCCCACCCCCGCCCCGCACCCCGGCGAACCCTCGGCCATCCCCGAAGGGAGCACCTCATGACCCACCCCCGCCCCACCACGGGCACCCCCACGGGCACCCCCACAGCGGACCCCGCCCGACGGCCCGCTCCCGGCGCCGCCCTCGCACAGTCTCCGCCCGCAGAGCTCCGGGCCCACCTGAGAACCCACCTCCCGGGAGCCGCCCGCGCCTGGCTGGACCAGGCCCTCGACGAGGCCGCCGCCCATCCCGGCGCCCACGGACCCATCTCCGTCTGGGAGTTGCGGGTGGCCGAGGCGGGCCGCCGCTGCGGCGCCGGGCACGCCGACGCCGTCCGCCTCCTCATCCTGATCGCGGCGCGGGCCGACGCCGACGCGGCCGCCCGCGTCTACTTCCAGGGCACCGGCGCCGAACGCCGGGCCGTCCTGCACGCCCTGCCCCACCTCGTGCCGGGCCCGGAGGCCCTCCCGCTCGTCGAGGACGCCCTGCGCACCAACGACACCGGAATCCTCGGCGCCGCCGTCGGCCCCTACGCCGCCCGGCACCTCGACCCCCACCAGTGGCGCCACGCCGTACTGAAGTGCCTTTTTACCGGCGTGCCCGTCAGCGCCGTGGCGGACCTGGAGCGCCGGGCCCGTGCCGACACCGAACTCGCCCGCATGCTCGACGACTACGCCGCCGAACGCACCGCCGCCGGCCGCACCGTCCCCGAGGACCTGTACCGCGTCCTGGCCCTGACCGAGGCGGGCCCGCCCGCACCGCCGCACGGCTCGGTCCACCCCCACGGCAAGGAGTCCTGATGCGCATCTTCGACCCCCACATCCACATGACGTCCAGGACCACCGACGACTACCGGGCCATGCACGACGCGGGCGTCCGCGCCGTCGTCGAACCCTCCTTCTGGCTGGGCCAGCCCCGCACCTCGCCGGCCACCTTCCTCGACTACTTCGACTCCCTCCTCGGCTGGGAGCCCTTCCGGGCCGCCCAGTACGGCATCGCCCACCACTGCACGCTCGCCCTCAACCCCAAGGAGGCGAACGACCCCCGCTGCCTCCCGGTCCTCGACGAACTGCCCCGGTATCTCGTCAAGGACCAGGTCGTCGCCGTCGGGGAGATCGGCTACGACTCGATGACCCCGGCCGAGGACTCTGCCCTCGCCGCCCAGCTCCAGCTCGCCGCCGACCACGGGCTGCCCGCGCTGGTGCACACCCCGCACCGCGACAAGGCGGCCGGGCTGCGGCGCACCCTGGACGTCGTCCGCGAGTCCGCGCTGCCCGTCGACCGCGTCCTGGTCGACCACCTCAACGAGACCACCGTCAAGGAGGCCAAGGACAGCGGCTGCTGGCTCGGCTTCTCCGTCTATCCCGACACCAAGATGGACGAGGAGCGGATGGTCGCCGTGCTGCGGGCCCACGGACCCGAGCGGGTGCTGGTGAACTCCGCCGCCGACTGGGGCCGCAGCGACCCCCTGAAGACCCGCAGGGTCGGCGAGGCGATGCTGGCCGACGGCTTCACCGAGGACGAGGTCGACCGCGTGCTGTGGCGCAACCCCGTCGCCTTCTACGGGCTCAGCGGCCGGCTCAACCTGGAGATCGCGGCCCCCGACGCCACCCACGAGGGCAACTCCATCCTGCGCGGCGGGGCGTGAGCGATGCGCTTCCGGCACCCCGACGGCTCCACCGTCCACCTCGCCTACTGCACCAACGTACACCCCGCGGAAACCCTCGACGGGGTCCTCGCCCAACTGCGCGACCACTGCGAACCGGTCCGCCGGCGCCTCGGCCGCGACCGCCTCGGCATCGGCCTGTGGCTGGCCAGGGACGCCGCGCGCGCCCTCGTCACCGACCCGGCCGCCCTGCGCGGCCTGCGCTGCGAACTCGACCGGCGGGGACTCGAAGTCGTCACCCTCAACGGCTTCCCCTACGAAGGCTTCGGCGCCGAGGAGGTCAAGTACCGCGTCTACCGCCCGGACTGGACCGAACCCGAACGCCTCGACCACACCACCGCCCTCGCCCGGGTCCTGACCGGCCTGCTCCCCGACGACGTCGACGAGGGCAGCATCTCCACCCTGCCGCTCGCCTGGCGGACCCGCCCCGCCGAGTCCGCCCGCACCGCGCTGCGCGCGCTCGGCGAACGCCTCGACGCGCTCGCGGAACTCACCGGCCGTTCCATCCGGATCGGACTGGAACCCGAACCGGGCTGCGTCGTCGAGACGACCGCCGACGCCATCGCCCCGCTCGCCGCGATCGGCCACCCCCGCATCGGGATCTGCGTCGACACCTGCCACCTCGCCACCTCCTTCGAAGATCCGCACACCGCCCTGGACGCCCTCACCGCGTCCCGGACACCCGTCGTCAAATCCCAGCTCTCCGCCGCCCTGCACGCCGAGCAACCCCACCTGCCCGAGGTGCGCGAGGCGCTCGCCGCCTTCGACGAACCCCGCTTCCTGCACCAGACCCGCGCCCGGACGGCGGCCGGCCTGCGCGGCACCGACGACCTCGGCGAAGCCCTCACCGGCCGGGCACTCCCCGACGCCGTGCCCTGGCGGTCCCACTTCCACGTCCCGCTGCACGCGGCCCCCGCCGCGCCCCTCACCTCCACCCTCCCCGTCCTGAAGGACACACTGACCCGGCTCGTCGGCGGCCCCCGCCCCCTCGTCCGCCATCTGGAGGTCGAGACCTACACCTGGCAGGCCCTCCCGCCCGAACTGCGCCCCGGCACCCGCGCCCAGCTCGCCGACGGCATCGCCGCCGAACTCACCCTGGCCCGCGACCTGCTGACCGACCTCGGCCTGAAGGAGCTGCCATGAACACCAGCGCCCCACGGACCGCCCCCGACAGCGGTCCCGTCCCGCTCCTCGTCCTCGACGTCGTCGGCCTCACCCCCCGTCTCCTCGACCACATGCCCCACCTCAAGACCCTCGCCGGGTCCGGTTCACGCGCCGCGCTCGGCACCGTGCTGCCCGCCGTCACCTGCGCCGCCCAATCCACCTTCCTCACCGGCACCCACCCGTCCGAGCACGGAATCGTCGGCAACGGCTGGTACTTCCGGGAACTCGGCGACGTCCTGCTGTGGCGCCAGCACAACGGCCTGGTCGCCGGCGACAAGCTCTGGGACGCCGCGCGCCGCGCCCACCCCGGCTACACCGTCGCCAACATCTGCTGGTGGTACGCCATGGGCGCCGACACCGACATCACCGTCACCCCCCGCCCGATCTACTACGCCGACGGCCGCAAGGAACCCGACTGCTACACCCGCCCGCCCCACCTGCACGACGAACTCACCGAGAAACTCGGCACCTTCCCCCTCTTCCACTTCTGGGGACCCGGCGCCGACCTGGTCTCCAGCCGCTGGATCATCGACGCCACCCGCCACATCATCCGCACGCGCCACCCGGACCTGGCCCTCACCTACCTCCCCCATCTCGACTACGACCTCCAGCGCTTCGGCCCCGACGACCCGCGCTCCCTGAAGGCGGCCACCGACCTCGACACCGCGCTGGCACCGCTCCTGGACGACGCCCGCGCCGAGGGCCGTACCGTCGTCGTGCTCTCCGAATACGGCATCACCCGTGTGAACCGGCCCGTCGACATCAACCGCGCCCTGCGCCGCGCGGGCCTGCTGGAGGTCCACACCCAGGACGGCATGGAGTACCTGGACGCGATGGCGTCCCGCGCCTTCGCCGTCGCCGACCACCAGATCGCCCATGTCTATGTGCGCCGCCCCGAGGACCTCGACGCGACCCGGGCGGCGCTGGACGGACTGCCCGGACTCGGTGAACTCCTCGACGACGAGGGCAAGAAGGCCCACCACCTCGACCATCCGCGCGCCGGCGAACTCGTCGCCCTCGCGGAGCCGGACGCCTGGTTCACGTACTACTACTGGCTCGACGACGATCGCGCGCCCGACTTCGCGCGCCTGGTCGAGATCCACCGCAAACCCGGCTACGACCCGGTCGAGCTGTTCATGGACCCGCTCGACCCCTACGTCAAGGTCAAGGCCGCCACCGCCCTGGCGCGCAAGAAGCTCGGCATGCGCTACCGCATGGCGGTCGTGCCCCTGGACCCCTCACCTATTCGCGGCAGCCACGGCCGCCTTCCGCAGAGCGACGACGACGGTCCGCTCCTCATCTGCTCCACCCCCCGTGCTGTCGGCGACCGTCTCGCGGCCACCGATGTGAAAGCCCTACTGCTCCGAGTCGCCGGTCTCGCCTGAGGGGACCCCCCGGACCTCGACCGGTTCCCAGTGAAGCACTCACCACCGACAACGCCCCGTGACCAGGAGGAGTTCCCGCATGAGCCGCATGATCCAGCCCGACCCCGAACTCACCCACCGACTCAGCAGACGAGGCATGCTCGGCGTGGCCGCGGGCACCACCGCCGCCGCACTGCTGGGCAGCGCGGCCACCCCGGCGGCGGCCGCGCCCCCGGCGGCGGCCCCCGCCGCCTCAGCCGGGCGCCGCGGCCGTCCCGTCCTGCCGCCCGGACGCCTCGGTATCCAGCTGTACAGCCTCCGCGACAAGGTCTCCACCCTCGGCTTCGCCCCCGTCTTCGCCGAACTGGAGAAGTACGGCTACGACGAGGTCGAGTTCGCCGGCTACACCCAGGGCTCGGCGGGCCCCATCACCCTCGCCCAGCTGAAGCGGCTGGCCCGCGACCACGGCCTGAACCCCATCGGCAGCCACGTCGGCTACTACTCCGACGACCCGGCCGCGTACACCTTCGCCACCAACCTCACCAAGGTCCTCGACGACGCCCAGGCCCTCGGCCTCAAGCACATCGGCACCGCCTCGGGCCCCTTCCGCTACGGCTCGACCGTCGACGCCTGGAAGCGCGCCGCCGAGGACTTCAACACCTACGGCGCGGCGGCACGGGCCCGCGGCATGAAGTTCTACCAGCACAACCACTCCGAGGAGTTCTCCTTCGCCACCGACAACCCCAAGGTCCGCCTCTACGACGTGCTCCTCGCGGAGACCGACCCCGATCTCGTCTTCCTGGAGATGGACATCTTCTGGGCCTACTCGGGCCAGTTCCGCTTCTCCAAGCGGCCCGACGGCAGGCCCGCGCCCTTCGACCCCCTGAACTACGTCCTCAGGCAGCCGCACCGCTACCCGCTCTTCCACGTCAAGGACGGCGTCAGCGACCCGGCGAACCAGTACGGCTACCGCATGACCGACGTCGGTGACGGGGACATCGACTACCAGCGGTTCATCTCCGGGGTGACCCGGCTGCGGGGCCAACGGTTCGCCCACCACTGGCAGGCCGAGCACGACAACCCGGCCGAGTCCTTCACCTTCGCCCGCAAGTCCAGCGAGCACCTGCACTCCCTCCGCGAGAAGTGCTGACAGCCGTACCCGCACGAGGAGGCCCTCCCCGCGACGGGGAGGGCCTCCTCGGCCGTACGGACGGTCAGCGCGCCGGCCTCACGCCGTCTCCTCGCCGAGCGGTTGGGGATTGGGGACGATGCGCCTGCCCTTGTCACGCCCCGGCGGGGTGAGGAACAGCGCCATGCAGCCGGCGAACAGCGAGATGGAACCGGCCAGGATGAAGGCACCGGAGTGCCCCCAGGCGCTGACGACCACGGCGCCCATGCCCGCGCCGAGCCCGGAGACGAGCTTGGCGCTGTAGACCATGCCGTAGTTGGACGCGTTGTTGTTCTCACCGAAGTAGTCGGCGGTGAGCGCGGCGAACATGGGGAAGATGGCGCCGCCGCCGAAGCCGGAGATCGAGGAGAAGACCAGGAAGAGCGGAAGGTTCTTCGCCTCGGCCGACCAGAGGATGCCGTACTGGGAGAGGCCGAGGATGACGCAGACGACGAGCAGGCACCGCTTGCGTCCGTAGAGGTCGGAGAGCCAGCCGATGACACCGCGGCCGGTGCCGTTGACGATCGCCTTCAGTGACATCGCCGTCGCCACGATGCCCCCGGCGAAGCCCGCCTCCTCGCCGATGTCCACCTGGAAGGCGATGCCGAAGATGTTCACGCCCGAGGTGCAGGCCAGGCAGAACCACATCAGGGCGACCCGGCCGGTGCCCCACGCCTCCTTCGGGGAGTACTGGCGGACCGCGGGCGGGTTCATGCGCATCGAGCGCGCCGCGCGCGGGTCCTTGGGCGGGTTGAGCGGATCGACGGCGGCCGGCCACCAGTTCTTCGGCGGGTCCTTGAAGAAGAAGCCGGCGAAGCCGACCATCCCGGCCAGCAGGACACCGGCCGAGACCAGCACCCAGCGGAAGTTCGTCAGATCCATGTAGCCGTTGAAGAGGAACACGAAGGGAACCGAACCGTAGGCGAAACCGCCGTTGACGAAGCCGGTCTTGCCGCCCTTGCGCTCCGGGTACCACTTGCCGACCATGTTGACGCAGGTGGCGTACACCATGCCCGCGCCCATGCCGCTGAACATGCTGAAGCCGATGTAGGCGAAGACGACATGCGGCGCGAACGCCAGCGAGAGATAGCCCAGCAGGGTGCCCACCGCGCCGAGCATCATCGCCCAGCGGGCCGGAAGCCGGCCGCTCTCACGCAGTTTTCCCGCGGGGAAGGCCACCGCGGCCTGGAAGAAGACCCAGACGGTCATCATCCAGAAGATGTGCATGCTGTTCCAGGAATGCGCGGTGTGCAGGGTGTCCTCGGCGGACGCGAACGCGTATTCGGCGGAGGAGATGCCCATCATGCCGATCCAGGGCAGGATCACCATCCACTTGCGCTTGCGCCCCATGATGTCGATGTCGGACTCGCCCACGCGGTAGACGCGTCCGTTCTTGTCGGCCACCTCCCGGTAGGCGGCGACCTGTGGAACGTCGGTGGTTGTCACGGCTCGTTGCACCCCTTGCGTCGAAAGATCTGGCCAGCGCCCCCTGTCCGTTGCCTTTCGTGCGCGCACGGGTCCTGGCGCCGGCCGACGCGCACCGTCGGCCGGCCCCGAACTCCCTCACGTCATGAACCGCCCCCCAACAGTCCCGCGGCCCGCGCCCAGCGGTACTTCGCGCCGAGCACGGCCACCGGCTGCTCGGTCGTGTACGGGTACGCCACGACCCCCCGCTCGTACAGGTACTGGCAGGCCGCCTCGACCTCGACGTCGCCCGCGAGCGACGCCACGACCGGCTTCTCGACGCCGCGCTCGCGGAACTCGGCCACCACGCGCGCGGTCAGCTCGGCGAAGACCATCGGGGGAGTGACGATGGTGTGCCAGTAGCCGAGGACCAGCGCGTGGACACGCGGATCCTCCAGACCCAGCCGGATGGTCGCCTCGTACGTCGAGGGCGGCTCGCCCCCGGTGATGTCGACCGGGTTGCCCGCGGCCCCGAACGGCGGGATGAACGCCCGGAACGAGGCGTCCAGGTCGGGCGGGATCTCCATCAGGGTCAGGCCGTTGTCGGTGACCGCGTCGGACAGCAGCACCCCGCTGCCGCCCGCCCCGGTGATGATCACCACGTTGTCGCCCCGGGGGGTGGGCAGCACCGGCAACGCGCGCGCGTACTCCAGCATGTCGCGCAGGCCGGGCGCCCGGATCACCCCCGCCTGCCGCAGGATGTCGTCGTACACGGCGTCGTCGCCCGCGAGCGCCCCGGTGTGCGATCCGGCCGCCCTGGCTCCGGCGGCGGTCCGGCCGGCCTTGAGCACGACGACAGGCTTCCTCGGTACGGTCGCCCGAGCGGCCTCGACGAAGGCGCGGCCGTCCTTGAGATCCTCCAGGTGCATCGCGATGCACTCGGTGCGCGGGTCCTCGCCGAACCAGGTCAGGAGGTCGTCCTCGTCCAGGTCCGACTTGTTGCCCAGGCCGACGATCGCCGACACGCCCGTCCTCGTGGTGCGGGCGAAGCCCAGGACGGCCATGCCGATGCCACCGGACTGCGAGGTCAGCGCCACCCCGCCCTTGACGTCGTACGGCGTGCAGAACGTGGCGCACAGGTCCTGCCACGTCGAGTAGTAGCCGTAGATGTTCGGCCCGAGCAGCCGCACGCCGTGCCGCTCGGCGATCGCGACGATCTCGGCCTGGAGTCCGTGCTCCCCGGTCTCCGCGAACCCGGACGGGATCAGCACCGCGTTGGGGATCCCCTTGCGTCCCACCTCCTCAAGGGCCGAGGCCACGAACCGGGCGGGGATCGCGAAGACCGCGACGTCCACCTCACCGGGGACGTCCGTGACACTCCGGTACGCCTTGCGGCCCAGGATGTCGTCGGCCTTGGGGTTCACCGGGTGGATCTCTCCGGAGAAGCCGCCGTCGACCAGGTTGCGCATCACCGAATTGCCGATCTTGCCCTGCTCGTTGGAGGCGCCGATCACGGCGACCGACGAGGGCTGCATCAGGCGGCGCATCGAGGTGAGGATCTCCTCGCGCGTGTACCTGCGGCGCTCCGGCGGCTGCTCCTGGGCGAGGATCACCCGGATGTCGGCGGCGGTCGCCCCCTCGGGCGTGGCGATCACCGGGTTGAGGTCCACCTCGGCGATCTCCGGGAAGTCCGTGACGAGTTGCGAGACCCGGCGGATCTGCTCCGCCACGGCCCAGCGGTCCACGGCCGCCTGCCCGCGCACCCCGCGCAGGACCTCCGCCGCGCGGATCGAGTCCAGCATCGACAGGGCCTCGTCGGCGTCCACCGGGGCGAGCCGGAAGGTGACGTCCTTGAGGACCTCGACCAGCACCCCGCCGAGCCCGAACGCGACGACCTTCCCGAACGTCGGATCCGTCACCGCCCCGACGATGACCTCCTGCCCCGGGGGCAGGAGTCGCTGGACCTGGACGCCCTCGATGCGCGCCGAGGCGTCGTAGGCGCGCGCGTTGGCGACGATCCGGTGGAACGCCTCCCGTACCCCGGCCGCGCCCTCCACGCCCACGACCACTCCGCCGGCGTCGGTCTTGTGCAGGATGTCCGGGGAGACGATCTTCAGCACCACGGGTCCCGCGAAGCGGGCCGCGTACGCCACCGCCTCCTCGACGTCGGTGGCGAGTTCCTCCCCGGGTACGGCGATCCCGTAGGCGTCCGCGATCACCTTGCCCTCGGGGGCGGTCAGCGCGGTGCGCCCCTCGGCCCGCACGGAGTCGAGCAGCGCGCGCACCCTCAGGGCCCGGTCCTCCGCCATCACGTCAGATCACCCCGTTCGACTTGAGCAGGCGCAGCTCCTCGTCACCGAGACCCAGCTCGCCGACGAAGACCTCTTCGTTGTGCTCGCCGAGCAGGGGCGAACTGCTCACCTCCACGGGTGAGTCGGACAGCTTCAGCGGGCTGCCGACGGTCACGAACTCGCCCCGCTCGGGATGCGGCACGGTGACCACCATCTCGTTGTCGACCAGGGAGGCGTCCTCGATGATCTCCTTGGTGGACAGGATCGGGCCGCACGGGATGTTGTGCGCGTTGAGCCTCTCCAGCACCTCCCACTTGGGCAGGGTCGCGGACCACTCCTCGATCAGCTGGAACATCTTGCCCAGCTTCGGCAGCCGGGACTCCGGGGTCGCCCACTCGGGGTCGTCGGCCAGCTCGGGCCGGCCGATCAGCTCGCTGAGAGGCTTCCAGCCGACGGGCTGCACGATGACGTACACGTAGTCGTTCGGGCCGCCCGGCGCGCACCTGACGGCCCAGCCGGGCTGCCCGCCGCCGGACGCGTTGCCCGAGCGGGGAACCTCCGTGCCGAAGTCGTCGTTGGGGTATTCAGCGAGTGGGCCATGGGTCAGGCGCTGCTGGTCGCGCAGCTTCACCCGGCAGAGGTTGAGCACCGCGTGCTGCATGGCCACGTTCACCCGCTGCCCACGCCCGGTGGTCTCCCGCTGGAACAGCGCGGCGAGGATGCCCGCCACCGCGTGGACGCCCGTGCCCGAGTCCCCGATCTGGGCCCCCGTCGCCAGCGGCGGCCCGTCCTCGAAACCGGTGGTCGACATCGAACCGCCCATCGCCTGCGCGACGACCTCGTACGCCTTGAAGTTGGTGTACGGGCCCTCGCCGAACCCCTTGATGGAGGCATAGACGATCCGTGGATTGATCTCCTGGATGCGGTCCCAGGTGAAGCCCATCCGGTCGACCGCGCCCGGACCGAAGTTCTCGACCATGACGTCGGAGCGCCGGATCAGCTCGGTGAGCAGTTCCTTGCCGCGCTCGGTCTTGGTGTTGAGGGTGATGCTGCGCTTGTTGCAGTTGAGCATCGTGAAGTAGAGCGAGTCGACGTCCGGCAGGTCACGCAGCTGCTTGCGCGTGATGTCGCCGGTCGGCGCCTCCAGCTTCACGACGTCCGCGCCGAGCCAGGCGAGCAGCTGGGTCGCGGAGGGACCGGACTGGACGTGCGTCATGTCCAGGACGCGGATGCCGTCGAGTGCCTTGTGCGGCGTTCCAGTCATGGCAGCCACCTCACTTGTACATCGTCTGGTTCATGGTTCCGGGGGCGTACGCGTCCGGGTCGACCCAGACGTTGATCAGGGAGGGCTTCCCGGACTCGCGGGCGCGCCGCAGCGCGGGGCCGATGTCGGCGGGGTCGCGGACCTCCTCGCCGTAGCCGCCGAGCATCTGGGCGAACTTGTCGTAGTGGACGTCGCCGAGGGTGTTGCCGACGCGTTCGCGGGCCTCGCCGTACTTGGCCTTCTGGCCGTAGCGGATCTGGTTCATCGAGGAGTTGTTGCCGACGATGCCGACGAAGGGGAGGTCGTAGCGGACCAGGGTCTCGAAGTCCCAGCCGGTGAGGGAGAAGGCGCCGTCGCCGAAGAGGGCCACCACCTCCTTGTCCGGGCGGGCCTGCTTGGCCGCGAGGACGAAGGGGACGCCGACGCCGAGGGTGCCGAGCGGTCCCGGGTCCATCCAGTGGCCGGGCGACTTGGGCTGCACGACCTGACCGGAGAAGGTGACGATGTCGCCGCCGTCCCCGATGTAGATGGAGTCCTCGGTGAGGAAGTCGTTGATCTCGCTGACCAGCCGGTAGGGGTGGATCGGGGAGGCGTTCGAGCGCAGGTGCGGCAGCCGCTTGTCGAGCGCGGTCCGTTCGGCGGCGCGCAGTTCGTCGAGCCACTCCTTGCGCTGGGTGGCGCCGCCGTTCAGGCGCCCCGAGGCGGCCTCGGTGACCTGCCTGAGCACCAGTCCGGCGTCGCCGACGATGCCGAGGTCGATGTCGCGGTTCTTGCCGACGGTCCGGTAGTCCAGGTCGATCTGGACGACGGTCGCGTCCGGGGACAGCCGCTTGCCGTAGCCCATGCGGAAGTCGAAGGGCGTGCCGACGATGACGATGACGTCGGCGCCCGAGAAGGCGTACCGGCGTGACAGCTGGAAGTGGTGCGGGTCGCCGGGCGGCAGGGTGCCGCGTCCGGCGCCGTTCATGTAGGCGGGGATGTTGAGCGTGCGGACCAGTTCGACGGCAGCCTCGGTGCCGCGGGTCGTCCACACCTGGCTGCCCAGCAGGATCGCGGGCTTCTCGGCGTGCACGAGGAGGTCGGCGAGCCGCTCGATCGCCTCCGGGTCGCCGGCGGAACGGGTGGAGGCGCGGTAGGCGCCGGGGCGGGGCACGCGGGCCTTGGCGGCGGGCACCTTGGCGTCCAGGACGTCCCGCGGGATCTCCAGGAAGGACGGGCCGGGCGCGCCGTGGTAGCACTCGCGGAACGCCATGGAGACCATGTCCGCCGCACGCGCGGTGTCGGGCACGGCCGCGGCGAACTTGGTGATCGGCGTCATCATGTCGACGTGCGGAAGGTCCTGGAGCGAGCCCATCTTGTGCTGGGTGAGTGCCCCTTGGCCGCCGATCAGCAGCATGGGGGACTCGGCGCGGAAGGCGTTGGCCACGCCGGTGACCGCGTCGGTCGTGCCGGGTCCGGCGGTGACGACGGCGCAGCCGGGCCTGCCGGTGATCCGGGCGTAGCCGTCGGCGGCGTGCGCGGCGACCTGTTCGTGGCGTACGTCGACGACTTCGATGCCCTCGTCGACGCAGCCGTCGTAGATGTCGATGATGTGGCCGCCGCACAGGGTGTAGATGCGGTCGACCCCCTCGGCCTTGAGGGCCTTGGCTACGAGATGGCCACCGGAGATGACGTCCTGGGTGTCGTCGGGCATGGCGAAGTCCTGTCCCTTCGTAGGGGGTTGGAGCGGCTCACGCGGTACATTGCATACAGTCGACGAATACTGTATGAAGCTTGTTATCCCGCATCCGATGGGTGGTGTCCAGGGGGCGTGCGGCACTTTTGAGTCAGGAGCCGGAATGGACCTGTACGAGCACCAGGCAAGACAACTCTTCGAGGAATACGGCATCTTGGTGCCGAGGGCCGAAGTCACGGACTCCGCCGAGGAGGCCCGCGGGATCGCCCGCCGGCTGGGCGGCAGGGTCGTCGTCAAGGCCCAGGTGAAAACGGGTGGGCGCGGCAAGGCGGGCGGGGTGAGGCTCGCCGCTGACCCGGCCGCGGCCGAACTGACGGCGCGGCAGATCCTCGGCATGGACATCAAGGGCCACCGCGTCGGCACCGTCATGCTGGCCCAACCCGTCGACATCGAGACCGAGTTCTACGTCTCCTACGTCCTCGATCGCGCGGCCGGGCGCTTCCTCGCCATCGCCTCCGCCGAAGGGGGCATGGAGATCGAGGAGGTCGCGGCCCAACGCCCGGAGGTGGTGGCCCGCGTCCCCGTCGACCCGGCCGAGGGCGTCACCTCCGCCAAGGCGCAGGAGATCGCGGCGGCGGCCGGACTCCCGCCGCGTACCGTCGACGTGCTCGTCCGGCTCTGGGAGGTACTGGTCCGCGAGGACGCCGTGCTCGTCGAGGTCAACCCGCTCGTCCGCACCCGGCAGGGGCGGATCCTCGCCCTCGACGGCAAGGTCACCCTCGACGACAACGCCGCCTTCCGGCAGACCCGTTGGGGCGCAGAGGCCGAGACGCGCGCGGACCCGCTGGAGGCGTCGGCCGTGGCGAAGGGCCTCAACTACGTCGGGCTCGACGGCGAGGTCGGCATCATCGGCAACGGCGCGGGACTCGTCATGTCGACGCTCGACGTGGTCGCCGGCTGCGGCGCCCGACCCGCCAACTTCCTCGACATCGGCGGCGGCGCCTCCGCCCGGATCATGGCCGACGGACTGTCCGTGGTCCTCGCCGACCCGGCCGTGAAGTCGGTCCTGGTCAATGTCTTCGGCGGGATCACCGCCTGCGACGCGGTCGCCGACGGCATCGTGCGGGCGCTGGAGACCGTCCGGCTGACGAAGCCGCTGGTCGTCCGCCTCGACGGCAACAACGCCGCCCGCGGCCGGGCGATTCTCGACGCCCGCGCCCATCCCCTGGTCGAGCAGGCCACCACCATGGACGGCGCCGCCCGGCAGGCCGCCCGACTCGCGACCGCAGCCTGAGGAGACGGGACACCATGGCGATCCACCTCACCAAGGAGAGCAAGGTCCTCGTCCAGGGCATGACCGGCGGCGAGGGTATGAAGCACACCCGGCGCATGCTCGCCGCGGGCACGAACGTCGTCGGCGGCGTCAACCCCCGCAAGGCGGGCCGCACCGTCGACTTCGACGAGCGCGCCGTCCCCGTCTTCGGCTCGGTCGCCGAGGGCATCGCGGAGACCGGCGCGGACGTCAGCGTCCTGTTCGTACCGCCCGCCTTCGCCAAGGCGGCCGTCATCGAGGCCGCCGACGCCGGGATCGGCCTCGCGGTCGTCATCACCGAGGGCATCCCCGTCCACGACTCCGTCGCCTTCCTCGCCCACGCGAAGTCCCGGGGCACCCGCGTCCTCGGACCCAACTGTCCGGGCCTGATCACCCCGGGCCAGTCCAACGCGGGCATCATCCCGGCCGACATCGCCAAGCCGGGCCGTATCGGCCTGGTCTCCAAGTCGGGCACGCTCACCTACCAACTGATGCACGAACTGCGCGACATCGGCTTCTCCACCTGCGTGGGCATCGGCGGGGACCCGGTCGTCGGCACCAGCCACATCGACTGCCTCACCGCCTTCCAGGACGACCCCGACACCGAACTGATCGTCCTCATCGGGGAGATCGGCGGCGACGCGGAGGAACGCGCGGCCGCCCACGTCCGCGACCACGTCACCAAGCCCGTCGTCGGCTACATCGCCGGATTCACCGCGCCCGAGGGCAGGACCATGGGCCACGCGGGCGCCATCGTGTCCGGCTCCTCCGGTACGGCGGCGGCGAAGCGTACGGCCCTTCAGGCCGCCGGGGTCCGGGTGGGGAGCACCCCCACGGAGACCGCGCGGCTCGTCCTCGACCTGCTCGGCGAAGAGCGGTAGCCGCCTCCCCTCCACCCCGCCCCCGACCGTGCACCGAGAGCGGAGCAACCCCATGACGACGACCACCACCCTCGCCCTCAAACCGGGCACCTCCTGGGCCGATGCCTGGCGGCGCTGTCTCGCCGTCGCCCCGGAGGCGTTCCGCGACGACCGCGTCCTCAACCTCTGGAACGGCACCTGGCACGCCGACGGCCGGGTCCTGCCCGCCACCGGACCCGTCGACGGCGGGCCCCTCGCCGGCCCGCCCCGCCTGGACCGGGCCACCGCCCACCGCGCCGTACGCGCCTCGCTCGACCAGCACCGAGCCTGGCGGCACATCCCGCTCGACGAGCGGCGCGCCCGCGTCGCGGCCACCCTCGACGCGCTCGCCGAGCACCGCGACCTGCTGGCCCTCCTGCTGGTCTGGGAGATCGGCAAGCCCTGGCGGCTCGCCCGCGCCGACGTCGACCGGGCCGTCGACGGCGTGCGCTGGTACGTCGACGGCATCGAGCCGATGCTCGCCGGACGGTCCCCGCTGGAAGGTCCCGTCTCCAACATCGCCAGCTGGAACTACCCGATGAGCGTGCTCGTTCACGCGGTACTGGTACAGGCACTGGCAGGCAACGCGGTCATCGCCAAGACCCCGACCGACGGCGGAGTCGCCTGCCTCACCCTGGCCTCGGCGCTCGCCGCGCGCGAGGGGATTCCCGTCACCCTCGTCAGCGGCAGCGGGAGCGAGCTGTCCCCGGCGCTGGTGCGAGCGCCCGAGATCGGCTGCGTCTCCTTCGTCGGCGGTCGCGACACCGGCGCCGCGGTGGCCACGGCAGTCGCCGACCTCGGCAAACGGCACATCCTCGAACAGGAGGGACTCAACACCTGGGGCATCTGGAACCACTCCGACTGGGACGCGTTCGGCGCGGTCGTGCCGAAGCTCTTCGACTACGGCAAACAGCGCTGCACGGCCTACCCGCGCTTCGTCGTCCAGCGCGAGCTGTTCGACGAGTTCCTGGCCGTCTACCTCCCGGCGGTCCGCACGCTCAGGGTCGGCCACCCCCTGGCCGTGGAACACCCCGACGACCCCTGCCCCGCGCTGGACTTCGGCCCGGTGATCAGCGCGGCCAAGGCCAAGGAGCTGCACGACCAGGTCGCCGAGGCGATCGACCGGGGTGCCGTCCCGCTGCACCGGGGCCGCCCGTCCGAGGCGCGCCTCCTCCCCGGCCAGGACACCGCCGCCTACGTCCAGCCCGTCACCCTGCTCAACCCGCCGCCCTCCTCGCCGCTGCACCACGCGGAACCGTTCGGCCCGGTCGACACCGTCGTCCTGGTCGACACCGAGGCGGAACTGCTCGCCGCCATGAACGCCTCCAACGGCGCCCTGGTGGCCACGCTCTCCACGGACGACCGGTCGGTCTTCGAGCGGCTCGCCCCGCAGATCCGCGCGTTCAAGGTCGGCCACGGCGTCCCGCGTTCCCGAGGGGACCGCGACGAGCTGTTCGGCGGGTTCGGCGGGTCCTGGCGAGGCGCCTTCGTCGGCGGCGAGCTGCTGGTGCGCGCCGTCACACGAGGCCCGGAGGGCGAGCGGCTGCCGGGGAACTTCCCGGACCACCACCTCATGCCCTGAGCCCGCGACCTGGGACGACCCGGCCGCCATCGCGCCTCGGTGACGGCCGGGTCACCACGGGTGACGCCTCGCGCGGGCGCCTGCCGAGGCCCTCCCGCCCACGGAAAACGCGGGTGATTGGCACTCCGAAACCTTGGTATTGTTGTCCATGTCGCCGCGGGGAACACCCCCGGTCAGGCGGCATACACCCGGTCCGGGTGGCGGAATGGCAGACGCGCTAGCTTGAGGTGCTAGTGCCCTTTATCGGGCGTGGGGGTTCAAGTCCCCCCTCGGACACCAGCAGGGACGTTCACGAGATCGTCCCGAAGCGTTCACGAATTACCGGTCGAGTCATGTGACTCGCCGGTATTTCGTCGTTTCTGGGGCCTTGAGCCTCGTGATCGGCCCGGTGAGGGGGTGGGGCGGTGGCGGTCCAGGTACTGCGCCTCTCGCCTGCGGAAACAGGACATGCCTGCGCCACGGCTGGTAGCCGTGGCGCAGGCATGTGGGGTTTTCAGGGGGCGGAGCGCGGCGGAGGTGTGTCACTCGCGTGGCGGAGGCTCGACCTGCTCAGTCGGAAGCGGTCGCGCCTGAGGCGAGTCGGAGGGCTCACCGGGTTGGATTGCGGCGCTCTGCGTGCTGGCTTTGCGGGGCTGGATGCCCTGGTCGCGGAGGAACCGTCGGATGGCTCTGAGGTTCGCCACAAAGATGATGACGGCATTGAGCAGGGTCTGTGCGACGCGTCCGTGCGGCAGGCGGAGCTGGGGGTTGTCGATGCTGTCGAGGGCGGATTTCTTGAGGTTGCCGTTGCCGCCCTCGTTCTGACTGCGCAGTCCGGACCAGGCTTCCTGCCACAGAGGGGTGAACAGGGGGTATTTTTGCCGCCACTTGGCCAACACGGTGCCCGGGACGGTGATGCTCTTCCCCCTGCAGATGTCGGGGTAGACGGGGCTGTCCCGCTTGGGCCTGGGGATGGTGGGCAGGGCTGCCGGGGTACGGACAGTGGGGGCGTCGAGGTCGACGACGGTAGATGGGCGTGGCTGGGGCCGGCGGTAGCAGGTGACCGTGGCGTGCGGCCCGAGGGCGGGGCACTGTCGACGCTGGTCCCCTGCGGGCCCGTATTCCTTGATCTTGGTCTGGTAGTCCTTCCGGGACTGGATCAGGTCGAGTGCGTGGGCGCGGTCCTCGTCAGTGCGGCTGTCGATGTATGTGGCGCCTGCAGTGACGAGCGGGGTGGGCATGAGCGGGCAGTAGAACTCGCCGCCGACCAGCTGCATGCCGCGGAACTCTCCCTGCCGGTCGACCTTGTCGTCGTTGTAGTGCTTCACCGAGTTGAGGCCGAGTTTGAGCAGCTGCAGATGCAGGTTGTGAGGCTTGGCCTGGGTGATGCCCCGGTCGGCGCAGAACAGGTCTTTGACCAGGCCTCGTTCGAAGGCCGGCTGGATGGCGCGCAGGGCGGCCGGGCCGGGTTCGGTGCCCGGGGTGTGAAGGATCATGCCGAGGCAGACCGCGGGGTAGGCGCCAGCGAGGTCGCCATGGCCATGGCCTGGGAATGCGGCCATCATGGCGTAGCGGAACTCTCTCTTCTCTGGCGCCTTGGCCTTCTTCTCCCGTGCCGACTTGGTCTTGCGAGGCACTGGCTTGTTTGCCGTGCCGCGCCGGGTGCCAGTGTTCGTGGAGGCCGCAGCTTTGCCGCTGGGCCTCGGCTTCTTCTGGGTTCCTCCCTTCACGTACATCCCGGCGGTGATCTCAAGCGAGGCCCGGTCCTGGTGGTAGTCCGGCTCTTTGCCCCAGACCGGAACCGGAGTGTCGTCGACCGCGATGTGGCCAGGCCACCGAGCGAAGTCGCCGCGCCGGTAGGAAGCCATCACCGGAGCGAGAATCAGATCCTGGGCGATGGCCTCCAGGTTGCGCACGGTGTCCTGGTTGGCGCGGGCATTCCACTTCCGTCGGATCTTCTTGGCCTCGCTGAGCGACAGCCGCTTGCGGCGGTCGTGTGGTGCCGGGTCGAGGCGCCGGGTCATCGAGGCCCAGGACCGGTAGACGCGCTTCGACGTCGCGTACTGGTGGTGCGCGACGCGGTCGATTTCTTCTCGGGTTGCGCCCTCGCGGATGTGCAGGTCGACGTCGGGGACGTCAAGGAGGGCTTTGGACCCTGGAGACAGGGCGAAGAAGAGCGTCTCCCATGCGTCGTTGATGTTCGCGCTCTTGCCCATGTACTGCGACAGGATCAGGCCGATCAGCACTGTGCGGAACGGGAAGCCCTTCGGGCCTGGCCGGTGCTCGTTGGAGGGAAGGCGTTCCAGTACTCCGCTGTGGCGCACGAGGTCGAAGACCTGCCTCACAACGCGGTCGCTGAGGGTACGGCCGGGGGCCTGCGGTGCAGGGCGTAAGGCGAGGCCGGTACGCCGGCAGGGTTTGTCCTCCGGGTTCTTCCTGCTCATGCCGCCCCCCGCAGCAGATCGGATGCCTCCGCTTCGGGCACGTCGTGGAGGAAGACGAGGTAGCGCGAGAGGCTGTGCAGGGTCCCGAGTCCGGACGCTTTGAGGATCACCTTCAGCGGAATCCCTGCGTTCAGCAGTTCGACGAGCCAGGTCGTACGCAGCCGCTGGGTCTGCAGCACTGCACCGTCACAACGGCCGATGATCCGTGGGTACCTGGCCAGCCAGTCCGATGCGATGTGCTTGCTGGTGCGGTCCTGCCAGTCCGGCCGGAATGCGTACGCGTCTGCCGGGATGTGGGCGGCTTCCGCCAGCAGCAGTTCCTCGTAGGCGTACCGGCATACGACAGTGCGCGGACGGCGCCCGTGCACCTTGACCAGTGCCCGGCCGGTGGGGCCCGCGAGGATGTCCCCCCCCTGAACGTACACAAGATCCTCAACGGCGAGCCCGCAGCCAACGCCGAGGCAGAACAGCAGGCAGGCGTTGCGCCGTTGGGCCGGGGTGGGCAGGCTCTGCGCCCAGATCAGCCAGTAGGCGATTTCCGCCGGCGGGTAGGGGGCCACTGGGGCGGCGGTGGCCTTCAGCCGGATCGGCGGATGTTGTCCGAGCTGGTCCAGCAGGAGTGCTTCGGAGGCCCGGCGCAGCTGGCTGCTGCAGGTTCGGCGGCTGTTGGCGGCCATGTCGCGGCAGCCGACGAGGATGAACCGTTCGACGGTGCTCTGGTCAAGGATCACCGAGGGTTCGAGCGGGAGGCCCTGGGCCTCGACCCAGGCGACCAGCCGTGCGAGCGGTGTCATGATCACGTCTGGGCCGTAGGGTCCCGCTGCGACGGCCATGAATCCCAGCGAGCGGACGACCGGAGCGATGCGGCGCCACTGGGTGGGCGGCACCGTCTCCGCCTTCGGTGCGTAGGCCAGCAGGCGATTCGACACAGCGACCTCCAGGCGCAAGGCCCATGACAGGTGGCCGGTTAACCGGCCACTGATGTCAGTGTCGATCACGATCTGAAGGAACGCATCTTTATGACCGGAGGCCGAGCGCGCACGGCGCCGCCATGGAGCTACGCCGTCGATCCGGAGGAGTGGCCGGATGCCCGGATCGCCGGGGAGCCCGCCGCGGCGGTGGTCCAGACGATTGCCCGTCGCCTCGCCGCCGCCCTGCGTGAGAGGCCGGAGCTCTCGCTGCGTGCCCTGGCCGCCCAGAGCAACGTCGGCAGACAGACCATCGGCGATCTGCTGGCGGGCGCCACCTGGCCGGATGTGTTGACGGTCTGCCGACTGGAGCGTGCCCTGGGTCTGGCGCTCTGGCCCGGATCGAATGCGACCCAATGTGTTCATGACTGATCCCCAATTGCCTCTTTGAGGTCAGTCGTGCACGCTCAAGTGCGGAATGGTGCAGACGCCCTATAGCGCCATCCGTGGGGGCGCTAGAGTGAACGTGCGCGACGGACCGGAACCCTGCTAGGAGAAGCGTCCGTTCGCGTGTTTGGCGGCCTCCCTCGACCGCTAATCGAGGGAGGCCTGCTTGTTGGGTTAGGGTCGTTCTCGGGTGGATCAAGCGGCCCGGGGTGACAGCACGGCCCGGAACATTCCCGGTGCTACGTTTTCCACCTCGCCAAGTTGCTTCATGCGGTTGAGGGTTTTTCCTACGGATGAGCGGACCGTCGCGTCCGCTCCCGGGCGCACTGCCGCCGCGATATCGGTGATGGACATTGCCTCTTGAGCGGCGCACAGGAGTGTGAGGATCGCATCGCGCATGCTTCCGTTACGTGGTGGCCCCAGGGCCCGAGTGCCAATCCCCGGGCGCACATCTTCGGACGAAGGATCCTCGTCGGCGACAGAAACTTCAGACGGACCCTCCCGGGAAGGCTGGGCGGTTTCCGCGTCCTCGCCAGTGTCCGGCGGCTCTTCGCGGACATCGGTGGATTCGACGTCCTGGCACATCATCGCGTACACAGCTTCCAATGTCGCCAACTCGCCGCGCAGTGAAGTGATCAGCTCCTTCACGGCATGCCGGGCCTGACCGATGTAGACACCCTTGTCTGACGCAGGTGCGTTGGTCTGGTATCCCGCCATAGCGAACTCCTAAGGAAGGTCGCTGCCAGTGTAGGGACGGCACACTGTGGCACGCACGCAGTTCCTGTGAGGCGCTATCAAACGGTCAGCAGTGCGCTCAAGCACGGCAAGTCCGGTCGGGGTTAGCGCAGGACTCGACCCGTGTTGGCGCAGAGTTGGCTCGCCGGGTTCGTGCGATACCGCACCGGAGCTGTGAGACGTGCAACCACAGAATTCTGACGTGTGGATTCTGTCGAAGCTCCCGGTCTCCGGGAACGTTTGAGCGTTACGGTTCCTTCATGGTGGATGGCAAGCATCTGTCGGCGACAGAGGCCTTGGCGTCGGTGACGAAGGCCCTGGATGTTCTAGTCCTGGCGTATGACCGGGGGGAAATCGGTGTTACCGAAACCGCCCGGGAGCTCGGTATCTCACGTTCCACCGCACACCGCATCCTGGTCACGCTGCAGCGCACGGGTTTCCTGCGCCACGATACTGGCCAGCACGGATACTCGGCGGGGCCGCAGCTCGTACGCATGGGACTGGCCGCGATCGCCCAGCTGGATGTCCGACGACAGGCGCGCAGACCCCTGGAGGAGCTCTCCGAGAAGCTGCAGGAGACGGTGTGCCTGTACTCCCTGGATTCGGCCGTCGTCCGACTACTCGACGGAGTCGAGTGCCGGCATGTCCTGCGCGTCAGCGTTCCGCTCGGACAGGAGTTCCCCGCCCACGTCACAGCGGCGGGCAAGGCTCTGCTCGCTCTGCGCGACCCGGCAGATGTCCGCGCGACGCTCCCGGCCGCGCTCCCCGCCACGGCGGCAGGAAGCATCACTGAGTGGCCGCTGCTTGAAGTGGAGTTGGAGGAAGTCAGAGTCCGGGGATGGGCGGCAGACCTCGAAGAAAGTGCACACGACCTTCACGGCGTAGGCGTGGCCATCCGTAACCGCATCGGGGAACCGCTCGCCGCGATCTCCGTGTACGCGCCCGCCGTACGTCTGCGTGAACAGGACATGCCAGCGGTTGCTACGGCCCTTCAGGAGACCGCCGCCACGATCGCCAGGGCCGAGTGACGGGGGATGTCGAGGTGCCGGGGTCTTCAAGGCTCCAGGGTGATCCGCCCGTCCGGGATCCACCCCTCCAGGTATCCCGTCAACAGCACATCCACATTCGGCAGATCACACCGTGCGCACAACTCCTGCCACTGCTCAGGCCCCGCCCAGCGTGTCGCTCCCCTCCAGGACAGATAATCCGGCGGATCACCAGCTTCAGCGAGACGAAAGACGAACACGTGCGCCTCTCGACGGCTCCGGCCTACGGGCACAGGCACCTGAGCCCAGCGGCATCCTTCAACAGCGCCCCCGCGCACCGGCATCGCGCCGACCACATCGCGGAGTACGCGCACTGCCACCTCACGGTAGGTCTCTGTGGCTCGGGCGGATCCTGAAGGGAGCACCCATCGGGGAAGAACTCCAGACAGGTCGTCTGCCACCAGCGCAAGCCGGCCGTCCGAGCTCAGCAACGCGACGAAAACCACCCGCCGCATCCTGGGAGGCGGCACGGCAGGGAGCCCCGAACTCTCGGCAGCGTCCAGGAAGACAGGCACAGTCCGATCCTGACATGCGGCCGCTTAACCGGCCACTCGTGTCCCGGATCGACGCGAGTTTCATCTCTAAGCTCAATGCGGTGAGTGTGATTCGTCGCGCCTGGGGGCAGCCCACAAGCCGTACGGAGATCGGCCTGGCTGAGCTTGAGACCGGTGCTGTTGAGCGACTCGAAGATGCGGTGCACGTTGTCACCGCGCTCGGCGGTGACGGCGACGAGCGTGAGCCTGGAGGTGATGGCCCGCTCGAAAGCGGTAGGCGGCGGTCACTCGGTCCCCGGCAGCCTGATCCGCTGGGGTGTCCAGGATGTGCGCGGCGTACTGCGGACGGTCGGCCTGCGTTGGCAGCAGACGGTACCGGTCGGCGCCCTTGCGGCGCTTGTTGATCAGGCATTCCTCGTCCACCCGCTCGGCTTCGTCAGGTTCGGAATCCGCGATGTGATCACGGATCGCGGCCAGCGCCAGTGCCGTGAGGCGCTGCTGTCTGTCCACCACCAGCCAGCGCGGGAACGTCGGCTCGTTCTGCGGCGAGGGCGCGAGGACCACCGAGCCGAGGAAGTGGGTGCTCCTTTTGTCCCCGGGCTCCACCAACTCCGCCTGCTCCAGGATGTCGTCCCACAACTGCGCGAGTTGTTTCTCCGTCCAGGAGTACGTCCTCTGGCAGAGCGGCACTTGGGATTGCTGTGCCCGCCCCTGTACGAGATCGTCGAACAACGTCTCTTTCGCCTGCAACTTCGCGCCCCCTCTTCACCGATGACCTTCGTCATGCGTCGGGCGGGCACTCTATGACGTCACGCCGGACGGCACGGTGATGCTTATAGTCACCCCGCCGGACTCTCCTGAGGTGTACCGGCCCCCACTCCGGCCTCCACCAGGAACGGACTCGCCTCGCCCGACCACGACACGTACAGACTGTCGCGCGCTCTCGTGCAGGCGACGAACAGCAGGCAGCGTTCCGACATCATGTCCGTCTCGTGCTGCTTGGAATCCAGCTCGGCCGGCGTCACCGCCTTCGCGAACGGCACGGCACCGTCGTTGGCGCCGATCACCGCGACGCAGCGGAACTCGAGTCCCTTGAACGAGTGCATGGTTCCGACCCGTACGGCATCCGCCGCGCCCGCTGTGTCGGCGGACCGCAGCGATACGGCGGGGATGCCTGCGGTCTTGAGGTGGGTCACCGCCTTGGCGCACGTCTTGTTGAACCGGGTGCTCACCCCGATCTCCTCGGCGCCGACGCCCGCATCCAGCCACGTCCGCACTTGGGCGACCAGAGCCGCGAGTTCGACGTCCTCCTCCGCCGCCGCGTGCACGGCAGGCCCGTCGCCGTGCAGGGCGGAGCGGTAGCCGAGCAGCGTGTCGTCGCGGCCCTCGTCCTCCAGCTGGGCGATGGGACGGCCGATGAGCAGGGCGGTGGACCAGCGCAGGATCTCCTGGGTGCTGCGGTAGTTCTTGCGCAGTTTCACCGACCGCCCGGTGACCTTGATGCCGAGCGACTTCAAGGACACCTTCGAGTCGTAGATGCGCTGGTGCGGGTCGCCCGCGATGAACAGGTCGTCCGGGCGGGCGGGCACGGCCGCGCGCAGCAGACGCCACTGCGCCGGGTGCAGGTCCTGCGCCTCGTCCACCACCACATGCCGGTATCGCGGCCCCTTCTCCGCCAGCAGCCGCGCCGCCTCTGCGCAGGTCTGCAGCCAGGTCCGGGCCCCGTCCGCGGCCAGGCCGTTCGTGAACCGCTCCACTGTCTCCCACACCAGCGGTCGCTCGGCCGCCGTCAGCCGGCTCCCGCGCCCACGCCGGTCCGCCGACTCGTACTCGGCGAGGCTCCGGATGTCCTGGGCGAGGATGACGTGCCGGTACTCCTGGGCGAGGAACTGCGCGCTGCCGGGGAAGCCGGTCGCCTTGGCGGCCTTGCCCCAGCGGCTCTCCTCCTCGTTGTTCATCAGCGGCCGCAGAGCCACCGCGCCCGGCGCCTCTGCGACGACCCGGCCGGCGAATCCGTCCACCGTCGAGATGTCCACCTTCTCGCGCAGTTCCGGGTCCTCCACCAGCGACTCGAGGCCGGAGCGGAGCGCGTTGACGAGCGCGTTGGTGTAGGTGGTGAGCAGGATGCGGTCCCCGTCGCGCAGGTGCCCCAGCAGGTGCTTGACGCGGTGCAGGGCGACGACGGTCTTGCCGGTGCCGGGCCCACCGGTGACCTGGGCCGGCCCCGAGTACGACGCCCGGTAGGCCACCTTGCGCTGCGAGGGGTGCAGGAACACCCGCCAGGCCGCGAACGGCTTCTCCAGGATGTCCCACAGCTCCTCCGGCGCCGTGACCAGCGCGATGCGCGCCCGGGTGTGCTGGATCGCCGTCTCGTAGTCCTGCGTGTCCACCGGCTGCGTCGACGCCTGGAGGGCGGGCGCGACGATGTCCTGCCACACCTCCTCGATCGGGATCCCCTCGGCGAGGTACTGCAGCACCTCACGCTGGTCCTGCGGCAGCAGCGGCGCGAACACCTCCAACTGCTCCTTGTCGACGAGCGACCGCGCCTGCCGCAGCGTCTCGTCGTCGATGCCGAGAGCCTTCAGGTCCCCGTCGGAGAACTCCGCGAACAGCCGCTTCTTCGGCGAGCCCTCCGCGACCCGCTCGTACGCCGGCGTGAGCTCGTCCAGGGTCGCCGCATCCCGGATCTCGACGGCCCGCGTCACCTCGTTGATGCTGGCCTTCTGCTTCTTCGCCCAGGCGATCGCCTTGTCGTGCTGCATGACCCGCAGCAGGATGAACGTGTCCCCCGTCGGCGGAGCGAGGACCACACCGCGCCAGAACTGGTCGATACGGATCGTCCGTATCTGCTTATCCTTCGCGTTCGTCAGGCTCTCCAGCTTCAGCCCCTGATCCTTGAAGAGCTGATCGAGGGTGAGCTGGTTGAACTTCTCCCACGCCTCGAGCACGCCCTTCCTGACCGGGGGCTGGAGCTTGGGGAGTTCGGCGAAGAAACCGATGTCGAAGGCGAGCTGCGGCATGAGGGGGATCCTAAAGGCCGGGCGGGGTGCGATGCGGGCGGAGTACCAGGTCAGGAGGAGGAGCCGGGGCTGCCACCGTCGAGATCCAGACGGATCACGGCCAGCGTCTCGGCGACCTCGGCGGTGAGTTCGTCGCCCGGGCCGAACACCATGCACAAGTCCGCGTGCAGCGGCTCCAGGACGGCGAAGGCGTCCGCGGCCCGCCCCTGCGCAAGCAGCAGCATGCCGATGTCGCGCCGCAGTTCCACGGCCGTCTCGCTCATATCGCCGTCCACGGACCGGACGACATCGAGGACGTCGTGCAGCCCCGCCAACGCCTCCGTCACCTGGCCGAGTTCGCCCCGGCAGCGCGCCGCCTGCGCCCGGCTGTCCAGCGCCTCCTCACTGCCCGGGCCGCTCACCCGCCCGTAGGCGTCGGCGAGCGCCTCGAACTCGGGCAGCGCGGCCCGGTGGTCGCCCGCCAGCTGGCGGCTGACCGCCCGTCGCATGCGCAGCCCGAGGACCGCCTTGTTCTCCGAGCCGAGGGCGCGCGCGGCGGGCTCGATCATCTCGCCCACCACCTCGGCGGCCTGCGCGTACCGCTCCTCCTCCAGCAGGGCGCGGTAGTGCGCGTGGACCTCCCGGATCTGCTCCCGCAGCGCCTCCCGCTCGGCCGCCGGAACGGCGGGCGGGAGACCGGGCCCGGCGGCGGCCCCGGCGGGCCGCGCGCCCGCGGTGCCGGCGCGCGAGCGGGGCGCGTACGGGCGGCGGAAGATCCCGGTCGGGTCGGGCGTCCCCGCGGGCCCCGCCTCCTCCGGCGTGGACTCCTCGCCGGGCGCGGGCAGGAAGGGCCGCAGCCGCTCGTACACCTCCTGCACGTCCGCCGGACGCGCCTCGGGCGCCTTGCGGAGCAGGTGCAGGACCAGGGTCTCGAGCTCCGCCGGCACCTCGGGACGCAGTTGCCGCAGCGGCGTCGGGGTGGCGTTGACGTGCTGCATCATCAGTTGCCACTCGCTGTCCCCGGCGAACAGCGGCCGCCCGCAGAGCAGTTCGTGCAGCACGCACCCGAGCGCGTACAGGTCGGCGCGCGGCGTGACCCGCCCGCCGCGCACCTGTTCCGGCGCCATGTATTGGTGCGTCCCGATGGGGCTGCCGGTCGCGGTCAGCTTGGTGACGTCCGTCCGCAGGATCGCCGCGATGCCGAAGTCGAGCACCTTCACCGTGCCGTCCCGGGCGACCAGGATGTTGCTCGGCTTCAGGTCACGGTGCACCACGGGAACGTCGTGCGCGTACGACAGCACGGTCGCCACCTGCGCCGCCACGGCCACCGCCCAGCTCACCGGGAGCGGCCGCTCCGGGTGCACGTAGGCGGTCAGCGGCACGCCGTCGACCAGCTCCATCACCAGGAACAGTTGCTCGTACGACTCGTCGAGCACCGCGTCGTACACCTGCGGTACGCCCGGATGCTGGATCCGTGCGGTGATCCGCGCCTCGCGCCGGAACCGTTTCTCGAACTCCTCCGCCAAGTGCGGCGACGCCACGGCCTGCGGGCGGATCAGCTTCACCGCGACCGGCCGGTCCAGGACGGTGTCGTAACCCCGCCACACGTCCCCCATGCCGCCGTGGCCGAACTGCTCCAGCAGCTCGTACCGTCCCGCGATCCGCCGTGGCTCCGGCACCTGGTCACCGCCCCCGCCCCCGTCGAGTTACCGAAGTGGTCTTCGATGCGCTGGGAAGCAGTTTCGCGGGTGCGGGTTCCGCGCGTCCAACCGGGTCGCGGGCGACCTACGTGATCAGGTCACGGGAGGCTGCGTAATCGGCGGCGCACTCCGCCCAGATGGTCTTGCCGGGCCCGCCCGTGGCGCGCGGTGAACAGCCCCACCGGTCGGCCAACGCCTCGACGAGCAGCAGGCCGCGCCCGCCGCCGCCGTCCGGCGGCGCGGTGGGAATGTGGGGCACGCGTTCACCGCGGGTGTCGCTGACCTCGATCCGTACGGTGCCGGTGGCCGGGTCGGCGGTGAGCAGGACGTGGAAGTCCCGGCCGGCCACGTGTCCGTGCCGGACGGCGTTGGCGCACAGCTCCGCCGTGATGAGGCTGACGACGTCGTGCGCGTCGCTGTCGTACGGGATGCCCCAGGCGTCGAGCCGGGTCCCGCACAGCCGCCGGGCCAGGCGGGCGCCGCGCGGGGTCGAGCTGAAGCACATCGCGAACTTGTGCACGGTGAGGGGTAATTGTGCTGCGGTCATGCACTCACGGTGGCGTGTCGTGGCATAGCGTCACCAGGGGTGACGCGCTGACGTCGGCCCTTCGTACGGGGCGGGCGGGCGCTCTGTACGTGGTGGTACGCGAGTACGCGGGGAAGGGGCCGCACCCTCTTGCGGCCGTCCTCGCTGGGCCGGCGGGCCGGCGGACCGGTCAGTGGGTCAGGACAAGGACGAGGACGACGAGGGTGACGACCGCTGCCACCGCCAGGAAGACCTTCCTCCGCCCCTCCTCCGACACCCGCCGCCGGACGTCGAGTCGTCCGTCACTGCTTCGGAAGACGTAGAACTCCAGGTTGTCGGAGTAGGGCGGCGTCGCCTTGACGACCGTGAGCCGCTTGATCACGACCTCTCGCTCCTTCTCGCCCTTCCGTAGGCGCAGGTGCGGTTCGAGGGCCGAGCGATGGTCAGGGGAGAGGTCGTCGGGAAGCGGATCCTGGATGCCGAGCCGGTCCGTGTGCCAGCCGCCCGAGCCCAGTCCCGAGGCCACTTGCCGGGGCCGTGGGACAGGGGGTGACACTCTCTCGGTCTGTGAGGGCCACTTGATCCGTCCTGCCGTCCAGGACGTCAGGTTCCCGTGTCCACGGCAGGTGGCGCACTCGACGGTGCCTGCCCCCTTGCACGGTACGCAGGGGATGCGCCCACTCGCCTGGCACTCCTGACACCTGACCTTCCCCCAGCCCCGGCACCCGGGACACGCGCTGTCGGGTGTCTGGCAGGCCTCGCAGTTCACCCGTTCGTCGGGTCGGTCGGCCCGGCCCGGCTTGGGAAGCCTGGGCGGGGTGCTGGGCAGACCGCCGTGCTTGAGGGTTTGCGTGCATGCGGTGACGCCCTGGCACACGGTGCATACGTGGGCGGGCTCGCACGGGCGGTACCTCATGCCGTTGCAGTCGGCACACCGCCGCCGGCCGTTGCCGCAGTCACAGGACCGGAGATGCACCGTGCCGCGCTTGACCAGGTCGAGCGGCCGGTCTCCGGGCTTCTCGTGCGGGCTCAGCTTGTAGTTTTCCAGCACGTCGTACACCGGTCGCTCCGAGAGGTCGACGGCGCCGGGCTCGTGCTGTGTCCCCTCGGTGCGTTGCTCGACGCGCCGGGTGACGGTGCCTTCAAGCAGGTGCAGGCGGGTGAGGTGGAAATCCGCAGGGGCCGCGCCAGGACGCCTGCTCCGGCCGCGTGCCAGGAAGGCGCTGAGCGCCGCACGCACCTCGTCGTCGGACGGATCGTTGGGTGCCACCACGAAACTCGCTCCCCCCCAAGTAGCGCCTCTCCCGCCCGAGACAGAGGCCGGACCGGTGCCGAGCGACCCCAGTGTGACGGGACAGGGCCCGCCGCGAAAGAGCGCGAAAGGGAGAGCTCATGTTGCCGCCCGTCCGCGCGGCGCGCGCAGCAGTCCGTGCCGGAAGCGGTGCTCACCAAGCCTGGCCACCGCGGGCACGGCGGGCGGCGCGTCGGCCCTTGGGCGTGGCGTGACCTGTGGTGATGCCACGGCGTTAACCCATCGGGGCGGGCTCGACCCCTGTGTCCGGCGAGGTGCGGCAAGAGGTGGGCAGGGCGGTGACCGTGAGGGACGTGGAAGCGGAGCAGCGGCAGCAGCGGCCGGAGGACGAGCCGGGGACGGGCGTGGTGACCGCGTTCGGGCGGCAGTTGAAGCTGCTGCGGGTCCGGGCGGGGATGGACCGGGCGGAGTTCGGCAAGCGGGTCGGCTACTCGGCGGACACGGTGGCGTCGATCGAACAGGGACGGCGAATCCCGCAGGCCCGGTTCATCGAGCGGGCGGATGAGGTGCTGGGGGCTGGCGGGTTGCTCACGGCGTTGAAGGAGGAGGTGGGGCGGGCTCAGTATCCGGCCTACTTCAGGGACGCGGCTTGCTTGGAGGCTCGGGCTGCGGGCTTGAATCTTTACGCGGTCTACGCGGTTCCCGGCTTGTTGCAGACAGAAGACTACGCACGAGCCATCTTCCAGATGCAGCGCCCTCTGCTGCCCGACGACATCATTGAACAGCGCTTGGAAGCCCGCCTGGCTCGACAAGAGGTCTTCAGTCGGCGGCCCGCGCCGCTGATGAGCTTCGTGATCGAAGAGGCGGTTCTGCGGAGGCCGTTGGGCGGTCGAAGGGTGATGCGGGGGACCCTGGAACAAATCCTGCTGACAGCCCAGTTGAGGCATGTTGAGGTGCAGGTCATGCCGACCGACCGTGAGGACAACGCCGCCTTGGGTGGACCCTTCACGTTGATCGACACGGACAAGGGCCAACGGATCGCGTACGCAGAGGTACAGGATGACAGTCGGCTCTACACCGAGGTGTCCAAGGTGCGTGAGTTGGAGGCCCGGTATGGCATCCTCCGATCACAGGCCTTGACGCCGAGCGAGTCAACAGCCTTCATCGAGAAACTGATGGGAGAGCCATGAGCGTTCGCATAGCGCACGCCGTGCCAGAATCAGCCTGGTTCAAGAGCAGCTACAGCACAGGTGGCGGTGGCGAATGCGTGGAAGTCGCTGCCGCTTCCGGAGCCGTCCTCGTCAGGGACTCGAAGCGGCCCGCAGTCGCCCGGCTCGCATTCGGCCCCGAAGCATGGACTGACTTCGTGCGGCTGGCCGCTGGGCACTGAACCGGCCGACCTCCGACGTGCGGGGCCCGGCGCGCGCGCTGCGCCGGGCCCCGCACGCGTCAGATGTCGTCCAGGCCCTCCTCCCGGCGGATCATCCGCCAGGCCGCGCGGCGGGCGCTGCGGTCGAGGTTGGACTTGAAGTCGCGGTCCGTGCCGAAGTACCGCTTGCCGAGGGTGTCGATCGTGGAGACATGATCCATCATGTTCTCCTCGAACTTCTTGTCGAAGACGATGCCGAAGTTCTCCTCGTCGTTGACGAGGGCGGCGGCCCGGACCTTCGGGTCCTTCTTGGTGGCGTTGAAGGCCGGGAGGACGTCCTCCTCGGTGAACTCCGTGCCGAACTTGGCGTTGAACTTCTCGATCAGCTCGGACAGCAGTGACTTCTCGGAGTCCTTCGCGCCGCCCGCGCCGTCCCCGAAGCCCTTGAGTTCGGCGGGCCCCTCCGGGTTGAGGGACACGTCGTACTCGCCGGTCTTCTCGACGCGCAGGTGGCTGAGGTCCACTTCACCTACGTCGACTCCGCCGTCCGCGAGGCGGGGAAGCCGGTTGAGCAGGTAGCGCCCGAAGAGGTACAGGCGCTCCAACTCGGCGTCCTGGTACGGCACGATCTGCGCGAGGAAGCCGTACTTGCGAACGTAGTCATTGAGGTTGGCTCGGAAGTCCTCGGCGGCCTCGACGTCGTCCTCCTCGTCGCTCTCCAGGAGGTGGGTGAAGCGGGTGACGGCGGGCGACAGGAGGCGGTACAACTCGGCGTGCAGCTTCTCCCACTTGGACTGGGAGCCGCCCGCCTTCTCCTGCGCCTCGAAGTACGCGGCGACGAACTCGTCCATGTCCTGCTCCGAGATGATCGGCGCGGACATGACGCGGCTCTGTGCCGAGTACAGGAGGTTCGGGTCGGAGGGCAGGGTCTGCGCCTCCTCGAAGTACGGGCGGAACGCCTCCCTGATGTCCTCGGCGTCGTTGACGAAGTCGAGGACGGCGAGGTCGGCCTGGGACTTGCGTTCAGCGGTGCGGTTGAGGCGCGAGAGCGTCTGCACGGCGGCGATACCGGTCAGCGTCTTGTTGACGTACATCGTCGTGAGGAGCGGCTGGTCGAAACCGGTCTGGTACTTCTCGGCGACGACCAGGATCCGGTACTCCTGCTGCCCCTTGCCGCCGGCCTTCGCGGCCTTGTCGTCGGCGCGGGTGTAGCCGAACGCCTTCGGCAGGGCGCTCTCCGACAGGCCGCCGTTCTCCTTGCTCTCGGTGGTCTCCTCGCCGTCGATGGTGAGGGACCCGGAGAAGGCGACCAGGACACCGAGGTCCGGGTACTTGGTGTCGTAGTCGCGGTCGGCGATGTAACTGCGGATGGCGCGGGCCATCTGCACGGCGGAGTGACGGGAGGCCGTGACCACCATGGCCTTGGCGCGTCCTCCGAGCCGGCCGCGGGTGTGGTGGACGAAGTGCTCGACGATCACCTGGGCGTGCTGGGACACCGTGTGCTCGTGCATGAGCGCGAACCGGGCGAGCAGGCTGTTGGCCTTGGAGGGGTCGACCTCCTTCTCGTCGTGGTTGAGGTTCGCGAGTTTCCAGTAGGTGTTGTAGGTGACGTAGTTGCACAGAGGGTCGAGGATGAAGCCTTCCTCGATGGCCTGGCGCATGGAGTAGGTGTGGAAGGGGCGGTAGACGGTCTTGCCGTTCTCCACGTCTTCCGTGCCGAAGAGTTCGAGGGTCTTGGACTTGGGCGTGGCGGTGAAGGCGAAGTAGGAGAGGTTGCCGGCCCGGGAGCGCGCCACCGCCTTCGCCTTCAGCTGGGTGTCCAGGGTCACCGTGGTCGCGCCCTCGTCGTCCGAGTCGGCGTCCAGGCCGAGGTCGCGCAGGGCGGACTTCACGGCGGTGGCGGCGTCGCCGGACTGGGAGGAGTGCGCCTCGTCGACGATGATCGCGAAGCGGCTGCCCTTGATCTCGGTCGGGTTGCGCTTGATGTAGTCCAGCAGCGCCGGGAACGAGTGCAGGGTGACCGTGACGATCTTCCCGGTGTCCCGGGAGAGGGCGCGGGCGAGCTGCTCGCTCTTCGCCCCGTGCTTCTCGTCGACCTTCACGACCAGGCCGTCCGTCTGCGAGAAGCTGCCGACGGTCGCCGAGAGCTGGGCGTCCAGGGCACGGCGGTCGGTGATGACGATGACCTTGTCGAAGACCGGCTCGCCGGGCTTGATGCGGCCGTCGGCGAGGGCGTCAGGCCGCAGGACGGCGGGATCATTGCGGGCGTGCAGGTCGCTGAGGCGGTGGGCCAGCCAGCCGATGGTGTTCGACTTGCCGGACCCGGCGGAGGCCATGACCAGGTAGTTCTGGCCGGCGCCGTGCACGGACGCGTGTGCGGTGAGCTTCCGGACCACGTCCCACTGGTGGAAGCGGGGGAAGATCGTCGACTTGGTGGTGCCGCTGCCGGGCGTCTTGTGCTTCTGCTGGTGCACGAAACGCTGGAGCAGGTCGAGCCAGTTGTCCCGCTGCCAGACCTGTTCCCACAGGTAGGACGTGGCGTACGTGCCGTGGGCCGTGGGGGCCGGGTTCCCGGACCCGCCGGGCTGGCCGGGGCCGTTCGAGCCGGTGTTGAAGGGCAGGAACCGGGTGCTCTTGCCGCGCAGTTGCGTGGTGACGAACACCAGGTCCGGGTCGACGGCGAAGTTGGCGATGACGCGCCGCGCGAAGATCAGCTCGGTCGGGTCGCGGTCGGTCCGGTACTGCTCCTTGGCCTGCTCGACGCCCTGGCCGGTGAGCGGGTTCTTCAACTCGGCCGTGGCGACCGGGATGCCGTTGAGGAAGAGGGTGAGGTCGAGCCGGTGACCCCAGTCGGCCTGCTTGGTGGCGTAGGGGAGTTCCCGGACGACGGTGAGGCGGTTGGCCCGGTAGCCGTCGAGGACCGAGTCAGCGGAGATGAGGTTGGGCTTGAAGTAGGCGACGCGGAGGCGGACGCCTCGGTCCTTGACGCCGTTGCGGAGGACGTGGAGGAGGCCGTCATCGGAGATGGCCCGGTCGAGACGCTGGGCGAAACCGCGCTGGGCTTCGTTGGGGTTGCCACCGTAGACGGTGAGGAGTTCGTTCCACTCGTCGGGCTGGGTGGCGCCGATGAAGGTGAACAGCTCGTTGGTGTCCAAGCCGAGGTCGGCCTGGTAGTCCTCCACGTGTGCCTCCCGCCAACCGCGTTTGCAGAGGGCAGCGACGATGGCGGTGCCGAAGGCGGACTCGTCGTGCACCGGACTCATGCGAAGACTCCTTCGGTGATGTTGCGACCGCTGGCGGTGGACACGTCCAACTGGCCGGACACGGCAGCCGTGATTAGGGCCTGGCGACGCTCAGCAAGCAGTGCAACCTGATGCTCAAGCGTGCGGAGAACTCGGGCTTGAGCCTCCAGGGCCGAGTTCAGACGGTCCACTCGGTATCGTTGCTCGGCTAGGTCCGGAACAGGGGCTACGAAAGAAAGGGTCTGCGCTGCGCTGATGACTTCCTGCGCGGCTCCGTACTGGGACAGTTGCACCTGCCCCTGTCCTGCCGGTGAGTTGATGAACGCCGTCAGGAAGTGGGGCAGCATGGCTTGGCCGCGCCGCAGAATCAACACGGATGCACAGTTCGCTCCGTCGTACTCGTCGGTTACCACGGCAGCCCGCCCCGGGGAGCCGGCTCGAACCACGAGGACGTCACCGCTGTGGACGCGTGACCGGCGCAGCTCCTCGTTGCTGTCGGACGACATGAACTTCAGGCCCCGAGGATCGATCCATCCGGATCGCACGTTAAATCCATGAATGAAGGGAACGCCATCGTCCTCGAAGTACGTCGACGGGTTGATGACGACGCCTACGTTCACCGCGGGAATGACTCGACGGAGAGGCAGCACCGGCCAAGAGCGGGGCACGATGCCCACAAGAGGGTGCTGAACCGAATCGGGGCCGCTAGACGAGACACACTCGGCCAGCGCAGACGTGCGGCGCTCAGCCAGGAGTTTCATCTGTTGATGCCGCTGAGTTACGAGTCGTTCGATACGAGAAGTCTCGACGTCCAGGAAGTTCGCGATGCGGTGCTGTTCCTCCATGGGCGGATTCCACACCATGATCTGCTTCAGGTCGTCCTGAGTCAGCTTGTCCCTGGTCGCTCCGGTAATGTAGTTGGCGTAGTCGACCGAATTCAGGGCGTAGGCCAGGAAACGACCATCGACGGACGTCGGCCGTAGCGCGTGGATGTGGTTGTTGATCCAGGATGGACCTTCAATGTAGTACGCCACGTCCTTCCCGGTGGTGAAGAACGGCGCGCCGTCCTCACCAAGCAGAACGAGCGGTTCGTTGAAGATCGCGGCGCTAACCGAATCGAGGATGCCCCCAGCACCCCAGTACGGCACGTCGCCCTGCATGTCCGACCGTTCCTCCCGGTTGAGAGGGATTCGGCGACCGTCGAGGCATACGACGAGGCGACGCAGCGGAATGGTTGGCCACGTCACCTCGTGACCTCCCTCAGTAGGGTCTGGATCTCGGCTTCCAATGCTTCCAGATCCCTATCGATCTCCTCCAGCGGACGTGGCGGCTGGTACACATAGAAATGCCGCGTGAACGGAATTTCGTACCCAATCTTCGTCTTGCTGTGGTCGATCCATGCGTCCGGCACGTGCGGGTGGACCTCCCGCTCCAGATACTCCTCGACATCCTCACCCAGCGACACGTTCTCGAAGTCCCGGAGCTCCGCGTCCGGCTCCGGCTCGCCCTTAACGCGCTGGACTTCGCCCTCCGGGTGCCGTACGCCGACGACATCGCGCAGCGCCTTGTTGAACGATGCGCCCGTGGGCCACGTCCCGCCAACCTGCACCACCGCGTCCTTCAGCGCGAGCCAGGCCTCCTGCTTCGTGCCCCAGCTCGACCCCATGAGGGTGATGAACGCGTCTGCCAGCACCGGAGCCTGGGGAAGCTTCTGGATGGACTTGGACGCCTCCAGCGCCGCCAGCGCTTCCTCCGTCACCTCAAACCGCAGTTTCAGCGGGCGTTCCACGGTGATTCGCTGATACCCGAAGTCCTCGTTGCGGAAGACCTTCACTTTGCTGTGCAGCGGGTGCTCTGCGTCGGCCACCACGGCCAGCGCCTCGCCGTACAACTCGACCACCGTCGCGATGTGGTCCTTGCCCAGCGCCTTGCGCTTGTCGCCCAGCGACTTGCGCATCTTCTGCCACTGGTCGCGTGCGTCCAGCAGGACGACCTTGCCCTTGTGGTCCGGGCCCTTGCGGTTGGTGAGGATCCAGAAGTACGTCGAGATGCCGGTGTTGTAGAAGAGCTGGTCCGGCAGGGCGACGATGCCCTCCAGCCAGTCGTTCTCCAGGATCCAGCGGCGGATCTCCGACTCGCCCGAGCCGGCCGCGCCCGTGAATAGCGGCGAGCCGTTGAAGACGATGGCGAGGCGCGAACCACCCCCGCCGTTCACGTCCACCGGCTTCATCTTCGAGATCATGTGCTGGAGGAACAGCAGCGAGCCGTCGTTGATGCGCGGCAGCCCCGCGCCGAAGCGGCCAGCCTCGCCCAGGGTCTTGTGCTCGTGCTCGACCTCGTCCTTGACCTTCTTCCACTCCACGCCGAACGGCGGGTTGGCCAGCATGTAGTCGAAGGTCTTCCGGGCGTGCCCGTCGTCGGAGAAGGAGTTGCCGAAGGCGATGTTGTCCGGATCCTGGCCCTTGATCATGAGGTCGGACCGGCAGATCGCCCACGACTCGGGGTTGAGTTCCTGCCCGTAGACCTCCACCGTGGCGTCTGGGTTCAGTTCCTTGATGGTGTCGTCCATCGCGGAGAGCATGCCGCCCGTGCCGCAGGCCGGGTCGAGGACCGTGCGCACCGCCCCCGGCAACTGCAACGCGTCGCCGTCCGGCGCGACGAGCAGCCGCACCATGAGCTGGATGACCTCGCGCGGCGTGAAGTGCTCACCGGCCGTCTCGTTGGACTGCTCGGCGAAGCGGCGGATCAGCTCCTCGAAGATGTAGCCCATGTTGTGGTTGGGCACGACTTCGGGACGAAGGTCCAGGTCCGTGAACTTGCCGATGACCTTGTAGAGCAGCCCGGCGCCGTCCAGCCGCTTGATCTGCTGGGCGAACTCGAAGCGGTCCAACACGCCCCGCGCGTTGTCGGAGAAGGCCCCCACGTACACCAGGAGGTTCTGCGCCGCGTTCTGCGGGTCGTTCGCGATCTGCTTGAGGGTGAGCGTGGAGGTGTTGTAGAAGGCGTGGCCGGAAGCCTTGCGGAGGAACTTGTCCGCGACGATGTCCTGACCCTCGAACTGCGCCACGGTCTCCGAGACCTTCTGGCGTGTGGGCTCGAGTACGCACTCCAGCCGCCGCAGCACCGTGAACGGCAGGATGACCTTGCCGTAGTCGGACTGCTTGTAGTCCCCCCGCAGGAGGTCGGCGACGGACCACGCGTGGTTCGCCAACTCCGTGTGCTTACTGCTGTTCAACTGGATCTCCGGATCCCTTCCGAAATGTCCCAACCCCACCGCCCAGGCCGAGCCCAGCCGAGTCGATCGGCCAGTCTGCCGGGACGGTCCGACAAGTGTGGTCTATGTGTGCGAGGCCGCGTGCCTAATGGAGCGAATCGCCACCCCGTCCGCCCGCCTCCGCGGCCTTCGCCGCCTCCCGCGATGGCAGCAACTGGCCGCCCGTGAGCCCGCCCGCCAGTAGCCGTGCCGTCTCCTCCGCCAGGCGTGTGGCCCGCTGGGCCTCCGCCCGCAATTCGTGCACGTGCCGGAACGCTTCCCCGTACCGTCGCTGCTCCTCCAGCGGCAGCAGTGGCACGCGCAGTCGGCCCGGGCTGACCGTCAGGATCGTGCTGCCGGTCGACGCACCAGCGATGTTCTCCTCCGCGCCCAAGAACCCGGCGAGGAACCAGGCGTCCAGGCGTGCCGGGTCCGGGCGGAAGAGGTGGACGTGGGGGCCGAGCAGCGCGCCGGCGTCCGCCTCGTCCGCCACCCGGGCCATCGGGCCGTCGGCGCTCGCGACCGCCCGTACGAGGACGTCGCCGATGGCGATCACGGGTGCCGTGTCGTCGTACAGGCCCATCGGGTCCCCAGTGGGACCCGACCCGGTTGCGATGTCGGAGCCGGTGAGCACCGGCCGCGTCTCGGGCCTCCCGTCCCCGCCGCTCGCGGTCTGCGCGCGGGTGCGCACGCTGTCCGGCAGGTTCCGCAGCAGGGTGAGCGCCCCGCCGCGCGTGAGGTCGGACGCGGTCGCCGTCCGCCACCGGCGGGCCGTGGCGCCCGCGGCGCTCCACGCCTCCTGACCGGCCGTCCGCCCCAGGGACCTCGCGGCCTCGACGAGACTCCGGCGGGTGGCATCGACCTCGGCCGACAGTTCCGCCGGGTCGATCTCGGCCCGTGACGCCCGTACGAGTCGCGTCGGCGTCAGGTCCACCACGTCGTCGAGCAGGTCCACGACCCCGACGGCGTGCGCGACGCCGGGCTCGCCCTCGAACGTGTCCGGGCTCTCCGTGAACGCCCGCCAGGCGTCGAGAGCCCGCGCCGTGATCCCGTCCCAGTCAGGGGCGGCGGACCTGCCTCCGCCCCGTCTCCGCGCGCTCACCGTCGTCGTCCCGCCGTGTCCGGCCGCTGCCGCCGTGTCCGCCGCCGTGTCGACGAACAGGACGGACTTGCGTTCCGGGCCTCCCGGTTCGGGGCGTTGCAGTACCCAGATCTGGAGGCCGACGTGCAGGGGTACCGACGCGCCGGGCGGCAGGGCGATCACCGCACGCAGGGCGCCGCTGCGGACGAGTTCGGCGCGTACGCGGCGGCCTGATGCGCGGCCTGCGGTGGCCGGCGGGAGGAGCAGGGCCGCGTGGGCGCCGGGGGTGAGGTGGGAGAGGGCGTGCTGCACCCAGGCCAGTTCCGATTCGGCGCGGGGCGGTACGCCGTAGGCCCAGCGGGGGTCGTAGGCGAGTTCGTCGTGGCCCCAGTCGCGGTCGCCGAAGGGCGGGTTGCACAGGACGGCGTCGGCGAGGAGGCCGGGGAAGGCGTCGGCGCGGAGGCTGTCGGCGGCGTGGACGGTGACCGTGGCCTCGGGGACGGTCAGCATCAGGCTCACGGCGCTGCGGCGGGCCTGCACGGGAAGCGTGTCCTGGCCGTACAGCTCGCTCGCGCCCCTGCGGGCGGCGGCTGCCAGGAGGTTGCCGCTGCCGCAGGCCGGGTCGAGGACGCGGGCGGGGGAGCCGGGGATCAGGTGGGCGAGCAGGTCGGCGAGCGGGGCGGGGGTCTGGTAGGCGCCGGAGGCGGCGCTGTCCTCCAGTTCCCGTTCCGCGAGCACGGCCAGCGCGGCCTGGCCACCTTCGTCGCGTACACACGCGTACAGCGCGCGCAGCACCGGCGCGTCGCCCGGCTCGTAACGGACGGCCTCCGCGGCCGGTACGGCGTCGGCGGCCGCGGAGGCTTCCCTCTGCGCGCGGGTCGCGAGGTCCGCGTCCGGCAGTCGTACGGCGGCCGTCAGCTCCTCGGGCGAGCGGCCGGCCGCGGCGAGGACGAGCAGCAGCAGGTCCTCCGGTCTGCCGCCGCCGTTCTGTGCGTGCAGGCGCAGTGTCGTGCGCAGTTCCTCCGACGGGCTCGCGGCCGAGGTGTGGCCGCGGGAGGCGAGCCAGGCGCGCACGGCCTCCAGGTCGTACAGCGGGCTGCTGTCCGTGCCGCCGGACGGCGCCGGGAAGTCGTCGTGCCGACGGCGCCAGTTGCTGACCGTGGCGCGTGTGACGCCCGCGATGCGGGAGATCTCGGCGGCGGTCACCTGGGCGGGTGACGCGGATGACTGGGGCATGGGCGGTCCTGGGCCTCTCGGAAGCGGACGTCAACAACCTACAGCACCCGTCAAATCTGTCAATTTATTTGACAGTGCTTTCAGTGCGCTGCTTATCTGAAGGTGCTTCCGGTGTAAGTGGCCGCCCAGCAGGTCTTCGTGCTGCGGGCTGGCCTGCCGACTGTCGGCCTGCCGCGCCGACCTCACGAAACGGAGAACGCCATGACCTTCCAGCAGCCCGCTCCCCAGCCGCCCGGCTACGACCCGCAGGGCTTCACCGGCCTCGCCGCGCCGCACGGAGGGGGCCAGGGTGAGCGCCGCAAGAGACGGCTGAAGTACGGCGCTGTCGCCCTGGTCTCGCTGTTCGTCGGCGTCGGGATCGGTTCGAGCGACGGTTCCGCCGACACCACCGGCAAGGCGACGGTCGGAGTGAAGGCCGCCCCCCGCCCCACGGTCACCGTCACCGAGACCGCCGCGGCCGCCGACCCCAAGCCCGCGCCGACGGTGACCAAGACGGTGACCGCCAAGCCGAAGAAGACGCACAAGTCCGGCCCGGCGGCCGGCTTCTCCGGTGAGGGGGAGTACCTCGTCGGTGAGGACATCAAGGCCGGCACCTACAAGACCGCCGGGCCCGACGACGAGTGGGGCTGCTACTGGGAGCGCGCCAAGGACGCCAGCGGCGAGTTCGGCTCCATCATCGCCAACAACAACCTCGACGGCCCGGGGCGCGTGACGCTCAACAGCGGCGAGTACTTCAAGACCAACCGGTGTCAGGAATGGAAGCTGGTCGGCTGAAGCGCGAAGGGCCGGTCCCGGTCACCCCTCTCGATCTGGAAGGCCCATTCGTGACGATCACCGAGCACACAGAGCTGACCCGTCGCTTCGCCGACGACTTCACCGCCCTGCAGGAGGCCGTCCTGGCGCGAATGAACGGGATCTGCGCTCCTGAGGTTGCCGTGGCCTTGGAACATCCTTCGCTCACCGGCCCCATCGCCATCGCTCTCGCCCACGCCGATGTCCTCGCTCGCGGGGCTGTCCGGCGTGCGGAGCTCTCGACACAGTCCCCGGAGCGGCTGCGACGGCCGTCGCCCGGAAGGAGGAGGCGCGGATCCGGCGCTCGCTCGGGTCCCGGTCCGGCCCCCTGTCGGCCGCTGCCTGAATCCATTCCTCTTCATGCCCTCACGGCCCTCGACTAAGGGAACTGCTCGCGTGGCGACTTCAACTGGCTTTTCGATTAAGCACGTTCAGCAAACACGGGGAGATGCGAGAACATCTGGGCGCTCGCCCGGTCAGGGGGTCATGGATCGAAACCTCCACCACCGGACATGGGTAAAGGTGATCCTCAAGGAGATCGGGTCGGTCAGACATGCCGCCCGTTCCTCGGCACGGAACCTTTGGTTGTAGGGTAAATAAATTGGATTTCCTGGGGGTTCGCGGTGGGTGCTGTGATCGCTTCAAATGCATCACTCTTGGTGAGGTTTTGGCCATGCCTTTCGGGTGGTCCGTGCGGGCCCTGCAAGGGGCGCTCGTGGAAACGGTGGGGGATGAGTGCGACGTCTGCGCGTGTCGGGCGCCGTCGGGTTATGTCGGGCGGCGGTCAGTAGAGGGTGCGCCTGAGAGGGCGTTCGGCAGTGACCCGTTGCCAGTGGCGGGTTCAGGGTGACGCGGAAGACCGTTCCATGCCGGGGAGTTCACGAACAGGGCATTGGAACCTCTCTTTTGGGGACAGAGTGGACCATTCTTATCAGGCGTGGCAGGAGGTGCTGGCCGAGGAGTTCTTCGGACGACAGCACGCCGGCCACCCGACGCTGTTCTACATCGACGACGAAGTGGAGCAGGAGCTCAGGCACGGACACGGCATGGAAGAGCCCCTTGCCCAGTGCGTGGCCAGGTTCCTGCGGTTGGGGACCGCGGAACCGTACCGTGCGCTGGAGGACTACCGCTGGCGCATGTGGCAGCAGGACAAGGACGGCGTGCCCGCCTTCCTGCCGCTGCTGGCCTGCTCGGTGATCGCCGCGTCCCGGATGGTGAACGACCGGAGCCACCGGGCCACCGCCTACCATGCCCGCTTCTCCCAGTTGTTGACCGGCGACGAGAAGCGACTGGGCAGCCAGCAGTACGAGCCCATCTCCCGCATGTGGCAGGTATTGGCCTCCTGGCAGCACAGCCAGAAGGGCGCGCGGGGCCTGTGCACCCTTCCCGCCCCGGCCGACCTGCCCTCCAACCGAAGCATGATCGGGTTCGCCCAGTCCCAGTCGCTCCTCAGCGGCGCCGACCGGTCCTTCCTGCCGAAGCTCTTCCGGTCGTTGCGGGAACACGGCACGACCTGGCCGCTGCCGGGGGAGACGCTGCTGGCCCAGATCGAGATCCGGGGCATGGAGCAGCACTTCTCCAAGGGCTTCCGCAACGCTCTGCAGGAGGAGGAGTTCCGTCCCTTCCTCGCCAAGCTGATCGGCAACTACGCCGCTTCCTGGGACGGTTCGGACGCGCTGGTGCCCACCGGTGTCACCCGGGCCGAACTGCTGGTGCGGCTCGACGCGGGCCGTCTCAGGTGGGTGGCGCGCCTGCGCTGCGCGGAGCAGAAGAAGCGCATCGAACTCAAGGACGGCGTCGTCCTCGATCAGCTCGGCGACACCGCCTACTACGAGGTGACGGGCCTGCCCGCCCCGAGCGCGGACACCCTCACCCGGGGTATCCGCCGCGACGGGGACAACCTGGTGCTCAGCCGCCCCTCCTCCTCCGTCCTGGTGCTCGCGCGGGACGACGTGCTCGGTGTCTGGGCCGGCACCGACGGCTTCCGCCCGGGAGAGGCGCACGTGGTGCTCGCCGCCCCGAGTGCGCAGCGGGACGTGCAGCGGCTGTTGGACAAGGCCGCGACCACCGGCCGAAGCGCCGACACCAGCAAGCTGGCCTGGGTGCCGCAGGGCTGGTCCCTGCACAAGCCCGTCACCTTCGACGACGCGGTCACCCTGCGTCGGGCGCTCCGGGAGGTCCAGGGCGCGGTCGGCCTCCTGCAGCCCCCGGCCCAGTTCAAGCTCCGCCTCGAGGGCGGTCTGAAGCTCGCGCCCTCGCTCGATCCCCACCTGTATCTGCGGGGAGGCGAGCCGCAGGTGGTCCTCCCGGACGCTGTGGAAGGCACGGGCACCCTCCTGATCGACGGAGAGGAGCGGCCCGAGCTCAGGAAGAGGATCGCCGCGGGCCGCTCCGTCCCCCTGGCCGTGCTCCGGCTGGAGCCGGGCCGCCACACGGTGAGCTACGCAGGCGCCGAAGTCGGCTTCGCCACCGCGGACCAGGCCGTCGCCGAACCGAGGATGACCAAGGTCTGTGGCTTCACCGTCGCGGACGGCAAGGCCTCCGAGTCGCCCTCTCTTCTCGTCGAGCAGACCCTGCCGACCGGCATCACCGGTGCCGACTGCACGGGCGCCACCACCCAGGACGCGACAGCAGCGATGGAGCTGTGCCGTCGTGACGCGGACGAGGTCCTGTTCGCGGCGGCCGACGGTCGACTGTGGACGTTGGAGGCCCCGGAACAACCGGACTGGTGGGCAGAACGTCTTGCCGACACCCCCGCCCCGCTCCGCTTCGAGGCCGACTTCCACGGCATCGGCGGCTGGCTCCTGGAGCGCCGCAGCGGACGCTGGAAGGGCCGCCCGGTGAACCCCGGAACACCGAAGCCGAAGACCGCCGGCAACCCGCGGGCCTGGACCCGCGCCGTCCTCAACGCCCAGCAGGCGTCCTTCGACCTCTCGTGGGCCGCGTACGTGCAGGCAGCGAAGGAGCTGGACCGATGACGGGACCGATGAGCAGCACCGAGTTCGGCGGGATCCTCCTGCGCTGGCTGAGCGAGAGCCGCAGCGGCAAGGCGTCCGCACTGCGCGACGGTGTCCGCAACCAGGCCCAGGCATGGGGCCTGGAGCTGGCCGAGTACGCCGACTGGGACTGGATGCGCAAGGTCGCAGCCCTCGGGTTCATCGACGTGGACCTGCGCGCCGACCGCTGGTCGGTCGCCCCGCCGGTGCTGACCAGGCTGCCCCACGCCGACGGGCTCGCCGTGCTGACCGGCGCGCGCACCGCGCGGATCAGCATGCGCGTCGAGGAGGCGGCGCAGGAGTGGATGGAACTGATCGCCGTCCCTCACCGACCGGAGGCAGGTGAGGCTCCGCTGCCCGACACCCTCCTGTTCCAGTACGAGGACCCGCGGATCCTGTGGGAAGCGGCGGAGTTCTTCGGGGCCCGCTACGTCCCCTGCGCCGCCCTGCAGTTGATGGAACTGCTCCCGCAGGCGGCACCGGGCCCCGAGTCCGCACCGCCCGGTGGGAGCACCGCCGACACGCTGGAGAAGTACGAGTTGCCCCGCCAACGGTTCGTCCCCGTGGCACGGGACGACGAGGACGGCCTCTACCGGTGGCGCGGAGCCGACTACGCCCGCCTGACCCGCGTCCGTCGCAACGGCGTCTTCCACGCGGTGGAACGCGAGACGGGCATCTACCTGGAGCTCGCCCGCCACCGCACCGGCGCGATGCGCTGGCGGCCGGAATCCGGCAAGGGACGCGCCGGCCTCGGCCGACTCTTCGTCGACCGGTACGCGCCACTGCCCGCCCTGCATGAACGCGCGGTCGTCCTGTGCAGCGGCTTCCCGCCCTCGACGGGCAAGCAGGCGCAGACCCGCGCGTACGACAACGTGCCGAGGGCGCTCGCCGAGGCGATCGCGGCCTCGCTGCAGCAGAACCTGGAGACCATGCCGCGACAGGTGGCGGCCACCGTCGGGAGGACCGAGTGAGCGCGGAACAGCGGACCACGGCGGTGACGAACACCGATGTCCAGGACGTCATGGGCACCTTCGACGACCTGCGCAGCGCGCTGTTCCGCTATTACGACACCCCCTTCAGCGTCGACGATCGTTCCGTCATGGAGGAACGGCGCAACCTGCTGGACCGGGACAACGGGGCGTGGCGCGACCCGCTGATCGAGCTGCGACCGCAGTACGCCTCCCGGGGCGTCAGCATCGCGGAGTCCTTCGCGGAAGCAGGGGCACACCCCGACGCGGCCGATTTCGCCCGCTTCACCCTCCCCGACGGCGTGACCAGCCTCTACCAGCATCAGCACGACGCCTTGGTCGCCGCCTGCGAGGGCAAGGACTTCGTGGTCACCGCGGGCACCGGTTCCGGCAAGACGGAGTCCTTCCTGCTACCCGTCCTCGCCGACCTGGTCGCCGAGTCCGCCCACTGGCAGGGCACCCGTGCGGTCCAGCGGGAATGGTGGCAGGGGGACGGCGACCACGTGCCCAGCCGACAGAACGAGCACGGGCATCCCGCGGCCATGCGCGTGCTGATTCTCTATCCCACCAACGCCCTCGCCGACGACCAGTTGGTCCGGCTGCGGAAATCGCTGGACAGCCGTGAGGCCCACGCCTGGCTGGACCGGAAGCGCAACGGACACCGCTTCTACTTCGGCCGCTACACCGGAGCCACCCCTGTCTCCGGCAGCCGCGATTCCGAGCCGGCGACCTTCCGTCTCCGGCAGTACCTGCGAGAGGTCCAGGAACGGCAGCACAAGGCCGACGAGACGCTCGACGAGGAGCTGCGACCCTTCATCCCGCGCCTCGGCGGAGCGGAGATGCACGCCCGCTGGGACATGCAGGCCGCGCCACCGGACATCATGATCACCAACTACTCGATGCTGAACATCATGCTGCTCCGCAAGCAGGAGGAGCACATCTTCAGCGCCACGAGGAAGTGGCTGGAGCAGACCCCCGGCGCCCGCCTCACCCTGATCCTCGACGAGCTCCACATGTACCGCGGCACGGCCGGCACCGAGGTGGCCTACCTGCTGCGCAACCTCCGCCACCGTCTCGGCCTCAACAAGAACCCCGAGAAGCTGAGAGTGCTCGCAGCCTCCGCCTCCCTGGAGGCGGGCCGGGACGACGACTTCCTCGACGGGTTCTTCGCCCTGCCCGGCTCCCGGCGCGTGATCATCCCCGGAAAGGCGAGGGAGATCCACGGCGAGGGCGACCTGGCCGCTCACACCGAACGCCTCACGCAGGCCGCGAAGGCTCCCGTCACCCAGGACGAAGCCGTCACCGTGGCACGGGAGACCGGCCTCGGTCCGGCGCTCCAGCGCGCACTCACTCCGGGCGGCAGGTCTCGTGCTCTGCCCGCCCCCGAACTGGCGGCAAGTCTCTTCCCGGGCGTCCCGAAGGAACAGCGTCTGGACGCTCTGCACGGCGTGCTGCGCATACTCGGCTGCGCGCAGGACGCCGAACTTCCCCAGCTCCGGGCCCACTTCTTCTTCCGGAACATCGAGGGCATCTGGGCCTGCTCGGACCCGAACTGCCCCCACATCCCCGTGGAGCACGGTCCCGAACGCCGGGTCGGCCGGCTCTTCGCCGAGCCCACCTCCCGCTGCACCTGCGGCGCCCGCGTGCTGGAGCTTCTCTCCTGCCAGGCCTGCGGCGACCTCATGCTCGGCGGGTACGCCAGCCCCAAGGACACCCAGCGGCGCAAGTTCACCGGTGCACTCCACACCGACTTCCCGGACCTGGACCTGCTCCCCGACGAGGCCAGCGGCGCACCCACCGCGGCGAACTACATCGTGTACTGGCCGCGCACCAAGGGCCTCGGCCTCGACGACCCCAGTTGGCACGCGGGCCTGTCCGACGGCGGGCCACAGGTCGAGTTCGCGTTCCGTCGCAGCGCCTACCAGCCCGCCACCGGCCGCCTGGAGAACCGGGACGTCCAGCACACGGGATGGTCGTTCCACATCTCCGTGCCCCTGGACAAGGAGGGCAGGAAGCCGGCCTACGACCCGGCCCGGCTGCAGGCCTTCCCCACCCGCTGCCCCGCCTGCGGCGACGACTGGGAGATCAAGTACGACAGGGACGGCCGTTTCGTCCCGCTGGAATCCCCTGACCGGCTGCGCAACGCGCCGGTCCGGCGGATGCGCACCGGCTTCTACAAGATCAACCAGGTGCTGGTGACCGAAGCGCTCGGCCACCTTCCCGACGGCCGGCGCAAGGCGATCGCCTTCTCCGACAGCCGTGACGACGCCTCCGAACTCGCCAGCGGTCTTGCCCTCCGCCACCACCAGGACCTTCTCCGCCTGCTCAGCGCCCAGGCCGTCGAGAGCCAGGGGGATCCCTTCGGAGACCTTCAGACGGTGAAGGGCCACTACGCCGGTGAGCCGGTCGATCGTGCGGCTGCCCGCGCGGCCGTGGCACGGATGCGGGACCGCGACCCGGCGGACTGGGGACGCCTGAAGGCGATCCTCACCGACGACCTCGACGCGGAACCGGAACTCCTGCCGGACCTGGAGCGGAAGTTCTCCGAACTGCCCTCCCTGGACGACCTCGCCTCCGACCTCGAAGGCATGCTGCTGAAGTACGGCACCAATCCCGCCGGTCCCGCGGCCTCGCTCCAGCAGACCTCGGCCGGACAGCCCTGGACCGCGCTCTACAACTGGGAACGGGATCGGGCAGCGGTGACGGAGACCCAGGCGCAGGAGGATCTCCTCAGCCGCATCCGTTCCCGCCTCCGGCTCGAGACCATCGGCAGCCTCTTCTCCGGCGGCGGCCGTGACTTCGAATCGCTCGGACTCGGCTGGCTCTGCCTGTGCGACGACCGCTCACCCTTGGAGATCGGCCCGGACAGCGACCAGGCCGTGGCGCGTGCCAGCCTGCGGATTCTCGGCCTGATGCGGCGCTTCACCCGGATACGGGCCTCGCTGCAAAGGCCGCCCGCGCCCCTGAAGCGTTTCTGGACGCAGGTGGCCGAACGTCAGGGCACCGATCTGCAGATCATCGAGGACCGGGTACTCGGCGTGTGGAAGGACGCCGTGGTCGACTACGTCATCAAGCCGGAGAAGGTGGCACTCCGCCCCGGCGAGAACAAGACATGGACGTGCCGTTCCTGCCACCGGCCGCACCTTCACCCGGGCGCGGGGCTGTGCACCAAGTGCCAGACGCCGCTGCCCGCCGTGCCTCAGCAGTACGACGGAGTCCTCGAAGACGACTACTATGCATGGAAGGCCGCCCACCGCACCGGTGACTTCCCCCTGCGAACCGCGGAACTGACCGGCCAGACGGACCGGTTGGAGGCCCAGCGTCGGCAGAGCCTCTTCCAGGACGTCTTCCTCGGCGACAACGACGTTCCGCAGGCGGACGGCCTGGAACTGCTCTCCGTGACCACGACCATGGAAGCCGGAGTCGACATCGGCCCCCTCAACACCGTGATCATGGCGAACATGCCGCCCACGCGCTTCAACTACCAGCAGCGCGTGGGGCGTGCGGGCCGACGCAACAGCCCGGTCGCCGTAGCTCTCACCGTCTGCCGTGGCCGCAGCCACGACGAGCACTACTTCGCTCGACCGGAAGCGATCACCAACGATCCGACTCCGCCGCCCTACCTGGTCCTCGGCATGGTTTCCGTCTTCCGCCGGGTCCTGCTGGGAGAGGTCCTGCGCCAGGCTTTCGAGCCCCTGCAGCCGGAGGACCGCCGGAAGGGGCCGGACATGACGACCAACGTTCACGGACAGTTCGGCCTCGCCGCCGACTGGCCGACGCACCGTGGCGCCGTCCGCCGCTGGATCGCCGAACATTCGGAGCGCATCAGGGCCGCTGCCGCCGCGCTCCGGAGCGGAACACCGGAGAACGTCGCCGCCCTCGACCCGGTATCCGTCATCGGCGAACTCCTCGCTCAGGTCGACGAGGTGGCGACTCGGACGGTCGGCCACCCCGACCTCAGTCAGCGTCTGGCGGAGGCGGGCCTTCTGCCGATGTTCGGCTTCCCGACCCGCTCCCGCCTCCTCTACCGGAGCATCCCGCAGAAGACCTTCCCCTGGCCGCCGGCCGACTCCGTCAACCGCGACCTGGCCGTCGCCCTCAGCAAGTTCGCACCGGGCAGCGAAACCCCGCAGGACGGCCGCCTGCTCCGTTCCAGGGGAGTGGTCTCCCTCGTGCCGAGCGGCCGCGGAGTGCAGGCCGCCGAAGACCCCTTCGGACCGGAACAGTTGGTCGCCATGTGCCGGATCTGCTCCCACGTGGACCCGCAGGCCGTCGTCGACCCGGAAACCGGGAGCGCCGGCACCTGCCCCGCCTGCGGCGCGGAGAGCAAGTACTACAGGGCCGTCCCCTTCCGGGAGCCCGCAGGCTTCCGGGCTGCCCACGAAGCACGGGACTACGACGGCTACCGGGAGCTCGGCTCCAACGCCGTCAGCGCGCGTACCGCCACCGACCTGGAGAAGACCGCCCCGCGCATCCACCGTGCCGCCGACGACTGGATGGTCGTCCACACCGGCAGCGGCGATCGCTACATCATCAACACCAACGCCGGAAAGCTCTTCAGGTTCGTCAAGAACACCGGCCCGTGGCGCGGATACCTGGCGCTGGACAGCCCCAAGGCGGAGGCCGACCTGGAGATCGCCCTCGGCGCCACCCAGCACACCGACATGCTCTTCATCGGAGCCAAGGGCGCCCTCGACACGGTCCGGGGCCTCCGCTTCGACATCTCGAAGTCCCAGCAGATCGACGGCTTCCCCGAGGCGTACCACGGGCGGCGCGCCGCCTGGTACTCGCTCGGGGCCCTGCTCCGCCGTGCCGCCGCCCCGCACCTGGACGTGCAGCCGGAGGAACTCCTCAGCGGCATCCACGGCTCTGACGCCCCGGTGGCAGCTCCGGTCATGGCCTACCTGGCGGACAGCCTCGACAACGGAGCGGGCTTCAGCACCTACCTCGGTTCGCAGGACCACATCGAGGAGTTCCTCCAGGCTGTCGACCGCTACGTGCACGACCTGGAGGCCGACCGCCATGCGCTGAACTGCCGCAGCTCCTGCTACGCCTGCCTGCGCGACTACGCCAACATGCGCCTCCACCCGCTGTACGACTGGCGGCTCGCCCGCGATCTCACCGACGCCCTGCGCGGTCGGAAACTGCAGATCGATCCGAACGAACACGCCGTCCTGCTGAAGGGTTGGGCGGACGAGGAGCCCAACGTCAGTCTGAAGGAGACCGCTGTCGGACCGGTGGCGCTCTTCACGTCGGACTTCACGGGCGAGCCCATCGCGGTCGCCGTCAAGCATCCTCTGGAGTCCGCCGCCGATGAATGCGGGAACGAACGGCTGCGGGCCCTGCGCAACGAGGTCCGTGATGGAGGCCTCGCCACCAGGATCGCCTTCGCCGACTCCTACAGTCTGGACCGGACCCCTGCCGCGGTGATCGAGCAGGTGCACATCTTCGCGGAGGAGCTCTGATGGCGTCAGGAATCCCGCTGGGAGCGGGCCACGACGAGCAGGCCCACCGGGAGGAGCTGCGGCAGCGCGAGATCGCCCGCCGCCTCGCCCTTCGCCAGGCCCGCGCCCAAGGGCGGACCGTGGGGAAAGCCCCGCAGGACGCGAAAGGCACGGGCGGCCGTGCTCCGGTCGTTCCGCCGCAGAAGCAGCCGGAACCGGAACCGGCCATGCCCCCGCCGGTCCCCGACGGATTCACCGACCGACATGCCTGGGAGCGCGCCCGCTCCTTCGCCCAACTGGTGCTGTCCGACGCACTGAAGACGGAGCCCAGGACGCTTTCCGCGCGGAAGCTGGCGCGGGCCGCGGCCGATGCGGCGTCCCGGCAGGAAGATCCGGTCTCGGGCGTCTCCCTGCTCGCGATGGCACAAGACCATGGGCTGGACGTCTTCGACGGACGACTCGACGAACGCGCCCGCGCCCTGTTGGAGGACAAGCCGCTGCCGCTCCTGGGCGAGCCGGGCAGTATGTGGCAGATCTACCAGGACGACCGTCGCCTGATGGAGACCAACCTGCCGGCTCCCCGGCAGAGGGCGCTCCTGGCGAATCTTCCCCGGCCCCTCCTCGACGACTACATCGACGACGAGTGGATCGGCGCGGTCCCCGAACGCGACGGCACCTCCCGTGCCGCCTACTTCCGCGCCCGCCTGGACCCGGCGTCCCTCACCGACGAGGAGATGGACCTGTTGGCCTGGCCCCTGGAACGGGAGCGCCGGGAGGCGGGTCCGGGAACGGAACCCGGCCGCGACTGGCCGCAGGACTGGCGCCTGCTGGTCAGGCTCCAGGCCAACGATGCCAAGGCGGTCACCGAGGCGTGGACCGACCTCCTGCCGCCGACACAGAAGCTCCTCGACACCCTGCGCGAGGTCAGGTGCTCCCGAGCGGTGCCGGACGACCTCGTCGCCGACGAGCGACTGTGGGTTCTCCTGGAGCGGATACACCCCGGCGTGCACAGCACGAGCAACAAGAGATTCAACGGCTGGATCGGCGTGCGGACCCTGGTCAGGGCCGTGCGGCAGATGCACCGTGCCCTCCTCCGCGGGGACGAAGAGACGGCGGAACAGCGTATGAAGGCGGCACTCACCATGGCCGCAAGACTCCGGCACCACTCACAGCCGGTGCGCTGGGAGGCCCAGAACGTTCAGGCCTACTTGCGTGCCGACCAGGAGGTGACCGAGTCCCTCAAACTCCTGGAGCAGGACGCGGAAGGCCGTCCCCCCGTGCCGGACCAGCTCGGCGGAGGTGCCGTGGCCGCGCTGCGGAAGAATCGGAGCTTCCTGAAAGACCGGCCCCTCGGTGAACGCGGGCAGCCGCTCAACCCGCATCTGGTGCTCGGCGTGCCGGACGGGGCGGACGACTGGAAGAAGGCATGGCGAGCGCTGCGGAAGGAGCTCGACGACAGCGGCCGCGTCCGAATCAACTGGGCCAAGGACGTGATCGAGAAGGCCGAGCGGGAGGAGCAGGAAGTACCCTCGCTCACCGTCCCGCTCGCCCCGCACCGCTGGAAAGACCCCCTCGGCACGAGCCCGCGGCTGGAACTTCCGCCCGAGCCCTTGCAGAGGCTCACCGAGCCGCCCACGGACAGCGACCGCGCGTGGTCTCGCACCGAGGCGGCCCGAGAAATAATCACCAGGGCGACGGAACGCCTTTCCTTGGCTGCTGAAGGCCCCGCAGCCCTTGAAGACCCAGAGAGCAGCACATAGTGAACAACGGAGCCGCCGGTAAAGGCGACAGTGGTTCTGACCCCCATGCTCAGAACCAGGAGCATGAATCGACGGACGGGAGCGTACGAAGCCTCGGTGAGGCCAGGGCTGCGGAGAAAAGGCCTTGGAGGCACGCCGACAGTGGCATCCCCGAGTTCAGTCCAGGGACACTGGACGCGGCCGCGATCCTGAAGTCGGTCAACGAGACGCTCCTGCCCGTAATAGAGAAGGAGCTGGCAGCGGCGACGGACAAGTTGGGCGCAGCCCTGGCCGACAAGGAGACCGGTGCCGATCTGGTCTCCGCCCTCCGGACCGAACTGATGCGTCGAGTGCTTCCCCAGTTCACCGATGCAGTTCGCAAAGGTGTGCTGGAGAGCATGCGTACGCGTCAGATGCACCTGGCCCAGTTGGCCGTCCTGCACCGGCAGGCGTTGGAGGCCAAGAAGTTGACAGCGGTCGTGACCCGCCTCGACCACGAAGCGGCGAAGGCCGGCCTGCTGATCGTCGGTGACGCCGGCGATCAGTCACTGTTCAATGTCGTGGAGGACCAGCCCGGCGTGATGCAGAGAGGCCCGGTCACCTTCGAACTCGTCGTGCCTGCCTACGTCGACAAGGAGTCCGGAAAGCTCGTTGAACGCGGCTGGCTGCGTGCCGTTGCCGGACGGGAAGCTCCTGCGCCGGGACTTGCGGATCCCAGTGCTGAAACAGACGTGGAGGACCTGGCTCCGGTGCTGACCTACAGGCAGACGCTGCGTGCTGCGGTAAGCGGGCGACTTGGCATGACGCAAAGGGGAACGCGATGACTTTCGGTATCGACTTCGGCACCAGCAACTCTGTGGTGGCCCACTGGAACGGCCACACCACCGAAGTGGTGCCGGTCGACGGCGACAACATCCCCGCCCAGTGGCAGATGTCGGAGTTCGAGCAGCTCTTCCCCTCCGTGCTGTCCGTCCGCGACCTCCAACGCACCCTCTGCTTCGGCTGGGAGGCGAAGACCGGCACCAGTGAGCCGCTCGACGCCGTGAAGCGGATGCTCGGCACCCGCTCCGGCGCCGAGAGGGACGGTGACACCGACGGCTTCGAGGTCGCGGCCCAGCTCGAGGAGCACCACGTCTGGGTCGGATCGGAGACGTTCCACAGCACGGTCGCAGCCGCTTCCCTCTTCAGCCGGATGAAGGAAGGCGTCTCCGCCCAACTGCTCGACCTCTCCGACGCGGTCGTCACCGTCCCCGCCAACGCCACGGGTGGTGCCCGCTACCGCACCCGCGCGGCGGCAGCGCTCGGCGGAGTGAAGGTCAGGGCCCTGCTCAACGAGCCCACAGCGGCTGCGATCTCGTACGTCCGCGACGTCCCGATCCCGGGCCGTTTCCTCGTCTTCGACTGGGGCGGCGGCACCATCGACGTCACCGTCCTGGAGTACGACGACGGCCTCTTCGAGGAGCAGACCTCCCGCGGCATCACCGCTCTGGGGGGCCTGGAGTTCGACAACGCGCTGGCCAAGCTGATCCAGCAGAAGATCGGCCTGACCGCGGACCAGCTCACCAAGGCCGAAAAACGCCGGTGGCGCCGTTCGGTCGAACTGACGAAGATCGCCTTGTCCTCCGTGCCGATGGACGGCGCGCTCTTCTTCGACCTCCCGGTCGGCCTCGCCCCTTCGATCTCGAGGCGTGAGGTGAGGATCACCGCGGCCGAGTACACCGAGGCGATCAGCGAGCTCATCACCCGAGCCCTGGAGCCGGTCCAGCAGGCTCTGGAAGACCTCGCCATCACCGCGGACGACATCGACTCGGTGCTGATGATCGGCGGCACCTCGCAGATCCCCCAGGTGCGTCACGCGCTGGGCGAGCTCCTCGGGCACGACCGCATCGTCGACAGCGGCCTGTGCCGGCCCATGACCGCCGTCGCCCGAGGCGCCGCTATCTACGCGGCCTCCCTGGATGGCGAACTCGGCGACGACAGAGACTTCTCCCTCGTGACCAGCTACGACCTGGGCGCGGCCGTCAGCGCGGGCGAACAGAAGGGCTTTCGCGCCATCATCCGACGCAATGCCACGCTCCCTGCGGAGGGTTCGTCCACCTTCTACCCGAACATGCCGGGCGCTTCGTCCGTGCGCGTGACGGTGATCGAAGGGGAGGTCGGCTACTCGGCTGACAGCGACCGTGCCTTCCCCCTGGCCAACATCGAGGTGGATCTCCCCACGCGCGAACAGGACAGCCGGCGGAACAAGATCGAGATCAAGTTCCGCTACAACGAGAGCGGCATCCTGCGCTTCACCGCCACCCACGCGGAGACCGGCGTGGTGCTTGCCGAGCGGGAGATCGACTCCTTCGGACCCGACGGCACCCCACTGCAGCACGGTCTCGACGATGAGCTGACCCGCCTCCTGGCGCACACCGTCCGCCCGTTCGCCGATGGCTCCTCCACCGTCCGGCACCTCTCGGCAGCGGAAACGGCCAACGCCCGCCCCGCACCGATCGACATGTCCGTGCGCGTGGTGGAGGCCGACCCGGCCGTGACGGTCAACGGCGAGCCGCAGGGCTTGGTGACGGGGGGACTTTGACCAGCCTCTGCACTTTGGTGGGTGAATTGCGGGTGCGCCAGAGCGCGCTCCACTGTTGCGGCAGATAGCGGGGGCCAGCGGATCCTGTCGCTGGCCGCCGGTGGCCTGGACGCCCGCCTTGCCCAGGCCCCCGGCGGCGAACTGGACCATCTCGACTTCTTTCAAGTCCTCTGTCAGGACGAGATCACTCGACGCGAGACCGCCACCTTCGAACGCCCCCGCAGGACGCCGCCCGCGCTCAGCACCTCGTCTGCCCTGTCGATCAGCTCCGGCTTGCGCATGCGTCGGCCGAACTCGACCGACGTGATCTGGTCCTCCCACAAATCGGTCTCGCTGGCCCGCATCACGATCCGCCGGTCCCGGCCACCGTTGCATGTGTGGGCGCCGCCCCTACGTTGTGAGATCGTCAGTTCACGGGGAGACAGAGCCCGTAGCTGCATAAACGAGGTTCATGCCGTTCATGTCGGGCGGCAGCCGCTGTTTTTGGAACACAAGGGGGAGACGATGACGGACGATCGCAAGGCAGCCGTTCCGGTGTGGACGCTGGCGACCGGTGACGTCCGGGTGCCGGCAATAGCCGGAAACGAGCCGATGACGGCTGAGCGCCTGGCTGAACTGCGCGGGGTGCTGGCCGCCCTGGCCGCCGCGCCGATCGCCACACTTGAGGTGCATCCGCTGCCCGACAAGCTCGACCGCAGCCGAGGTATCCCGCTCGATGCCGCGAGTCCCCTGGCGCAGCACCTGTCACAGTTCATCACGCAAACGACCCGAACTTCCCTTACAGCGGCCAGGGCGACTGCTGCCGGCGAAAACCTCTATCGCATGGTGGTTCCGGCGAAGGTCGCCGCCCAGTTTGGTCAGGGCATCGTTCGCCCGATGGCGTCGAAGGCGGCGGCCGGTGGCATCCACAGTGCACTCATGAACTCGACGGGCATCGCCGCCAATGCGACGTTCGTGCCAGTCGGTAAAGCGGCGGCAGCAGGCGCGGTCGGCGGAGCCGGTGCGACAGCCGGTCTCGCGGCCGCCGGCAGCGCGGCGCTCACCGTGGCCGCGCCGCTCGTGCTCATGGCCGTAGCGGTGGGCGTGAGCGCGCATGCCGACTACAAGCGCCAGCAGGCTATCGAGCACATCACAGAACTGCTGGAGCAGCTGCACGAACAGAAGCTCGAAGAGGAGCACAGCGAACTCGACGGCTGCCGCGATGCCATCGACAAAGCCACCGCCATTCTGCTCGACCAGGGCAAGCTCGGAATCTCCCTGGGACTGGACTCGGCAGTGCACGCCATCAACACGGCGCTGGGCGCCGCTGATCGCCGCCTTGCCCGGTGGCAGAACGCACTCGACAAGCTGCCCGAGGGTAAGTCGGTCGAAATCGGCACGCTGGCCAAGTCGTTCCCCGGCGTCGACGAGCATGGCGGCATGTTCCGCTCCCACCTCGAACTCGCTGCCCTGGCCATTGCGCTGAAGCGGAGGGTCGTCGTCCTGCAGGCTGTCGAGCATGCCCAGGACAACCCTGACAACTTGTTCGAGACGTTCACCCGCGAGCTCAAGCGCGACCAGCAGCGCCTCGACGAACTGGAGTCGAGCATTGCCGGCGTCCTGGAACGCTTGTCGGCGCTGGAGCTGGCAGGTCCGCAGGGTCTGCGGCCCGTCTTCACGACCGGTGAAGTCGATCGCCTGATGCGCGCGGCAAACCGGATTCGCAAGCTGGGCGACGGCGTCATGGTCAACAGCCGCACGACAGACGTGGCGATTGAGATTGCCCGCAGTAAGGACGGCTCGGTGGTCGTGTTCCCTGCGCTGTCCGCGTAGGCGTAGGCGCGCTCGCACTCACGTGGTGCCGGGTGCGGGGTTGCCCGACCTCGAACGCGATGATGACCTACGGCCACGCAGTCGACGTAACTGAGGGTGATGCTGGCCGTTGCGACCGGCCTAGCTTGGTCCAAGGTGTAATCGGGCATGGGACTCTCCAGCTCATGCTGCCTGCGACCTGGGAGACGCAGAGAGTGCTGCACGGAAGCTGGGCGGACGAGCCACCTCGGGGGCGCAAGCGCATCCCATCAAAAAAATTGCGTGTGCATATTCTCGGGGGATGATCTTGCGACTCGCGGGAACCTCAACATCAATTGGCCTTGTTGTGCCTGGTCAAGGGATCTCGTGAACGACCCACCAGCAGTACGGAAAAGACCCCTGTTCACCAGGGGTCTTTCGCGTTTCCCAGCCACGCGGCCGCCGGACCCGACGGCCCCGCCGCCCCGACGGCCCCGCCCCTACGGCACCCCCAGCTCGAACAGCACATACCCCGCGTACGACCCGGAGGCCGCGGCCGCGATGCCGAGGGGCCAGCACAGCGCGCGGGTGCTGAGCCTGCGCAGGGCGACGGCGAGCGGGAGGAAGAGGGGGAACGCGGGGAGCAGGTAGCGCGGGACGTTGGCGAAGATCTGCTGGCTGCCGAGGATCAGGGCCATGGTCAGCACCGTGTACACGACCAGCACGACGGGCGGACGCAGGCGCAGCAGCAGCCCGAGCGTCGTCAACGCCAGCAGTACCGTGCCCACGGCGAGCACGTCCGCGAACGGGTAGGCGAAGAGATAGTCGAAGTGGCCGACCGGGACGGACGTGAGGACGTCCAGGGTCTGCTCGCCGTAGTCGAAGGTGTGCGCCCAGGCGCCGTCCTGGAGCTTGAAGTAGCCGCCGTAGTCGCCCATTTCGTGGCCCACCCAGGCCAGATATCCGACCAGGCCGAGCGGTGCCACGGCCAGCGCGAGCAAGGGGCGCAGCACGCCCTCCCGCCGGCGGTGCCGGTGCAGGGCCAGGACGACGGCCACACCGAGCGCCGCGATCAGGGCGCCCGCGGTGGGGCGGTTGAGACCCGCGAGGAAGGTGAGCAGGCCCGCGGTGAGCCAGTTGCGGAGGATCATCGCGTGGCAGGCCCAGACCGCGAGGGCGACGTACAGGGAGTCCGAGTACACCGCCCACTCCACGCCGGAGCCCGGCCACACCGCCCACAGCCCGGCCGCGGCCAGCCCCGCCTGCCGGCCGCCCAGGGCTTCGGTGACCGTGAAGACGCCGAGGGCCGCGGCGAAGGAGGCGAGGACGGACACCAGCAGGCCGGAGCCGTACGAACCCAGGCCGGTGGCCTCCGCGACCAGGCGCATCAGCGCCGGGTAGAGGGGGAAGAACGCCGCCGAGTTGCCTTCGAGGGTGATCATTCCGGTGGCGCCGGGGACCGGGACGAGCGCGGGGTCGTAGCCGTGCTCGGCGATCTGCCGGTACCACCAGCCGTCCCAGGTGGCCAGCACGTCCCAGGGGTGCTCGCCCCCGCCGAAGCGGGGGTTCTTCTCCCGGAAGTCGCCCGCGGAGTGCAGCAGCAGGAGGAAGACGGCGAAGCCGGTCGCCTTCAGTACGCCGTACAGGGCGAGGGCCGGGCCGTAGCGTTCGGCGGCGCGGCGCGGCCACGGGCGTTCGGGGCGCGGGTCCTCGGGCAGCCGGGCGTTCCAGGTGGCGACGGTGGCGTTCATCGGACGGCCCCCGTCCCGAAGACCCAGGCCCGCAGTAGCAGGAAGCGCAGCAGGGTCGCGGTGAGGTTGGCGGCCACCAGCACGGCCAGTTCCGTCGCGGCGGACGCGTCGGGTGCCGCGTGGTGCAGCGCGGCGAGCGCCCCTGCGGTCAGGGCCAGCCCCAGGGCGAAGACCAGCAGCCCGCGCGTCTGGTGCCGCAGCGCCCCGTCCCGGCCGCGCACCCCGAAGGTGAACCGCCGGTTGGCGGCCGTGTTGGCCATGGCGCACACCAGGAGGGCGAGCGCGTTGGCGGCCTGCGCCCCGGTCGCCGGACGCAGGGCCGCGTAGAGCAGCAGATGGGCGACCGTGCTGACCGCGCCGACCAGGGCGAACCGGAGGAGTTGGGGGAGCGGCCCGTGCCGGGTCCCGTCGGTCGGCAGGGCGCCGCGCGCCAGGGATCCGCCGATCCGGGCGATCCCGCGCAGGTCGGCCAGGGCGGTGGCGACCACGTCGACCCGGCTGTCCGGGTCGTCCACCCAGTCCACCGGCACCTCGTGGATGCGCAGCCCGGCCCGCTCGGCGATCACCAGCAGCTCGGTGTCGAAGAACCACTCCTCGTCCCGGACCAGCGGCATCAGCCGCTCGGCGACCTCGCGGCGCACCGCCTTGAACCCGCACTGTGCGTCGGAGAAGCCGACGGCCAGAGTGGAGCGGAGCAGGGTGTTGTAACCCCGGGAGAGGAACTCCCGCTTCGGCCCGCGCACCACCCGGGACCCGGGCGCGAGCCGGGTGCCGATGGCGAGGTCGGAGTGCCCGGAGATCAGGGGCGCGACCAGCGGCAGCAGCGCGGCCAGCTCGGTCGACAGATCGACGTCGACGTACGCCAGCACCGGCGCCGGCGACTGCGACCAGGCCGCCCGCAGGGCCCGGCCCCGGCCCTTCTCCTCCAGCCGCAGCCAGCGCGTCCCGGGCAGTTCGCGGGCCAGCCGGGCGGCGATGCGCGGGGTGGCGTCGGTGCTGGCGTTGTCGGCGACGGTGATGCGGAACGGGTAGGGGAACCCGGCGCGCAGATGGGCGTGGAGGCGGCGGACACTGCGCTCCAGGCCGGCCTCCTCGTTGAAGACCGGTACGACGAGGTCGAGAACGGGGTCGTGGAGGTTCGCGGAGATCGGCTGCCGGGTCGGCGCGTGCTCCCGCCGCGTCCGTTGTTCGTTCACTGGTCGTCCTTGTCTGTGCGCCGTCGCGCTGGTCTTTGCGCCGTCGAGCTGGTCCGTGCGCTGTCAAGCCGGTCCGTGCGCTGTCGAGCCGGTCCGTGCGCGTCGCGGGACATGGCGAGGGCGGCCGGGGCGGGGTCACGTCCCGCGGCGCCGGCGCGGTCGGGGGTGCGGATGCGGCGGAGGAGAGGCGGGGTCAGGGGGAGCTGGACGCCGGCGGGGGTTCCGACGACGTCTCGGTGGGCGTGTGCGAAGGGGGCGCCGACACCGACTCGGTGGCCGTTCTCGTCGCGCCGGCCGTGGCCGGGTCCGGCGTCGGGTCCGGGGCCGACGCGGTGTCCGACACCGGCGGTGACTCCGAGTCCGTGGGCGACGGCGTGTACGAGGCCGGGGGTGAGGTGGGCACGGAGGTGTCCGTGGAGGAGGGCGGCGCCGAGGTCGCGGTGGGTTCCGGCCCCGAGGTCGACGGGCTGACCGTGGGGGCCGGGGCGGGGGAGCTGGGCTCGACCCGCTGGGATCCGTCCGGCCGGAGCAGCAGGGCCAGGGCGAGCGCGGCCACCGCCAGCACCGAACCGGCGGCGTTGCGGGCCGCCCGCAGCCGGCGCCGGATCCGTACCGCTTCGTGGAGCCGGTTGCGCTGCCCGGCGTCGTAGGGGCTGTACTCCTGGGAGGAGCGCATCAGTTGGCCGAGGCGCTGTTCGAAGTGGTCCATGGCTCCTCCTTCACCCCACCGGTTCGATCACGTCGGACAGCAGTTCCCGCAGCCGGGCCACCCCGCGGGAGGCGTGCGAACGGGCCGTCCCCACCGGGCAGCCGAGCACCTCGGCGACCTGCCGGTCGGGCAGGTCCTGGTAGTAGCGCAGCACCACGGCGGCCCGTTGTTTCGGCGACAACCGGGCGAGGGCGGCTTCGAGGCGGGAGCGTTCGGCGACCGCGGCGGACACATCGCCCGCCGTCGCCACCTCCGGCACCTCCTCCACGGGCCGTTCGCCCCACCAGCGGCGCCGGGCCGAGCGGGCGGCGGCCCGCGCCATGATCTGCCGGACGTACGCCTCGGGTGCCTCGTCGCCGACCTTCGTCCACACGAACCAGAGCTTGACCAGGGACTCCTGGAGCAGGTCCTCCGCCCGGTGCCGGTCCCCGCCGGTCAGCAGACGGGCGAGATGGAGCAGCCCCGACCACCGGGCGGCCACGAAGCCGTCGAACTCACCCTCCTCAGCCCGCCGCTCCACCTGACCCCCGTTGTCGTCGCCGGTCCCCTACATCTGTGAGAAGGCCCTGGCCCCCCTGTGGCGCTGCACTTCGAACGAGTGATCTGGGCCACAGCGTGCCGATCGACGCGGATAGGGGCGGGGAGGGCGATGATCGCACGTTCAACCTTCTTGCATATGATGCGCAAGTGCACAGCTACGACATCAGGGCGGCCGGCCCGGACGACATCGGTGGTGCCCGGGCCGTGATGCTCGACACCGTCTACCGCGACTTCGGCACGGGCTACGTGCCCCGCTGGCACGCGGACATCGTCGACCCGGCTGCCGCCTACCTGGCTCCCGACCGGCACACCCTCCTCGTCGCGGTCGACGCGGACGGCGGGATCGTGGCCACCGCCGCCCTCGACTCGCGCGGCCCCGCGCACCCGCCGAACCCCCTCACCGTCGCCGAGCGGTTCCCTTCGGGGGAGACCGCCCAGCTCCGGCGCGTCTACGTGCGCCCCGAGCACCGGCGACGCGGGCTGGCCCGGCGGTTGGTGCGTGAACTGCTCGACTTCGCCGCAGCGGACGGGGGTTACCGGGCCGTGTACCTGCACACCGACCCCGCCGTGCCGGGCGCCGAGGCGTTCTGGCGGTCTCTCGGGAAGGTCGCGCACGACGAGCGCGAGGACGCCGGGGGCGGTCAGGGAATCATTCACTTCGAGATAGCGATGGGGCGGTAGTACGAGCGTGCGCCGAGTCCGATTCCTCCTGGCCCTTCTGCTCGCCCCCGTCCTCACCGGCTGTTTCGCCTCCTCCGGCGGCGACTCCGCCGAGGACGCCTCCGGAGGCTCCCGGCTGCGGGTCGCGCTGGCCTTCCCGCCCGCGGAGAACCTCTCGCCGTACGGGGCCGACGCCACCATCCTCAGCCGCCTCGGCGTCACCGAGGGACTGACCTCGCTCGACGCCAACGGCGCCGCGGCCCCCGCGCTCGCCGCCTCCTGGCGCCGCGAGTCCGCGCGCACCTGGGTGTTCAGCCTCCGCGAGGCGACCTTCCAGGACGGCACCGCCGTCACCCCGGCCGCCGTCGCCGCCTCCCTCACCCACGCCACCGAGGCCGAGCCCGCGCCCGCCGCGCTCACCGGTGCCGGCCTCACCGCGAAGGCCGACGGCGCCAGCGACGTACGCGTCACCACCGACGCACCCGACCCGGTGCTGCCGCTGCGGCTGTCCAGCCCCTCGCTGGCCGTGCTCTCCGCCCGCGCCTACGCCGCCGACGGCCGGATCGACGTCGTGGGCACGGCCACCGGACCGTTCGCGCTCGCCAAGGTCATGGGCTCCACCGCCGCCACGCTCGACCGCCACGACGACTACTGGGGCGGCCGGGCCCAGGCGCCCGGCATCGACGTGAAGTTCATCGCCGACGGCACCGCCCGCACCAGCGCGCTGCGCACCGGTCAGGTCGACCTCGCCGAGGCCGTTCCCGTCGCCCAGGCCGCCTCCCTCGACCAGGGCACGCGTGCGGCCACCGCCACCACGCGGACCACGAGCCTGCTGCTCAACGCCGCGTCGGGGCCCTTCGCCGACCCCGCCGTCAGGGCCGCGGCACGCGAGGCCGTCGACCCGTCCGTGCTCGCCGAGGACGTGTACGAGGGGTACGCCGACGCCGGCGCCGGCATCTACGGACCCGCCGTCAGCTGGGCCGAGGGCAAGCGGCAGCGGCCGTCCGGGCGCGCGGAGGCCAAGGGCGCCGAGGGCACCTCCCTCACCCTCGCCACCTACAACAACCGGCCCGAACTCCCCGAGGTCGCCCAGGTGCTCGAACAGCAGCTGGAGGACGCCGGGTTCGACGTCACCCTGGAGGTGCGCGAGTACTCCCGGCTGGAGAGCGACGCCCTCGCCGGGAAGTTCGACGCCGTCGTCCTCGCCCGCAACACCCTCCTCGACACCGGCGACCCGGTCTCCGTCCTCGCCGGGGACTACACCTGCGACGGCGACTACAACCTCGCCCAGCTCTGCGACAAGGACGTCGACCGGGCCGTCGCGAAGGCCGAGGGCGTCGCCGACACCGCCGAACGGCAGGACGCGGCGATGGCCGCCGAGGCGGCGATCCTCGGCACCGACGCCGTCGTCCCGCTGGTCCACCAGCAGATCATCACCGGTGTCGCCGACTCGGTGCGCGGTGCGCTCCTGGACCCCTACGAGCGCACCCTCGTCGGCGTCGGCACCCGGCGCTGACCGTGCGCCGGCAGGCGGGAGCCCTCCTGTGGCGGGCGGGGATCGCGGTCGCCCTGGTGTGCGCCATCGGCGTACTGCCCTGGATCTCGCACACCGACCCGGCGCTGACCGTGCTCAGGACACGGTCGGCCGACCGCGACCCCACGCCCGAGGTACTGGAAGACATCAGGGCTCAACTGGGCCTCGACGCGGGCCCGTTGCACCTCCTCGGGAGCTGGGTGGGCGGGCTGTGGCGCGGTGACCTCGGCACGTCCTGGGTCAGCGGCGGCGAGGTCGGGCCCGACGTCGTCCGGGCGCTCGCCGTCTCCCTGCTGCTGATGGGCGTCGCCCTGCTGGTGGCCGTCGTCACCGCGGCGCTGATCTGCGCCCGCACCCTCCACCTCGGGGCCCGCGGGCGTCTCGGCCCCCGACGTGCCGGAGGCACCGGCTCGGCGGTGCTCGCCGCGCTGCCCGAGTTCCTCACCGCCACCGTGCTCGCCACCGTCGTCGGCGTCCAGCTCGGCTGGCTGCCCGCCCTCGGCTGGTACGGGCCGCGCTGGACGGTGCTGCCCGCGCTCGCCCTCGGCCTGCCCGCCGGGGCGGTGCTCGGCCGGCTCCTCGACGACCTGCTGCCCGGCGCCTTCGCCGAACCCTGGGCGCAGGCCGCCGCCGCCCGCGGACTGACCGGCCGACGCGTCGCCCGGCAGGCCCTGCGCCGCAGCCTGCCCGGACTGCTCCCCAACACCGGCCTGTTCGCCGTCGGCCTGACCGGGGGAGCCGTCGCGGTGGAACAGATCTTCGACATCCCGGGCCTCGGCCGCACCACCCTCCAGGCGGCCCTCGCCCAGGACCTGCCCGTCCTCCAGGCCGGCACCCTGCTGCTGGTACTGCTCGCGGCGGCCGCCGCCGGACTCGCCCGGCTCGGCACCCGCCTCATGGTCGGCCCCGCCCTCCGCGACGGCGCCCTGCCCTCCCTGCACCGCCCCACCGCCCCCGCCCGCGGGCTCCAGCCGCTCTGCTACGGCGCCGTCCTCCTCGGCGTCATCGCCGTCGGCCTGCCCCGCGACCCGCTCGCCGTCGACACCGGCGCACGGCTCCGGGCGCCCTCCGCCCAGCACCCGTTCGGCACCGACGCGCTCGGCCGCGACCTGCTCGCCCGGGTCGCCCACGGCGCCCTCGACACCCTGCTCCTCGCCCTCGCCCTCACCGCCGTCGCGCTGGTCACCGGCGTCCTCCTCGGACTCGTGCCGAGGCTCTCCGGGCCGCTCGTGGACACCGCCACGGCCCTCCCGCCCGTACTCGTGGCCCTCCTCGTGACCGCCGTCGCCGGCGGCGGCCCCGCCACCCCGGCGCTCGCCGTGGCCGCCGTCGCCTGGGGGCCGCTGGCCGCGCACACCTCCGCGCTGCTGCGCCAGGAACGCGCCGCGCTCCACATCACCGCCACCCGGGCCCTGGGCGCGGGCCGGGGCTACCTGCTGCGGCACGAACTGCTGCCGGCGGTCCTGCCGTCCGTCACCCGCCACGCCCTGCTCCGCCTGCCCGGAATCGCCCTGTCCCTGGCCTCCCTCGCCTTCCTCGGCCTCGGCGCCCAGCCGCCGTCCCCCGAGTGGGGTCTGCTCCTCGCCGAGAACCAGCCCTACGCCGAACGCGCCCCCTGGGCCGTCCTCGCCCCCGCCGCCCTGCTCGCCCTCCTCGGCGCGCTCGCCGTGACCTCGGCCGGGGGAGTGCGCCCGCGCCGCGGGCCCGCCTCGCGGCCGACGGAGCCGGTGACCGACCCCGCGTCCCGGCCGACGGAGCCGGTGACCGACCCCGCCTCCCGGCCGGCGGAGCCGGTGACCGACCCCGCCTCCCGGCCCGCGCGGAAGGCGACCGCCCGGTGAGCGGCACGCCCGGCCGCGCCCGGCTCTCCCCGCTGCTGCGGCTGCTGATCCTCACCCAGCTCGCCTTCAACATCGGCTTCTTCGCCGTCCTGCCCTTCCTCGCCGAGCACCTCGGAGCGGCGATCGGCATGGCGGGCTGGCTGGTCGGCTTCGTCCTCGGGCTGCGCACCTTCAGCCAGCAGGGGCTGTTCGTGGTCGGCGGGGCGCTCGCCGACCGGTACGGCGTCCGGCCCGTCGTCCTCGTCGGCTGCGCCCTGAGGATCGCCGGGTTCACCTGGCTGGGGTTCGCCCAGGAGACCTGGTCCGTCATCGGCGCGGTCCTGCTCGTCGGCTTCGCCGCCGCGCTGTTCTCCCCCGCGGTCGAGTCCGAGGTCGTCCGGCAGGCCGTCGTCCACGAGCGGGAGGGCGGCTCACGGACCCGGGTGCTGGCCCTGTTCACCGTCGCCGGACAGGCCGGCGCGTTCGTGGGGCCGCTGATCGGCGCGCTGCTGCTCGGCTTCGACTACCGCACGGTCTGCCTGAGCGGCGCCGGTGTCTTCGTGCTGGTCCTCGCCGGCCACGCCCTGCTGCTCCCCCAGCACATCCCCGGACGGCGCCGCGTCGGAGTCAGGGGCGGCGTCGGACCGCTCCTGCGCAACCGGGGCTTCCTCGCGCTGTGCTGCGCGTACGGCGCCTGTCTGCTCGCCTACAACCAGCTCTACCTCGCCCTGCCCGCCGAGGTGGAGCGGGTGACCGGCTCCCAGACCGCGCTGGCCTGGCTGTTCGCGCTCTCCTCGGTGCTGGTGGTGACCGCCCAGCTCCCCGTCACCCGCTGGGCGGGGGAGCGGCTCTCCGCGCGCTCCTCCATGGCGGCCGGACTGCTGCTGGTCGCGGGCGGGTTCGCGGTGGTGGCCGTGCTGCCCGCCGAAGGGCTCCTGCCCGTAGCCGGGTTCGTCGTCCTGCTCACCTTCGGCCAGATGCTCGTGGCACCGGCCGCCCGGGCCTGGGTGCCCGACCTCGCCGAGGAGGGGCGGCTCGGCCTGTACACCGGGGCGCTGTCCTCGGTCTCCGGCCTGATCGTGCTGGCCGGCAGCTCGGCCACCGGCGCGCTGCTCGACAGCGGGCTCCCACGGGCCGTTCCGTGGCTGGTCCTGGCCGCCGTACCGCTCGCGGCGGTGGCGCTGCTGCCGCGTCAGACCGCGACCAGTTCCTCGGACTCCCCGGCCGCCCCGGTCACGGCGGATCCCTGAACCCGCGAGGTCCGCCACAGCCACAGCACGTCCCGGCCGAACGACCACAGCAGCGCGGCCAGCGCCGTCGCCACCACACCGAACTCCACCGGAAGCGGCAGCAGACCCGAGGCCGCCAGCAGCAGGAACACACCCTGGAGCGCGGCCACCGTCTTGCGCGCCGTGCTCGGCGGCAGGGGGGCGTTCAGCCACGGCCAGAAGCGGGCGGCGGCCACGAAGCCGTACCGCATGCCGCCGATCAGCAGGACCCAGGGGCCCTGGCTCATCGCGACGTACACGCTGAGCACCAGGATCAGGAACGCGTCGACCTCCATGTCGAACCGCGCGCCGAGCGCCGTCGAGGTGCCGGTGCGGCGGGCGACCTTGCCGTCGACGCCGTCCAGGATCAGCGCCACGGCCGTCAGACCGACCAGCAGGGTGAGCGGCGGGGGGCTCTGGAAGGAGTCGGCGACCAGCGCCGTGACCCCGCCGACCAGGATGGAGCGGCCGAGCGTCACCCGGTTCGCCGGGCCGAAGGAGGTCAGCCGCGAGCGGTGCAGGGCCCGGGAGAGCACCGCCCAGGTGGCGATCGCGAAGGCCAGTCCGGTCAGCCAGCCCGCCGGGCCCATGCCGATCGCCGTGCCGAGCAGCGCCAGCACCAGGATCTGCACGCCCGCTCCGAGCGCCGTCTCCTGCTGAACGAGCCTCGCGTCGTAAGTGTGGTTCAGGGCCACCGAACATCCTCCGGCCGTGTGACAGAGTCGATCAACGCCGCGTACTGTGCGCGGCCTGTGCACCTCGGTACGTGAACCACTTCCCGATCGTTCAGGAGGACGCGGATGAAGCCACCCGCACGGGCGTTCTGGCTCAGCAGTCCGGGTGAAGGCGAGATCCGGGAGGTCACCCTTCCGCCGGTGTCCGAGGGCGAGGTACGGGTCCGGGCGCTCTACTCCGGCGTCAGCCGCGGCACCGAGACCCTCGTCTTCCGCGGCGGCGTGCCCGAGAGCCAGCACCGGGCCATGCGGGCGCCGTTCCAGGAGGGCGACTTCCCGGCGCCCGTGAAGTACGGCTACCTCAGCGTCGGAGAGGTCGAGGAGGGCCCCGCCGACCTCGTCGGCCGCACGGTCTTCTGCCTCTACCCGCACCAGACGCACTACGTCGTCCCGGCCTCCGCCGTCACCCCCGTCCCCGCGGACGTGCCCGCCGAACGGGCGGTTCTCGCGGGGACCGTGGAGACCGCCGTCAACGCGCTCTGGGACGCCGCGCCGCTGGCCGGCGACCGGATCGCCGTGGTCGGCGGCGGCATGGTGGGCTGTTCGGTGGCGGCGCTGCTGGCCCGCTTCCCCGGCGTGCGGGTGCAGTTGGTGGACGCCGACCCGGCGCGCGCGAAGACCGCGGCGGCGCTCGGCGTCGACTTCGCCCTGCCCGGGGACGCGCGCGGCGACCGCGACCTCGTGGTGCACGCCAGCGCCACCGAACAGGGACTCGCCCGCTCCCTCGAACTGCTCCGCGCCGAGGGCACGGTGATCGAACTGAGCTGGTACGGCGACCGGAAGGTGAGCCTCCCGCTCGGTGAGGGCTTCCACGCGCGGCGGCTCGTGATCCGCAGCAGCCAGGTCGGCACCGTCTCCCCGGCCGCCCGCCCCGGCCGCACCTACGCCGACCGGCTCGCCCTCGCTCTCGAACTCCTCGCCGACCCCGCGCTCGACGCACTGGTCACCGGGGAAAGCGCGTTCGAGGAGTTGCCCGAGGTGATGCCGGGGCTCGCGTCGGGCGCGATTCCGGCGCTGTGCCACCGCGTGCGGTACGGCACGAGCGCCTGACCTCAGAAAAGAGTGAGAGACGGCTGAACAACGGGAAGCGAGGAGCCGTACTACTGCACATCCCCGGCCAGGATCGGCCGGGGGTCAGACGCGCCGCACCTGGAGGGTCGTCCGTTGTTCAGCATCACCGTCCGCGATCACATCATGATCGCCCACAGCTTCCGCGGCGAGGTCTTCGGACCCGCGCAGCGTCTGCACGGAGCGACGTTCCTGGTGGACGCCACCTTCCGGCGCGAGCAGCTGGACGAGGACAACATCGTCGTCGACATCGGTCTCGCCACCCAGGAACTGGGCGCGGTGGTAGCGGAGTTGAACTACCGCAACCTCGACAACGAGCCCGACTTCGCCGGGATCAACACCTCCACGGAGTTCCTGGCCAAGGTCATCGCCGACCGGCTGGCCGAGCGCGTGCACAAGGGGGCGCTGGGCGAGGGCGCCAAGGGCCTGGCCGGCCTCACCGTCAGCCTGCACGAGTCGCATGTCGCCTGGGCGAGTTACGAGCGTGCCCTGTGACCGACCTGACCGTGGACCGGGCCCGGCTGACGTACGTGCCCGTGCAGCACTCCGCCCTCAAGAACGCGGAGATCGTGCCCATGTCCCTCAGCTCCGTGCACTTCGTCATGCCCGGCGGCGTCCACGACCCCGCCTCGCCCAGCGGCGGCAACGCCTACGACCGGCGGATCAGCCTGGACCTCCCCGGCTTCGGCTGGCAGGTCCACCAGCACACCGTGGCCGGCGAATGGCCGAACCCGGGGGCCACGGCGCGCGCCGAACTCGCCCGCGTCCTGCGGGAACTGCCCGACGGCACGGTGGTGCTGATCGACGGACTCGTCGGGTGCGGGGTGCCCGAGATCGTCGTACCCGAGGCGGAGCGGCTGCGGATCGCCGTGCTGGTGCATCTGCCGCTCGGCGACGAGACCGGCCTCGCCCCCGCGGTCGCCGCCGAACTCGACGCCCGGGAACGGGCCGTCCTGCGGGCGGTCCCCGCGGTCGTCGCCACCTCCGACTGGGCGGTGCGCCGCCTCGTCTCCCACCACGGACTCGCCCCCGACCGCGTCCATGTCGCCGCCCCCGGCGCCGACATCGCGCCGATCGCCTCCGGCACCGACGGGGTCTCACGGCTGCTGTGCGTCGCCGCCGTCACCCCGCGCAAGGGACAGCACCGGCTGGTCGAGGCGCTGGCGGCGGTCGCGGACCTCCCGTGGAGCTGCGTGTGCGTCGGCGGCCTCGGCCAGGACCCGGAGTACGTGGCCGGGCTGCGTGACCTGATCGGGAAGTACGGCTTGCAGGACCGGCTGCTGCTGGCGGGACCGCAGGCCGGCGCCGAACTCGACGCCAGCTACGCCGCCGCCGACCTGATGGTCCTGACGTCCTACGCCGAGACGTACGGCATGGCGGTGACCGAGGCGCTCGCCCGGGGCATCCCCGTGCTGGCCACGGACGTCGGCGGGCTGCCCGAGGCGGTCGGCCGCGCTCCCGACGGCGGGGTGCCCGGCATCCTCGTACCGCCGGAGGACCCCGCCGCGCTCGCCGCCGAACTGCGCGGCTGGTTCGGCGAGGCGGACGTACGACGCCGGCTGAAGGCCGCCGCGCGGGGTCGGCGTGCCGCGCTCGACGGCTGGGCGACCACGGCCCGCAGCCTGGCCGGAGTACTGGGCCGGCTGCCGAACGAACCCAGGAGGGCGGCATGAGGAAGACCGCGGCGACGCACGACAGGGGACGGATCCCCGGGCAGCCCGGACCGAGAGACGTCACCGCGGCGGCGGCCGGGCCCACGGCGGTCCCTGGGGCGGAGGGCATGGTTCCGGGTGGTGCGGGTGCCGCGTCCCGCTCCGACGCGGAGACCGCGACTCCGGCCGAGGACGCGGTGCCCGGGGCCGGGCCCGGCCGCCGCCCCGGAGCCGAGACCGTGATCCCGGGGGCCGGGCCCGCGGTCCGTCCCGGTGAGCGGCCCACGCTGAAGCTGCGGGAGGACGGACCGGAGGAGCCGGCGCGGTACGCGCCCGAGTGGCTGGAGCTGCGGGAGGGCCCCGACGGGGCCGCGCGCGCCCACGACCTGCTCGATCCGCTGCGCATCCGGCTCGCCAACCTGCCGGGCAGGGCGGACGGCCTCGTCATCCACGACCTGGGCTGCGGCACCGGCTCGATGGGCCGCTGGCTCGCGCCCCGGCTGGACGGCGCCCAGCACTGGATCCTGCACGACCGCGACCCCTATCTGCTGCACTTCGCCGCCGTCGCCTCCCCGCGGGCCGGCGCCGACGGCAGCCGGGTCTCCGTCGAGACGCGGCGCGGCGACATCGCCCGGCTCACCCCGGACAGCCTGACCGGGGCCTCGCTGGTGACGGCGTCCGCGCTGCTCGACGTGCTCACCCGGGAGGAGATCGAGACCCTCGTGGACGCGTGCACCGGGGCGGGCTGCCCCGCGCTGCTCACCCTGTCCGTCGCCGGACGGGTGGAACTCACGCCCTCCCATCCGCTGGACGAGGAGATCGCCGAGGCGTTCAACGCGCACCAGCGCCGCGGCGACCTGCTCGGTCCGGACGCGGTCACCGTCGCCCGCGAGGCGTTCGCCGAACGCGGCGCGACCGTGCGGGTGCACCCGAGCCCCTGGACGCTGGGCGCCGCCGACGCCGCGCTCACCGAGCAGTGGCTGCGCGGCTGGGTCGGCGCGGCGGTGGAGCAGCGCCCGGAGCTGCGCGAACCGGCCGAGCGCTACCTCCGCGACCGCCTCGCGGCCTGCGCGGCGGGGGAGTTGCGGGTGGTCGTCCACCACAGCGACCTGCTCGCCCTGAGCCGCCCGACGGACGGGGCGGCGTCATGAGCGCGGAGACGGTGGGGCAGCGCGCCGCGCACCCCCGCACGGCGGCACGGCCCGACCGCCCCGGCACGCGGTCGCGCCCGGCACCGGCCCGCACCACCACCCGCCCCACCGTGTCCACCGTCCCCACCGGACTCTCCGTCCCCGCGACAGCCACGGTCACCGAGCCGTCGCCCGCCGCGCCCGCCGGTGCACCGGCCACGGTCGCGCCCCCGCCCGCCGGTGCACCGACCACTGTCGCGGGCGCGGTCGCCGACTCACCGGCCGCCGTGGCGGCGGTCGCCCCGGCCCCCGAGGCCGCCGCTCACGCACCCGCCGCCGCGCCCGCCGCCCCCGTCCCGACGCGTGCCACCGGGGGGACGGTGGCCGTCGCTTCCGGGACCCCCACCCACGACGGGCTCTCGCGACCCCGCGTCCCCCGTCCCCGTACCCTCCGCGCCCACCTCGGCACCGCCGCCGGCGTACTGATCCTCGGCGTCCTGCTGTGGCGGATGGGCACCGGTGCCTTCGTCGAGGGGCTGCGCAGCATCGACGCCCCGGCCGTGCTCGCGGCCGTCGGCATCGGCGCGGTGACCACCGTGTGCAGCGCCTGGCGCTGGCAGTTGGTGGCCGGCGGTCTGGGCATCCGGCTGCCGTTCGCCCCGGCCGTCGCGGACTACTACCGGGCGCTGTTCCTGAACGCGGCCCTCCCCGGCGGCGTCCTCGGCGACGTCCACCGGGCCGTGACCCACGGACGCGGCGCCGGCGATCTGCGCCGGGGAGTCCGCTCCGTGGTGCTCGAACGGGCCGCGGGTCAGATCGCGCTGGCCGTGGTCGGTGCCGTCGTCCTGCTCACCATGCCGTCCCCGGTCCGGTCCGAGGCCCGGCACGTCATGCCGCTGCTGGCGCTCGCCGTCCTCGGCGTTCTCGCGGTCGTCGTGGCGCTGCGGATGAGCCGCTCGACCGCCCGCCGCGCCCGGAGTGCCGCCCGCGGCGAGACCGGCCCGGTTCTGCCGGCCCGGCGCGTGGGGACCGGCGTCGCCGTGTCCTCGGTGGTCGTACTGGCCGGACACCTGGCCACGTTCGTCCTCGCGGCCCGGGCCGCGGGCGTCGGGGCCTCCGTCGCCGTACTGCTGCCGCTCGGGGTGCTCGCCCTGCTCGCGATGAGCCTGCCGCTGAACGTCGGCGGCTGGGGCCCCCGCGAGGGCGTCACCGCCTGGTCGTTCGGCGCCGCCGGACTCGGCGCCGGCGACGGGCTGACCGTCGCCGTCGTGTACGGCGTGCTGTGTCTCGCGGCGAGCCTGCCGGGCGCCCTGGTCCTGGTCGCCCGGCGGCGCTCCGGCTACCCCGCGGCCGGGCCGTCCCCCGAATCCCCGGTCAGCAATGCGAAATACGCGCCGAAGGATTCCGCCAGACTCGCCAGGATTTCCTTTCCTTTTTCCGCCGATCCCAGGGAGGGACGCCCGATGACACCCGAATCGGTATAGGCGGACATACCGAGGGAGAGCAGATGCCGGCGATCGTCCGCGACGAAGTCAGCGGTCTCGTGTCCGGGCCGCAGCATTTCCGGATGGCAGTGCAGCAGAACGGAGGTCTCGATTTCCCCCGCGTGCATGTCGGTGAGGAGAGAGGTGACCACCCCGGCCCGCTCCCGCGCCGCCTCCCAGTCCTCCGCCGCCGGGAACAGCGCCATCCGTTCACCGCGCGCGGAGGCTTCCTGAACGACGTTGCCCAGCACATAGTTACCGCCGTGGCCGTTGACCACCACCAGGGCGTCCACGCCGGAACGGCGGAGCGAATCCGCGATGTCCCGTACCACCGCATGAAGGGTCACCGACGAGATGCTGACGGTCCCCGGCCACGCCGCGTGCTCGTGCGAGCAGGAGATCGTCACCGGGGGAAGGAGGTGCACCGGGTACGCGGCGGCGATCTCCCGGGCGACGGCACAGGCCATGAGCGTGTCCGTGGCGAGCGGCAGGAAGGGGCCGTGCTGTTCGAAACTGCCGACGGGAAGGACGGCGACCTGGCGTGAGACGCCGACCCCGCGCGTCCGCACGTCCTCCGTGGTGTCCGCCGGCACCAGCCCGTGTGCCGATCGCGTTCCCGAACCACTCATCTTTTCACGGCCTTTCGTCTCTGCTTAGGAACCAGATCATGACAGAAAAAGTTGGCGTACTCGGAAAGAAGTCTCCCGACCGCACCGGTGTGGAACGCATGGTGAATACGCCGCTGCCCACGGTGTACGGGGAATTCCGCGCGGTCGGCTACCTCGACCACGACCGCGGTGACGAGCAAGTGGCTCTGGTCTACGGCGACATCGGCAGCGAGGACGTCCTCACCCGTTTGCATTCGGAGTGCCTCACGGGTGACGCGTTCGGCTCCCAGCACTGCGAGTGCGGCGACCAGTTGGCCTCCGCCCTGCGCGCGGTCGCCGCCGAAGGACGCGGTGTCGTCGTCTACTTGAGGGGGCACGAGGGCCGCGGCATCGGACTGCTGGCGAAGCTGCGGGCGATGGCGCTCCAGGCGGAGGGCCTGGACACCGTGGAGGCGAACCTCGCGCTCGGCCTGCCGGTCGACTCGCGCGACTACGGGGTCGCCGCGCGCATCCTGGACGACCTCGGAGTGCGCAGCGTCCGGCTGATGTCCAACAACCCGCGCAAGCGGGAGGCGTTGCTGGAACACGGGATCACGGTCGCCGAGCAGGTCCCGCTGCTCATCCCGCCGTGCGAGAGCAACATCACCTACCTGCGCACCAAGCGGGAGCGCCTGGACCACCACCTGCCCCATCTGGACGCCGTGGCGCACTGGTCCTGATTCCGGCGCGGGCCGCCCGGACAGGAAGAGGGTATGACCGACGACGTCCTCTTCCTCTCCGGCGACCGGGTGACCGGACTGCTCACCCCGGACGCGGCCATCGCCTCCCAGCGTGCCGCCTTCGTCGCCCTCGGCACCACCGGCGCCGACGCGCCGGAGAAGATCATGCACCCGAGCCGCTTCGACGACAGTGTCCTGTTCGCCTACCTGTCCCGGCTGTCCGCGGACACCGGGGCGGTCGCGAAGATCGGCAGCGTCAATCCGGGCAACGCGGCCGCCGGACTGCCCTCCGTGCACGCCGTCGTCACGGCCCTGGACCCGGTGACGGGCCGGCTCGTCGCGGTCCTGGACGGCACCGCGCTGACCACGCTGCGCACGGCGGCGGGCAGTGCCGTGGCCGTCGACGCGCTGGCCCCGGCGGGCCCGGCGGACCTGGGCATCCTCGGCTCCGGAACCCAGGCGCTCGCCCACGCCCGTGCCCTCGCCCGGGTGCGGGAGTTGAAGTCGGTACGGCTGTGGAGCCCGACCGAGCGCAACCGGGTCCGCGCCGCCGGCACCCTGACCGCCGATCTGGGCCTGCCCGTCGAGCCGGTCCGCGGCGCCGAGGAGGCGGTGACCGGTGCCTCGCTCGTGGCCGCCTGCACCCTCAGCCGCACTCCCGTCGTCCGGGGCGCCTGGCTGGAACCGGGCTGCACGGTCGTGAGCGTCGGCTCCTTCGAACCCACCCGGCGCGAGGTCGACGCGGAGGTCGTGCGGCGGTCCGCCGCCGTCGTCGTGGACGATCCGGGGACCGCCACCCACCACGCGGGACCGGTGGTGGACGCGCTGCACGCAGGCGAGTTGAGCGCCGAGGACCTGATCCCGCTGGGCGCGGTGCTGACAGGGGCCCGCGTCGCGCGGCGCGGGCCCGAGGACATCGTCTACTACAACAGCGTCGGCCTCGGCATCCAGGACGCCGCGGCCGCCTGGGCCGTGATCGGCGCGGCGCGGGAGGCGGGTGTCACTCCGTGACCGCCTCGTGCACCAGGCGCTTGAGGTCCGGGAACATCGTGTGCGGGGTCTTCGGGCGGACCTGGGTCATGAACTGGACCGTGAGATCGCGGGTCGGGTCGATCCAGAAGGTCGTGGTCGCCGCGCCGCTCCAGCCGTAGGTGCCGAGTCCGGCCGGGGCGCGGGTGCGGCTGGGGTCGACGACCACGGAGACACCGAGGCCGAAGCCCATGCCGTCGTTGTTGGGTTCGTCGTGGGCGGGGTGGCTGCCGAAGGAGCGCAGTTCGGCGCCGCCGGGCAGCCGGTTGGTGGTCATCAGGTCGACGGTCGAGGGCGCGAGCAGCCGGGTGCCGTCGAGTTCGCCGCGGCGGCGCAGCAACTCCATGAAACGGTGGATGTCATGGGCGGAGGCGGCGATGCCGCCGCTGCCGGAGAGGAAGCGGGGACGGCCCCGCAGGGGGAGCCCGGGGATCGGCGAGATGCCGCCTTCCTCGGTCTCGCCGTACAACTCAGAGAGCAGATGGGCCCGTTCGTTCGGGACGTGCAGGCCGGCGTCGGTCATGCCGAGGGGGCGGAAGACGCGCTCGGTGAGGAACTCGTCGAGCGGCTGTCCGGAGACGACCTCGATGACCCGGCCGAGGACGTTGCTGGCGACGGAGTAGTTCCACTGCGTGCCCGGGTCGAACTGGAGCGGCAGGCTGGCGTACACCTCGACGGTCTCGGCCAGGTCCGAGCCGGGCAGCACCGCCGAGTCCAGCCGGGCCTCCCGATAGAGGGCGTCGACGGGGTGGCAGTGGTAGAAGGCGAAGGTCAGCCCCGCGGTGTGGGTCATCAGATGCCGGATCAGCATCGGGCCGGCGGCCGGCCGGGTGCGTACGTCGGCGCCGGAGCCCTCGACGTGGACGCGCGGCTCGGCGAAGCACGGCAGATGGCGGCCCACCGGGTCGTCCAGCGACAGCCTGCCCTCCTCCACCAGCAGCAGCGCGGCCACCGCGGTGACCGGCTTGGTCATGGAGTAGATCCGCCAGATCGTGTCGGCGGTCACCGGCAGTCCGGCGGCCACGTCGCGGTGGCCGTGCGTGGTGAGGTGCGCGACGCGTCCGCCACGGGCGACGGAGACGAGGAAGCCGGGCAGCCGGCCCTCGTCGACGTAGTGGGCGAAGTGCTGGTCCAGGCGGTCCAGTGCCTTCGCGTCCAGGCCGACCTCGCCCGGCTCGGCCTCTTGTCGCAGCAGTGCCATCGCTCTCCTTACGCCTGCAACCGTCGAGGCTGCTCCGGCCCGTCCGGCCGAAACGGCCTCCGACCTCATCGTCGCCCAGGAACCGGTGCGCGGTCCCTGGGATCGCGGTGCTCGTTCGCGACCGGGATGAAACGTCCCGGCAGCGTGCGGCCCGCCACCGTGCCCGCCACGGCGACCCCGGCGAGGACCGTCAACGGCAGTCCGGCGCCCCCGTCCGGACCCATGAGCAGGGTCGCCACCGCCACCCCCAGCACGGGCCCGATGATCATCGCGGTCTGCTGGAGCCCGCCCGCCACTCCGGCCGTCTCGACGGCGGCCGCCCGGACAACGACATGCGTGGCCGCCACCATCACCGTGCCGAACCCGGCTCCCAGCAGGGCGAATCCGGTGCACAGGCCGAGCGTTCCGGTGGCGCGGGAGAGCAGCAGGACGCCCGCGGCGAGGACGGCGAGCGCGGTCACGGTGGTACGGCGGGCCCCGGCCCGGCGCAGCAGCACCGCGCACAGGGGCGCGGCACCCACCATGGCGACGGCCAGCGGCAGACAGCGCAGCGCGCTGCCGAAGGGGTCGAGACCGAGGGTGTCCTGGAGGAGGTAGGTGCCGACGAACAGCGCGCCGGACAGGGCGGCGGACGCGGCGACCAGCGCGCCGAGCGCGGCACCGACCGCCGGTCGGCCGATCACGTCCGGCGGCAGCAAGGGGTGCGCCGTACGGCGTTCGTGACGGACGAACAGGACACCGGCCGTCGCCGCCACCAGCAGTGCGGGAGCCTGGTCCGGGAGCGCGACCAGGGCGTGCACCAGCGTGGCCAGGGCCACGGCGAGCAGGAGGGCTCCGGTCAGGTCGAGGCGGACCGGCGCGGTCGGTTCGGGGACGCGCGCGGTGAGGACCAGCAGGCCGAACGCGAGCGCGGGCAGGACGTTGAGGAAGAACACGGCCCGCCGGCCGGGGCCCGCCACCAGGGCGCCGCCGAGCAGCGGGCCGACGGCCGCGGCCACGCCGATGGCCGCGGTGCGCACGGCGATCGGCCCGCGCAGCCGGTCCACCGGGTACACGGCCCGCAGCATGCCGAGGGTGGCCGGTTGCAACAGAGCCCCGAAGACACCCTGCGCCACCCGCAGTCCGATGACCCAGCCGATGCCGGACGCGAGGCCGATGCCGGCGGAGGTGGCCCCGAAGCCGATCATCCCGAGCACGCACACGCGCCGGTGGCCGAAGCGGTCGCCGAGCCGGCCCGCGAACACCAGCAGGCTCGCCACGGCGACGAGATAGCCGGTGCTGGTCCACTGCACCTGGGCGTGCGTGGCCCCGAGGTCCCGTTGGAGCGCGGGTTGGGCGAGGGTGAGAACAGTCCCGTCGAGGACGACGATCACCGCGCCCGCCACGCTCGCGGCGAGCGCCGCGCGAGGGTTCACGCCACCTCCGGCCCGAGGTGGACGGCCAGAACGGCCTCCACCATGCGGTCGAAGTCGCCTGTACCGACGGCCAGTTGGAGGCTGCCCCAGCCCCACAGCTGGCCCACTCCGTGCAGGTTGGCCCACAGGGCGCCCCCGGCGAGACGGGCGTCGAGGTCCGGGCGGACCCGGCCGACCAGCTCCACCAGCCGCCCGAACAGCGGCAGGCTGGTGTCCCGCAGCCCCAGGTGTCCGCTCTTCAACAGATCGTGACGGAACATCAGCTCGTACATGCCGCGCCGGTCCACCGCGAAGCGGAGGTACTCCCGTGCCAGTGCGGCCAGTTGGGAGCGCGGGCCCTCGACGCCGTCGACGGCCCGGGTCGCCCGGTCCGCCAGTTCGACGAAGCCGCGGCGCGCGATGGCCGACAACAGCTCCAGATGGGTGGGAAAGTGGCGGCGCGGCGCTCCGTGCGAGACACCGGCCCGCCGGGCGATCTCCCGCAGGGTGAGCGCCTCGACCCCCTCGGCGGCCAGCAGTTCCGCACCGACGTCGACCAGTCGCTCCCGCAGTCCTGTCTCCGATTCCCGCATGGTCCGTGTCTACCAGGCCGTAGTAGACACTGTCTACGGACCGGGGTGCGGGAATGTCCCGCTCGCCCCGCCCCGTTACCGGGACATGACTCAGGACCTGACCGAAGACGCCTTGCTCCAACTGCTCTCCGAGGGCCACGGCGGTGTGCTGGTGACCCTCAAGCGCGACGGCCGCCCCCAGCTGTCGAACGTCAGCCACGCCTACTACCCGGACGAACGGATCCTCCGGATCTCGATCACGGACGACCGGGCCAAGACCCGCAACCTGCGCCGCGACCCGAGGGCCTCGTACCACGTCACCAGCGCCGACCGCTGGGCGTACACGGTCGCCGAGGGCACCGCCGCACTCACGCCCGTCGCCGAGGACCCGCACGACGCCACGGTCGACGAACTCGCCCGCCTCTACCGTGACGTCCTCGGCGAACACCCCGACTGGGACGACTTCCGCGCCGCCATGGTCCGCGACCGCCGCCTGGTCCTGCGGATCGCGGTGGAACGGGTCTACGGCATTCCCCGGCGCGGCTGAACCCCGGGCCTCGGGAACCCGTGCTCGCGCGCCGCCCACACCGCGCCGAGCACGGGGACCAGCAGTACGGGCACGCTCCACGGGAGCGCGGTCGTGCCGAAGAGGCCGAGCAGGACACCGCCGACCACTCCGCCCCCGGCCATGGCCGCGTTCCAGAGGGTGACCAGCATCGACTGGGCCGCGTCCGCGTGCCGGCCGCCCGCGTCGGCCACCGCGGTCTGGAGCAGGGTCGGTGCGCCGCCCCAGCCGAGGCCCCACAGGGCGGCGGCGGCCAGGACCAGCGGCAGCCGGTCGGCGAAGGCGGCCAGCAGCGCCGCCGCAGCGCCCACCAGCAGCACGCTCGCCACGGTCAGCGCGCGCAGCCGACGGTCGATCCGGGCGCCGACCCCGACGATGCCGAGCAGCGAGGCGCCGCCGAACACCAGCAGCACCAGGTCGGTCGAGCCGCCCATGCCGTGGCGGTCCAGGAACGTGGCGACATAGGCGTACAGGACGGTGTGCGCGAGCACGAACACCAGGGTCACGAAGAGGACGGGGACGACACCCGGCGCGGTGAGCGCCGCGCGCACCGGGGTGCGTCCCGCGCGCTCCTGCCCCGGCCGGTCGGGCACCCCCACCGCGATCCAGCCGAGCAGGACCGCGGTGACCGCGGTCATCAGGGCGAACGCGGTCCGCCAGCCGAACGCCTCGCCCAGGAACGTGCCCGCCGGCACCCCGACCGCCAGCGCCACGGGAACCCCCGCCATGACGACCGCGACGGCCCTGCCCTGCACGGCCGGTGTCACCAGCCGGCGCGCGTAGCCGGCGAGCAGCGCCCAGGCCAGGCCCGCCGCCACCCCCGCCGTGAAACGGGCCGCCAGGGTCAGCGGATAGCTCGCCGAAACGGCGGTGACCGTGTTGGCAGCGGCGAAGCCCGCCATCGCGGCCAGCAGGAGCCGCTTGCGCCGCCAGTGCGCGGTGACCGCGGACAGCGGGATCGCGGTCAGTGCCGTACCGACGGCGTAGACGGTCACGGTCTGTCCGGCGGCGGACTCGCTCACCGCGAGGTCCTCGCTCATCGCGGGCAGCAGGCCCGCCGGGAGCGTCTCGGTGAGGCTGGTGACGAAGACGGCGGTGGCCAGGGCGAGGAGTGCGGGTCGGGGCAGCGCCGTGGAGGGAGGCGATTCCTGGGCTGTGGTCATGGCGGGAGGGTCCGGCCTGACACCGGTGTCAGGTTCAAGTCCCGCGGAGCGGGCGCCGGTCCGACGCCCGACGTACCGGACCCCGGAGCCATGGCGGCATCCGGGGTCCGGCCGGGCGTGACGGGGATCAGGCCGTCACGGTCTCCCGCCGCGTCTCCTCCTCCGGGGCACGCCCGCCGAGCAGTTCGGTGGGCACCTTGTGGGTCTCCCGGGCGGTGAGGGCCGCGACGACCGGGGGCACGCACAGGGCCGCCGTGAACAGCGCCACCGCCGACCAGTCGTCCCCGTCGGGGCCGGCGATCTGCGCCGCGAAGGTCACCGCGAAACCGGCGACGGCGAAGCCGATCTGGGTGCCGATCGCCATGCCGGAGAGCCGGACCCGGGTCGAGAACATCTCGCCGTAGAAGGACGGCCACACGCCGTTCGCCGCGCTGTAGACGACACCGAAGGTCACGACGCCGAGCAGCAGGGTCAGCGGGTAGTTGCCGGTCGAGATCGACCACAGGTACAGGAACATCATGACCGCGCTGCCGGCCGCGCCGACCAGGAACACCGGGCGGCGGCCGACGCGGTCCGAGAGCGTGGCCCACAGGGGGATCGCGGCGAGCGCGACGAGGTTGGCCAGGGCGCCGACCCACAGCATCGACGACCGGCTCATGCCGACGGAGTCGCTGGTGGCGTACGCCAGCGCCCACACCGTGAAGATCGTGCTCACCGAGGCGACCAGCGCCGCCGCGATCACCCGCAGCACGTCCGCCCAGTGCTCGCGCAGCAGCACCGCGAGCGGCAGCTTCACGACGCCCTCGGTCGCCGCCTGCTGTGCGAACGCCGGGGTCTCGTCGAGCTTGCGGCGGATGACTTGACATGCTCCTCGCCCTGAAGGGCGAGGATTCTGGCCTTCCCTGACGGGTTGCCGTGCCGCTACGCGGCACGGTTTCCGGTCGGGAATCCGTGGCTTCCTGTTTCTTCGCGCTGTGCCAGAACGGGTTCTGGTCTTACCGGCGCTCCGCAGGCTGTCACCGCCAGTCCGGCGGCCGTCTTCACGTTGAGTGCGGCGTTGGTGTCCCGGTCGTGGAGCGTGCCGCAGGCGGTGCAGGTCCATTCCCTGACGCTCAGGAGTTTGGGGCCGTCGCGGTGGCCGCAGGTCGAACAGATCTGGCTGGACGGTTCGAACCGGCTGATTTTGATCAGAGTGCGGCCGTACCGCTCGGCCTTGTACTTGACCATGTTGATGAACTGTGACCAGCCCGCGTCGTGCACGGATTTGGCCAGCCTGGTACGGGCCAGTCCCGCCACCGACAGGTCCTCCACGGCGATCCCTTGGTTCTCGGAGATCAGCCGGGTGGAGAGCTGGTGGTGGAACTCACGGCGCGCGTCAGCGACTCTGGCGTGGGCGCGGGCGATCTTCACCCGTGCCTTGGCCCGGTTCTTCGATCCCTTCTGCTTGCGGGACAGCTCTTTCTGGGCCTTCTTCAGCTTCTTCTCCGCGCGCCGCAGAAAGCGCGGGGAGTCGATCTTCTCGCCGGTGGACAGAACGGCGAAGTGAGTGAGGCCGAGGTCGATGCCGATGGTGTTCTCGGTCTGCGGCATCCGGGCCTGGTCGGTGGCGGGGTCGGTGTCGATGACGAAGGACGCGAAGAACCGTCCCGCCGCGTCCTTGATCACGGTCACCGAGGTCGGTGTGGCGGGCAGGGTACGGGACCATTTCACCTTCACCGTACCGATCTTCGGCAGGTCGAGGCGGCCCGCGTCGGTGATCTTCCAGCGGGCGTTCGCGGTGAACCGGATCGACTGCCGGTGATCCTTGCGGGACTTGAACCGGGGCGGGCCGAGCTTCTGGCCCTTGCGCCGGCCGGTGAGGGAGGCGAAGAAGTTGCGGTACGCGGTCTCGGCGTCCCGCAGGGACTGCTGGAGCACCACGGCGGAGACCTCGCCCAGCCAGGAGCGTTCCGGGGTGGTCTTGGCCTGGGTGATCAGCCGTGTGGACAGTTCCCCGATCTTCGGGAAAGGCTGCTCGGCCTTCCGGGCGTTCTCGCGGGCGCGGACCGCGTCGTTGAACACGACGCGGGCGCACCCGAACGCCCTCGCCAGCGCGGCCTGCTGGACAGCGTTCGGGTACAACCTGAAGGCGTACCGAAGCTGCATACCTGCCACGCTACATACTTGGTTTATGAGTGAGATGCAGGAGATCAGAACTGGTCGGCACTGTACGTTCGCGATGCATGTCCACTTGGTCTTCGTGACCAAGTTCCGGCACAAGGTGTTCACCGCTGCCCACCTGCGGCGCATGGAGGAGATCATGCGGGCGGTGTGTACGGACTTCGACTGCGAACTGGTGGAGTTCAACGGCGAGGACAACCACATCCACCTGCTGGTGAACTTCCCGCCCAAGGTCGCCGTCACCAAACTGGTCAACTCCCTCAAGGGCGTCTCCTCCCGCCGCCTCCATCAGGAGTTCCCCGACCTGGTGCCCCACTACTGGCGGGCCAGCAAACTCTGGTCCGGCTCCTACTTCGCCGGAACCGTCGGCGGCGCCCCGCTGTCCGCGGTCAGGCAGTACATCGAACAGCAGAACCGACCGGGGTGAGCCGCGCACAGCTCCGCCGGCCTGCGTTCCGCGCAATTCAGCGTCCTAGAGTCGCGGATCTGGGGTATGACCTGCGCGGACACGGGTGAGGGCGCCTGAGAGGCGTTTCTCTAGGCGCTGGTGTTCGTGCTGGTCAGCGGGGTGTGAGTTCGAGCGCGATGATCTGCTTCGGTGCGGGGATGTTCAGCTTGGCCAGCAGGTCCCCATGGGGCTTGGTGAGGGCGGTGACCTGGCGGAACAGGCCGGTCTGGCCGGTGAACGTACCGAGGTGGAGCCGATGGAGCTCGCGGCGGACGGTCGTCCAGGCGGCGCCGGTGGTGGTCTCGATGATGCGGATCAACGGGAGGGCGAGCCAGCAGAGGACGACGTGCGCGCGTATGCGTTCCTCGAGCCGGTGACAGACGGGCCGCAGGTCGATGATCTGCTTCATGTCGTCCGCCCTGGGTGCCGCTGAGGGTGAAGCCGGTGAAGAAGCCGCGCCGCTCGGGGTGACGCGTGGCAGCGTCCGGATCGCCCTCACCGTCGGCGCGGCCCCCGGCGACGACACCGTGCACGCCCGGCACATCGCCCTCGCCACGGACGACGTCGTCGCCGCGGCCCGCGCGTTCCGTGCGGCCGGCGGCCGTCTGCTGCCGGTCCCCGCCAACTACTACGACGACCTCGCGGCCCGTTTCGACCTCCCCGAGGGGGAGTTGGAGACCTATCGCGAACTGGGCGTCCTCTACGACCGCGACGAGGGCGGCGCCTTCCGGCACTGCTACACCCGGACCGTGGGACACGTCTTCTTCGAACTCGTCCAGCGCGACCCCGGCCACGAGGGCTACGGAGCGGCGAACGCCCCGGTCCGGCTGGCGGCGCAGCACGGGGTGCGGGGGGTCACTGGCGGCTGACGGTACGGGTGACGCCGGCGAGGACCGTCGTGGCGAGGATCCAGCCCGCCAGCACCAGGAGGTACGACAGCCACTGGGACCAGCCCTCGGGCGCGTAGGCGGCCTCCTGACCGAAGGAGATCACCGGCACCAGCAGGTCCAGGGCGAAGAACACCGGGTTGAAGTCCGGTGCCTCGGCGGGCTTGAGGGCGGGCGGCCGGTGCACGGCGAAGGCCACCGCGCCGATGGCCAGCAGGGAGAGCAGCCAGCCGAGCGCGCGCAGGGGACGGAAGCCGTAGCCGACGGTGGCGTCCTGGACATGGCCCCACAGCCGGCCGTACCAGGAGAGCGTGGTGCGGTGCCGCCGCTGCTTGGCGAGCTGGACGTGCCGGGCGGCGTGGTCGTCGCCGCTGCGCCGGTAGGCGGCGGTCAACTGCTCGTAGCCGTGCGGGTCGTAGGTGACTCCGTCCCGCTCCAGCATCGGCAGCCGACGCTCCACGGGCTCGTGCGGAGTGAGGAAGGTGTAGGTGAGGTCGAGGAGCCGCACCTCCTCGGGCAGCATCTCCGGCTCCAGATGGAGCTGTTCGATCTGGGCGCGGCGCAGATTGAGCCGGCCGCTGATCTGCGGGCCGCCCCGCAGCCAGAGTTCTGCTATGACGCAACTACTGGCCCGCAGGGCGGTGTTCCCGGGGTTCGACAGGGTGGCCCGCAGCAGGTCGAGGCGCCCCGGTATCCGCGTGCCGCGCAGGTCGATCCGGCCCCGGGCCGTCAGCCGGCGGCCGAGCAGATTGGCGCCGACGTCCAGGGACTCGGCGTCGAGGGCGGTGCCGCCGGGGTGGTTCAGCCGGGCGTCCTCCAGGTTGACCGAACCGCCCACGCGGGCGCCGCTGAGCCGGATCTCGCCCTCGACGCGCAGCTCCGGCGCGCACAGCTCGTCCTCGACGGTCACCTGGTTGAGCCCCAGGACCGGCTGTGCCGCGTCCACGCCGTTGATCTCGGCCCGTTCCAGGAAGAGCGCCCCCGAGATCTGGGCACCGCCCAGATGGACCTGGCCGCCGAACCGGCAGCCGGTGAGCCGGAGACTGCCGTCCACCCGCATACGGGCCCCACTCAGACCCGGCAGCTCGGAGTTGCTGAGGTTGAGGTACTTCAGCTGGGCGCCGGACAGGTCGGGAGCCGTGTCGAAGCGGCAGTCGCTCAGCCGGACGATGCAGTCGACGGTCGCGTGCCGCAGGTCGAGGACGCCGGTGATGCGGGCGCCGGACAGCTTGACTGCGGCGATCTCCCCCGGTTCGTGCGGTCCGTTCAGCAGCAGGGACCGCAACAGCCGGGCGCGGACGGAGCGTTCGGGACCGAGCTCGTCCGCTCCGTCGTCGCGGAGGTCCACCGCCGTACCGGTGGCGAACGCCTCCCGGACCCGCAGTTCGGCCGGTGTCAGATCGTTGATCTCCATCGCTGGGGACTCTGACCCGGCCGAACCGTGGGTGTCAACACGGCCTGTGCGGAACCGTGTTGGTGACCTACTTCGACTCCACCGCGTGGCCGCCGAACTGGTTGCGCAGGGCCGCGATCATCTTCATCTGCGGGGAGTCGTCCTGACGCGAGGCGAACCGCGCGAACAGGGACGCCGTGATCGCCGGGAGCGGCACCGCGTTGTC
>NZ_JBEZNL010000012.1:61937-197971 GCF_040653275.1 Streptomyces sp. NPDC048002 | reverse complement strand
GTGCGATCGCAAGGCGCCGAAAGGCCCTGGTAGCGGAGCTACCAGGGCCTTTCGGCAACGCCGCGAGCGCGCGTGCCGGGCGCCGCCCGCCGGGCTCCACTTTTGTTCGGAGCTCTCAGCCCCACCAGGGACGCTGGGCGTCCCGCCCTCGGTCTGCCTTGGCACGGCCACGCCATCCGGCTCCACCGCTTGAGCCGGCTTCGGGCCGACAGAGTGTCCGGGCCGGACCGCCCCGGCGCGCGCCCCCGGCCGGAACGCCGTCGGGGCCCGAGTGCCGAAGGGTCGGCTCCCGGGCCCGTAGGGCTCGCTGTCAGTGGCCGTTCTGGGCCAGGCGGAGGAGGTGTTCCGCCAGGGCCTGGCCGCCGGTCGGGTCGCGGCTGATCAGCAGCAGCGTGTCGTCGCCGGCGATCGTGCCCAGGATGTCGTGCAGTTCCGCCTGGTCGATGGCCGACGCGAGGAACTGGGCCGCCCCGGGAGGCGTACGCAGGACCACGAGGTTCGCCGACGCCTCGGCGGAGATCAGCAGTTCCTGGGAGAGGCGCCGCATGCGCTCCTCCTTCGCCGACCCGCCCAGCGGCGCGCGCGGGGTGCGGAAGCCGCCCTCGCTGGGCACCGCGTAGATCAGGTCGCCGTCGGTGTTGCGGATCTTGACCGCGTTCAGCTCGTCGAGGTCCCGGGACAGCGTCGCCTGGGTGACCGTCAGACCGTCGTCGGCGAGCAGCTTGGCGAGCTGGCTCTGCGACCGCACGGGCTGCCGGTTGAGGATGTCGACGATCCGGCGGTGGCGGGCCGTTCGGGTCTGCGGCACGGCGGGCCCGGTGCCGCCCGCGTGCTCGTGGTCCTGCGCCTGACTCATCGTCGTCCCATTCTCCGGATCATCCGTCCTCCCCTTGGACCTGGTCCAGGATGCCGGGCAGCGCCCCGAGGAAGGCGTCCACCTCCTCGTCGCCCAGGTTCAGCGGCGGCATCAGTCGTACGACCTCGGGGGCGGGCGCGTTGACCAGCAGGCCGGCGTCCTGAGCCGCCTGTTGCACCTGTGGTGCGAGCGGCTCGGTGAGCACGATACCCAGCAGGAGGCCCGCACCCCGGACATGGGCGACCAGAGGATGGCCGAGCGACTCGATTCCGTCGCGCAACCTCTCGCTCTGCTGCTTGACGTTCTCCAGCAGTCCCTCGTTCGCGATGGTGTCCACGACGGCGAGTCCCGCCGCGCACGCGACCGGGTTGCCGCCGAAGGTCGTGCCGTGGTGGCCCGGCTGGAGCAGCTCCGCCGCCCGGCCGAAGGCGACGGTCGCGCCGAGCGGCAGTCCGCCGCCGAGGCCCTTGGCGAGGGTGACCACGTCGGGCAGGACGCCGTCGTGGGCCTGGTACTCGAACCAGTGTCCGGTCCGCCCGATGCCGGTCTGCACCTCGTCCAGGACGAGCAGCGCGCCGGTCGCGGCGGTGATCGCGCGGGCCGCCTTGAGGTAGCCGGGCGGTGGCACGACCACGCCGTTCTCGCCCTGTATCGGCTCGATGACGACGATCGCGGTGTCCTCGGTGACCGCGGCGGCCAGGGCCTGCGCGTCGCCGAAGGGGACGTGGGTGACGTCGCCGGGCAGCGGGAGGAACGGGTCGCGCTTGGCGGGCTGGCCGGTCAGCGCGAGCGCGCCCATGGTCCGGCCGTGGAAGCCGCCGTCGGTGGCGACGACGTGGCCCCGGCCGGTGAGCCGCCCGAGCTTGAAGGCGGCCTCGTTGGCCTCGGCGCCCGAGTTGCAGAAGTAGACCTTGCCCTCGCGCCCGAAGTGCTGGAGCAGCCGTTCGGCGAGGGCGACCGGCGGTTCGGCGACGAAGAGGTTGGAGACGTGGCCGAGGGAGGCGATCTGCCGGCTGACGGCCTCGACGACCGCCGGGTGGGCGTGGCCGAGCGCGTTGACCGCGATACCGCCGACGAAGTCGAGGTACTCCTTGCCGTCGGCGTCCCACAGCCTGGCGCCCTCGCCGCGCACCAGGGGCAGCCTGGGCGTGCCGTAGTTGTTCATGAGCGCGCCCTGCCACCGGGCGGTCAGCTCCTGGTTGCTCACGACTCCCCCTGTTCGGTTCCGTCGGGCACGACCATCGTGCCGATGCCCGAGTCCGTGAAGATCTCCAGCAGGATCGAGTGCTGGACCCGGCCGTCGATGACGCGGGCGGTCTGCACGCCGTTGCGGACGGCGTGCAGGCAGCCCTCCATCTTCGGCACCATTCCGGCGGACAACTCCGGGAGCAGCTTCTCCAGTTGGGAGGCGGTCAGCCGGCTGATCACCTCGTCGGAGTTCGGCCAGTCCTCGTAGAGGCCCTCGACGTCGGTGAGGACCATGAGGGTCTCGGCGCCCAGCGCGGCGGCGAGGGCCGCGGCCGCCGTGTCGGCGTTGACGTTGTAGACGTGGCCGTCGTCCTCGCTGCGGGCGATCGAGGAGACGACGGGGATGCGGCCGTCGGCGAGCAGGGCCTCGATGGCACCGGTGTCGATGGCGGTGATCTCGCCCACCCGCCCGATGTCGACGAACTCGCCGTCGATCTCCGGGCGGTGCTTCGTGGCGGAGATGGTGTGCGCGTCCTCGCCGGTGAGTCCGACGGCCAGCGGACCGTGTTCGTTGAGCAGGTTGACCAGCTCGCGCTGGACCTGTCCGGCCAGCACCATCCGTACGACGTCCATGGCGTCCTCGGTGGTGACGCGCAGGCCGGCCTTGAACTCGCTGACGATGCCGTGCCGGTCGAGGGCGGCGCTGATCTGCGGGCCGCCGCCGTGCACGACGACCGGCTTGAGCCCGGCGTGGTGCAGGAAGACCACGTCCTGGGCGAAGGCGGCCTTCAGTTCCTCGTCGACCATGGCGTTTCCGCCGAACTTGATCACGACGGTTTTGCCGTTGTGACGGACCAGCCAGGGCAGCGCCTCGATGAGGGTCTGCGCCTTGGGCAGCGCGGTGTGCTTGCGGGTGGTGCTCATGACGAGTACGCGCTGTTCTCGTGGACGTAGTCGGCCGTGAGGTCGTTGGTCCAGATGGTGGCCGTCTCGGCCCCGGCGGCGAGGTCGGCGACGATGTGCACCTCGCGGAAGCGCATGTCGACCTTGTCGCGGTCCTCGCCGACCCCGCCGTTCTTGCAGACCCACACGCCGTTGATGGCGACGTTGAGCCGGTCCGGCTCGAAGGCGGCCCGGGTGGTGCCGATCGCGGACAGGACGCGGCCCCAGTTGGGGTCCTCGCCGTGGATGGCGCACTTGAGGAGGTTGTTGCGGGCGATGGAGCGGCCCACCTCGACGGCGTCGTCCTCGGTGGCGGCGCCGACGACCTCGATCCGGATGTCCTTGCTGGCGCCCTCGGCGTCCCGGATGAGCTGCTGGCCGAGGTCGTCGCAGACGGCGCGGACGGCCTCGGCGAACTCCTCCTGGGCCGGGGTGAGACCGGACGCGCCGGAGGCGAGGAGCAGCACGGTGTCGTTGGTGGACATGCAGCCGTCGGAGTCCACGCGGTCGAAGGTGGTGCGGGTGGCCGCCCGCAGGGCCGCGTCCAGGGCGGCGCTGTCGAGGTCGGCGTCGGTGGTGAGGACGACCAGCATGGTGGCGAGGCCGGGGGCGAGCATGCCCGCGCCCTTGGCCATGCCGCCGACGGTCCAGCCGTCCTGGGTGACGACGGAGGTCTTGTGGACGGTGTCGGTGGTCTTGATGGCGATGGCGGCCTTCTCGCCGCCGTGCTCGGAGAGCTGGGCGGCGGCCGTCTCCACGCCGGGCAGCAGCTTGTCCATGGGGAGCAGTACGCCGATCAGGCCCGTCGAGCAGACGGCGACCTCACCCGCGCCGATGTGCAGCGCCTCCGCGACCTTCTCGGCGGTGGCGTGGGTGTCCTGGAAGCCCTTGGGGCCGGTACAGGCGTTGGCGCCGCCGGAGTTGAGGACGACCGCGGTCAGCTCGCCGCTCCTGAGGACCTGCTCGGACCAGAGCACCGGCGCGGCCTTGACGCGGTTGGCGGTGAAGACACCCGCGGCGGCGCGGCGGGGCCCGGTGTTGACCACCAGGGCCAGGTCGGGGTTGCCGTTCTGCTTGATCCCGGCGGCGATGCCCGCCGCCGTGAATCCCTTCGCTGCCGTCACGCTCACGGCGCAACTCCGATCGTGGTCAGCCCCGTGGTCTCGTCGAGTCCGAGGGCGAGGTTCATGCTCTGGACGGCACCGCCGGCGGTGCCCTTGGTCAGGTTGTCGATGGCGCTGATCGCGATGATGCGACCGGCCGCCTCGTCGTACGCGACCTGCACCTGAACGGCGTTGGAACCGTGGACGGACGCCGTGGCGGGCCACTGGCCCTCGGGGAGCAGGTGGACGAAGGGCTCGTCGGCGTACGCCTTCTCGTAGGCGGCGCGGACGGACTCGGCGGTGACGCCGGGCTTCGCCTTGGCGGTGCAGGTGGCGAGGATGCCGCGGGACATCGGCGCCAGGGTCGGGGTGAAGGAGACGCTCACCTTCTCGCCCGCGGCGGCGCTGAGGTTCTGGCTCATCTCGGGCGTGTGCCGGTGGCCGCCGCCGACGCCGTACGGCGACATGGAGCCCATGACCTCGCTGCCGAGCAGGTGCGTCTTGGGTGCCTTGCCCGCGCCGGAGGTGCCGGAGGCGGCGACGATCACGGCCTCGGCCTCGGCGAGCGAGGCGGCGTAGGCCGGGAGGAGGGCGAGGGAGACGGCGGTCGGGTAGCAACCGGGCACCGCGACACGCTTGGACCCCTCCAGCGCGGCGCGGGCACCCGGCAGTTCTGGCAGGCCGTAGGGCCAGGTACCGGCGTGCGGGGAGCCGTAGAACCGCTCCCAGTCGGCCGGGTCCTGCAGCCGGAAGTCGGCGCCCATGTCGACGACGAGCACGTCGGGGCCGAGCTGTTCGGCGACGGCGGCGGACTGGCCGTGCGGGAGGGCGAGGAAGACGACGTCGTGTCCGTCGAGCACCTCGGGCGTGGTGGCCTCCAGGACGCGGTCGGCCAGCGGCAGCAGGTGCGGTTGGAGCGCGCCGAGCCGCTGTCCCGCGTTGGAGTTGGCGGTCAGGGCGCCGATCTCGACCCGCGGGTGCGCGAGGAGCAGGCGCAGGAGTTCGCCGCCCGCGTATCCGCTCGCTCCGGCCACCGCCACACGTACCGTCATGGAATCCTCCTCCTTGAGGGCATGACTATACGCACGACTGCACGTTTATGCAATCTTTCCCTGGGGTCGCCCCGTCTCCTCCCTCGGCCGCTCCGCCAGCACGAAGAGCCGCGGTGGCAGGGTGTCCAGGCCCAGCTCGGTCGTCGTCAGGACCCGTCGGCAGCGCAGGCCCGCGCGGCCCAGCGCCGCGAGGACCTCTCCCAGGGGGTGCACGGTCAGGGTGAGGGTCGCCTCCTCGGACTTCCCCTCCCGGGTGATCGTCAACCGGGCGCGGCCGGTTCCGGTCGCGGGGTCGAAGCCGGACTCGGTACGGCAGACCGCGTCGGCCCGGCGGTCCACGAAGGAGCCCTGCCAGGCCGGGGCGGCGGACTCGGCGGTGTTCAGGTCGAAGAAGAGCGTCCCGCCGGGTTCCAGCACCCGCGCCAGCTCGGCGAGGGCCCGCTCCGGGCCGCCCCCGGCGCGGGGCAGGTGGTCGAGGCTGTTGTAGGTCGAGACCACCGCGCCGAAGGCCCCGGAGCGCGCCCCGCAGCGCCGGACGTCGGCGACCCACAGCCGCGCCGCGGGAACGTTGACCCGGGCCCGCGCCAGCATCGCCGGGGACAGGTCGAACCCCGCGGTCCGGTAGCCCCACCGGGCGAGCAGCGCCGTGACATGGCCAGTGCCGCAGCAGGCGTCCAGGAGAGGCCGGTCGCGCGGGAGGTGCTCCAGCAACAGCCCCCGCAGCGGGCGGATCACCGCCTCGGTGTACTCGGGGCCCCAGTACCGGTCGTAGAACCAGGCCAGCGCGTCGAACTCGGCCGGGCCGGTCATCGCGCCGCCTCCACGGGGCCGGCCAGCCGCAGCCCGGTCTCCGAGCCCCTGCTGGTGGGGTTGCCCGCCACGCGGTAGCCCGCGACGAGATCGCTGTGCCGCCAGGTGCTGCCGCGCACCACGCGCCACAGGGACACCGGCGTGTCCGCGCTCTCCCGCCCGTCGGCCGGGTCGTAGGGGTAGGCGTAGCCCTGCCACGGTGGGTCGGAGAAGAGCGGGCCGTAGATGCTGCTGGTTTTGTCGCTGGTGTTGCCGCACAGGTCGAGGGCGCCGCAGGGGGCCGCGCTGTGGGGGAACATGCCGACCGGTGTGGTGCTCCGCAGCCGCAGGTCGAGGGTGTTGGCGTGGGCCGGCCGGGTGTGGTCGGCGCAGGGGCGCTCACGGCCCTCGGGGCCGCCGCGTGCGGCGGACTCCCACTCGGCCTCGGTCGGCAGCCGGTAGGCGATCCCGGTCTGGGCCGCGAGCCAGAGGGTGTAGGCGGTCGCCTCGTACCAGGACAGTCCGACCACCGGCTGGTTGGCCCCGTTCAGCCGCGGGTCGTTCCAGTGCTCGGGGGCGCGCAGGATCACGTCCGGGTAGCGCTGGGCGGTGAGCCGCGCCCGCCGGCCCGGGTCGGCACGGCAGTACTCCAGCAGTTCGTCCCGTTCCGCGGGCGAGAGCATGCCCAGGCGCTGCCGGTCGAGGAGGTCCTCCTCGCTCACCAGGCGGGCCAGGATCTCCAGTTGGGCACGGTGCCCGTGCCGGGTCTCCCGGCCGCGCAGCCAGCGGCGGGCCGCCCGGGTGGGCCACCAGCGCGGGTCGTCGTAGCCGCCGCCTTCGAGGAAGCAGGCGTACTCCGCGTTGGTCACCGCGTGGCGGCCCAGCGCGAACGGCGCCACGTCCACCGTGGTGACCGGGCTCGACTCCGCCTCCCCGGCCCAGCCGACGGGCCCCGGGCCGCCGGGCACCGCGACCATCGACGGCTCGACGTACGGGCCGAGCGGGCCCTCGCGCCGGCGCAGGCGGGGGTCGCCCAGCCGGCCCAGGAGGAGGCCCGACGTCACCCGCAGGCGCAGATCGGCGTCGGAGGTCATGGCCGCGAGCAGCCGTCCACGGAGCGCGTCCTTGAGCGGCTCACCCGTGCTCACGCCGGGCTCCAGGACGCACCGCGCCGCGGTGAGCGGGTCGGCCTCCATGATCCGGGCGACCAGGTCGTCCTGCCGGTCGCTCATCACCGTCGCGAGGACGACCGGCTCGCTCCAGGGGTCGGCCGGCAGCGGGCCGAGCGGCTCCCACGGCGGCGTGGGGCCGGTTCCGTCCGCGTCCGCGGCCCGGCCGCCCAGCACCGCGGGCACATCACCGCGGCGGACGAGCGCGCGGGCCGAGAAGAAGTCCTGGAGCGCGGGGTGGGTGAAGCCGAGGTGGCCGGAGTCGAGGTCCTCGTCGAGGACGCCCAGGTCGAAGCCGAGCCGCACCAACGAGGCCGCTCGCGGGCCGAGCAGCCGGTCCGCCTCGGACCGCTCCAGCAGGACGGCGGGGGCGTCGGCACCGCCCGCGGTGTGCCCCTGCATCGCGAACGCGAGCTCCTCGTAGGCGGGGAACAGCGTTTCCCTGCCGGGCAGTTCATGGGAGCGGGACGCCCCGGGACGGGCCAGCCGGCGGCGGTCCAGGTCGGTGATCAGGCTGGTCAGCAGCCGCTCCCGGCTCTCCCGGTGGTACTCGCGGCGCAGCGCGGCGCGCAGCATGCCGCTGAACAGCTGGGTCCGGTCGGAGGCCATCCCCTCGCCGCCGCGCAGCAGTTCGGCCAGCAGGCCCAGGGTGTACGGAGTGCCGGCCAGGCCGACCGCCTCGCGCAGCCACGGCTCGGTCAGCCGCAGACCGGGCAGCGCCTCCCGCAGCGCCCTGGCGACGTCCTCGGGGGCGGGCGCGTGCAGGGTGAGGTGGTCGGTGCGGTGGTCCTCGCCGCCGAGGCCCATGTCGTAGCCGAGGCTGCGGCAGGAGGCGACGACCCGGTTGCCGGGACCGCGGGCGACGATCTCCTCGACCGCCTGCCGCCAGCTCACCAGCAGGTCCTCGCGCCGGAGGTCGGCCGGGCCGGTCAGTTCGTTGAGACCGTCGAGGAGGACCAGGACGTTGCCCTGGTCGAGTACGTCGGCGAGCGGCGGCAGTCCCGGATGGCGCCCGCGCAGCACGCCGTCGAGCCACTGGAGCGGGGGCTCGGCCGAGCGGTGGCCGCGGAGCGGCGCGAGAACGGCCACGGCGGAGTCGTGCCGGCGCAGGGCGCGCAGACCGTACTCGGCGCGTACCTGGTGGAGCAGGGTGGACTTGCCGCTGCCCGGGGGGCCGAGCAGCACCAGGACCTCGGCGGTCGCGGTGTCCAGGACATCGGTCAGGCTGTGGAAGGTCTGCTCCGGCGCGGAGCCGAGCCGGGTGCCGTACTCGCTCTCGGAGACGACCGTCATCCGGGGCAGCGCGGGGTCGAAGTGGGCGGCGCGCCGCAGCCGCCAGTCGGCGAAGCAGTACGCCTGGTAGCCGGGGAGGGTGCGGGCGTGCTGGTCGGCCAGGGTGCCCAGCTGTCCCGGGGTGAGGCCGGTGGGCCCGGACGCGGCCAGGGCGCGGACCGCCTGGGTGACGGCCGGGCGTTCGCCCGGGTAGGTGCCGAGTACGGGGGCGTCGCCCATCCGCAGGTAGTCGCGCAGCACGAACAGGTCGAGGGCGAACTGGAAGCCGCGGTCGGACACATCGAGCTGGCGGCGGCCCGCGCGCAGCGCCGCCTCGAAGGAGAGCAGTCCGTCCCGGCGGTCCGCGGTCTCCGGGGTGGCCGGGTTCCCGGGGTGCCCGGGGCCCTCGGGGGCGCGCATCCGTACGGCGCCGGTGCACTCGACGAGCAGGTACCTGCCCGCGTCGGCGGCCCCGAGTTCGGCGCGGAAGGCGGCCTCCTGGTGGGCCCGCCACACGCCGCCGACGTTGATCTCGGTGCGCTGTTCCAGCGCCGTCGGGTCGATGCGGTGCCGCAGCGACACCGCGACCAGGGCGTGCGTCTCCAGGACGATCAGCACCGGCACCAGTCCGTAGCCCAGGCAGCAGCCGGCGAAGAGCAGGGAGATGTCCAGGCAGGAGGCGCGCCGGTCGCCCTCCAGGACGGCCGAGGCGGAGCGCACCCCGTGCTCCACCTCCGAGACCCGGAACGGCTTCGGCGACCAACTGACGCCCCTGCGCGACAGCTTCTCGTACAGCGCGCGCACCAACGGCACGATGTGCTCGACGGTGTCCGGGTCGGGCCCGGTGCCCAGATCTCCGAGCAGGTGCCGGGCGTCCGCGCTGACCAGGGTGGCCAGCGAGGTGTCCGACCCGCGGTACCAGACGAGGTCCCGCACGGCGACGCGCCTAGCCCTCGGTGCCGTCCGGCAGGACCGCGAAGCAGTCCTGCACCGGATCCGGCTCGGGGGCGCCGGAGACGGCGGTGAGACGGAGGTCGTACAGGCCGGGCGGCAGGTGGCGTTCGGCCTCGTACCAGACGTCCCCCGGCTCCGACGTCCGACGCAGGTCCACCTCGTACGCCGCACCGTCGCCCCCGGTGACCGACGCGTGCAGCCGGGTGGGCGGCCGGGTCCCGCCGACCGCGCGGGCGCGCAGCCGGACCGGTGCGGAGGCCGGGTAGGCGTCGTCGAGGTCGCTGCTGATCGCCGCGGGGACCGGGGCGGCCGATCCGGGCGTGCCGGGTCCCAGGACGTCCCGCAGGTGCGGCAGTTGCAGGTGGCGCAGCAGTTCCAGGAGCTGCCCGGTCAGCACCCGGGGCAGTTGGAGGGCGCTGTGCGCCTCCGCGACGAAGCGGCACTCATGTTCCGGCAGATGGGCCGGCATGGCGGAGAGCCGGGGCACCGTGCCGTCCCCGTCGGCGAGTTCGGCGGGGACCCGCGGTCCGGGCGGGTCGGTGGTGCAGCGCACCGCCCCGCCGTCGAACCGGGCGGACTGGAGCGTGGAGCGCTGGCGGGTCCCGACGACCGGTACGAGGACCCGCGGCCCGTCCGCCGGGCCCCGGGCCGCCGTCTCGATCTCACGGTGGAACTCCACCGCGTCCGCGAGGAGTCCGGGGTGCGGGCCGGGCAGCGGACCGGCCTCGGCGAGCCGCAGGTGGCCCGAGCCGGAGTCCAGCACCGGGTACACCGGAAGGAGTTGGTGGACCGAGGGCAGCCGGCGGGTGAGCGCGGCCACCCCCGGCAGATGACGGTGGCCGTTGGCCAGCGCGTCGAGGGCGCGCGGGGAGCCGCGGTGCGGGGTGCCGAGGGTGATCAGGGCCCGGCAGTCCCGCCAGCCGCCGAGCACCTCCAGGTAGTAGCGGGCGATCAGCCCGCCCATGCTGTGGGCCACGATCACCACCTGGGCCCGTGCGGCCCCGGTGCGCTCGCGGAACGCCCGCAGGTGGGCGTCGATCTCCTTGGCGAGGCGGTGGGCGTGCACCCGGTTGTCGAGCCGCCAGTCGTAGGGGAACGTGAGCAGCCCGCCGCCCGGGACATCACTGACCGCGAAGTGCCTGCGCACCCACGCCTCGGTCTGCGAGTACCCCTTGATCCTGATCAGACCGGGCAGCACGGCTACGTCGGGAAACAGTCTTGACGCCAGGACGGGCGGCCCCTCCGGATCGGGGTTCAACGGGTGTCCGGCCGCCTCCGGGTCGCGCAGCGCGCCCAGCGCCCTGAGCACCGGCAGCCCCGGCGCCCACAGAGGCCCCGCGGGTCCCTCCAGCACACTGCCGAGAATCCCCGGCAGCAGGACGACGGGATGCCTCACCGGACAGCGCATGATTTCCCCCCACGATGATTCCTGGCACCGCCCTCAGATTAGCCCGACCCATATTCCGGGCGCCATATGCCGAAGGGGACTTGTGGGCCGCAATGTCCGGCGATACCGTCTTCAGGCAATAAGGGGGACGTCTCGATGGATATTTACGAGAGCAAAATCAACGAAACTCTGCACTTCTGGGACCGGCGTGGATTCAGTGTCGTACGGGGTCTCTTCTCGGACCGGGAGACGACCCTGCTGCGGCAGGCGCTGGAGCGGGAGATCTCCCGGGAGCGCGAACCCGCGCCCGCGGGCACGACCGTCTGGTCGGGCAGCCCGGTGTTCTACACGGAGGCGACGGGGCCCAGCGCGGGCGTGCGGATGCTGACGTACGTGGCCGGGTGCCACGACGTCCTGCCGCACGCCCCGCTGGTGCGCAGGTTCACCGACTTCCGCGGCCGGGTGGCCGCCCGGCTCCCGGGGGGAGCGGCCCAGCGCGGGTCGCGGGAACGCCTGTGCACCTCACTGATCAGCATGCCGAGCGGGCGGCGCATCGAATGGCACACGGACACCGGGCCGGGCGCCCCGCCCGTGATCGCCGTACTGCACCTGTCCCGGCGCGGCATCGACTTCGAGGGCGGCTCCTTCAAGGTCCGCACCCCCACCGAGCAGACCGTGGCCGCGCTCCCCGGGGACGTCGTCCTCTTCCCCTGGGACGCCTGGCACGCGGTCACGGAAGTCACCCGGGGCGAGCGCATGGTGCTCTCCTGCGGGTGGCTGAAGGAAGAAGCTCCGCAGGACACCGAGGAACAGGGAGGAGGAACACCAGGATGAACGAACCGCTTCAGGCGCAGCCCTTCGTGGTGCTGCTGGCCGGCGCGCCGACGGTCCGGCTGCCCGAGGGCATCCGGTCCCGGTACGCGGGCTCCGAGATCGACGTCGAGACCCTGACGGACGCCGCGCTCGCCGACGGCCCGTCCGGCCTGACGTTCGAGGGCCCGACCATCTGATCCGGCCCACGGACCGCCCGGGACTCCGGCGCGCGACTCGACGGGGGTACGCACGCGGGAGTCCCGGGTGACCGGGCGGATCGCACGGGGGCGCGGGGGCCGCTACGGGCCGGTGGGCCGGCACGGGCCGGTGGGCCGGCACGGGCCGGTGGGCCGGCACGGGCCGGTGGGCCGGGGGACGACATGAATCGAGGGGGCATGGCCGGTACGACCCGCATTCTCATCCTCAGCCGCAGTGACCACGCCGAGGCACTGGCCGTGCGGCGGCACCTGCCCGACGAGCGGGTCGTCTTCGTCGACGACGACGGACTGCGCCGGGGCCTCCGACTGACCTGGGACCTGACCGACCCCGGCGACCCCTGGCTGGGCTGGGGCGACACCCGGTTCGCGGTGCGGGACGTCGGCGGGGTCCTCTACCGGCCGGGGATGCGGCGCACACCGGACGGCCGGATCGTCGAGACGCTGCTGCGGGCCCCCGAGTCGCTCGGCGAGCGGTACGCCGACTTCGCGCGGGCCGAGGCGGAGGCACCGCTGCTGGGCTCACTCCTCGCCGGCTCCGCGCGCTGGGTGAACTCCCCCGTGGCCGAGGCCGCCGCCGACCACAAGATGCGCCAGCTCGCCCTCGCACACATGGCCGGGCTGACGGTGCCGCCGACCCTGGTGAGCAGCGACGCGGAGGAGCTGGCGGAGTTCTGGGAACGGCAGGACGGGCGGATCGTGGTGAAGGCGGTCGCCGCGCGCCCCGCCCTCACCCTCGGCACGCCGTTGCCCACCCGCCGGGTGCACCGCGCCGACCTGGCCGCCCTGCGCGAGGGCGTACCGGTGCCCACCCTCTTCCAGCGCCTGATCCCGGCCCGTCTCGACCTGCGCGTCACCATGGTCGGCGAGCGGACCTTCGGCACCGCGATCCACAGCCAGGAGGGGTCGAGCCCGCTCGACTGGCGGCTGGACCAGACGGTCCGCTTCACCCCGTACGACCTCCCGCCCGAGGTCCTGTCCGGCCTGCACACCCTGCGCGAGCGGCTCGGCCTCCACTACGGCGCGGCCGACCTGCGGCTGACCCCGGAGGGCGAGTACGTCTTCCTGGAGATCAACCCCCAGGGCTCGTTCCTCTTCGTGGAACAGCTGACCGGGGCGCCCGTCTCCCAGGCCCTCGCACAGGCCCTGACGGCATAGCGACGGCCCTGACGGCATGGCGACGGCTCGGCCGGCGCGGTCGGGCCGGCCCGCCTACGGCCGCTGACGGCCCGGCGCGTCGAAGTCGGGCGGCCAGGGCAGACGGGCCCCGCCGTGGCGGGCGGCGACCCGGCGCAGGAACCACGCCCTGCGCAGGCTCGTCAGCGCGGCACGGGTCAGCACCGAGGCGTCGTAGGACATGAAGAAATACGGCCCCCACAACACATGGCCGTAATGGACCCACTGATTTGCTTTACGGAATTCATCTCCATCTATCTCCGCAGTCCGAATGCGGATGCATTTCCTCTGCTCGCGCGAGGACAAGTCGGCGAATACGAGACCGCCACCGCGCTCCCGAGCCACTTCGTTCTCCCGCTGAAAAGATCGGGCAATGGGGTTCGGGGAACCGGCTCCCCCGATGTCGGCCGTCCGGTCCGTCGGCAGCCCCCGCCGTACCCGGCTCGCCGGCCGGCCGCGCCCGTTCCTGAACCCCATTGCCTGCCCCCGTACCTTGAACCGGGCGCGTACTGCTGCGCCTTCAAGCCAGGTTCCTCCGATCCGGCGCAGGCCGGGAGCGATCAGGTGTTGCCAGGGCATATTTGGCAACAGTCAAAGATCGGGGTTGGGGGGCACCACCATGAGCGAGGCGGAGGAGGACGCGCGCGCCTTCGGGCAGGCCTTACGGCAGCGCCGGATGGCGGCGGGGCTGTCGCTCGCCGATCTGGCGGGGCTGGTCCACTGCAGCCGCGGCTTCCTCAGCCGCATCGAGAACGGCCACCGACGGGTCTCCCGCGACCTGGCGGAACTCTGCGACACCGTGCTGGGGGCCCACGGCGAACTCGTGGCCCTGGTGACGGATCCCGACCCGGACACCGGCCGCAAACCGCAGGACCCGGCGCGCAGGCGGCCCCCGTCGGGCGGGCCGGGACCCCGGCAGCGGAGCACGCCGCGCGCGGGACCGTTCGACACGGAGTTCCGACGCCGCCTGGACCGCGGTGACCACCACTACCTGGCCGGACGGATGGAGGAGGCGGACGAGCACTACCGGGAGGCGGTCCGGCTCGCCGGGTCCGACCCCGAGGCCCGTGCCACCGCCGCGGTACGGCTGGCCCGGCGCTGGTCGGACCCCGGCCGGGTCGACCACGAACTGCTGCACCTGCTGCGTGACGGCATCGCGGCGCTGGCGGGCACCGAGGGACCGGTCGCCGCCGGACTGCGCCTCCAGCTCAACGCCCATCTGGCGAAGAAGCTGTCGATGGGCATCAGCGAGGACACCGCCTGGCGGCCCGCGGGCCCCGGCCAGGGCGCGGATCTGGCCCGCAGGACCCTGGAGGCGCTCGGCACGGCCGGCCTCGACGACGACGCCCGCTGCGAGATCCTCACGGAGTGCCGCTGGGGCCTGTACGACTTCGTACCGGCCGCCGAGGCGCTGTCGCTGTCCCTGCGGCTGCTGGACGCGGCGATGCGCGGCAGCTCGCCGTACTTCCGCGGCGAGGCGTTGATCGCGCTCGCCATCGACCAGTTGCGCGTCGGCCGGGTGCACGGAGCCGCGGGCACCCGCGCCCAGCACGCCCGGCACGCGGCCCGCACCCACAGCACCCTCGCCCGCTGGCAGCAGTGCACCCTGGGCACCCTGTTCGACCTCTGGTACGGCAGGTTCGACTCCGCGGGCGACTGGATCTCGGGTGAGTCGCGCACCCTGGTCGCCGGTCTGGAGGCGGACTTCTCGGTACCGGCGGACACCCTCTCCCAGACCCGGCTGGGCCAGGCGTACTGGCTGCTCAGGGAGCGCGGCCGGATGGCGGAGCTGTTCAGTTCCGAACTGGCCCAGGGGGTGGAGACGCACGGCTACTTCCCCATCTGGCGGGCCGGGCTGGCCTTCGCGCTCTGCGAGGTCGGCGAGCACGGACAGGCCGCGGACCGGCTGCTGGCGTTCGCCCGGGAGAGCGCGGGCTTCACCCGGATGCCGCCGGACGGCTGGACGGTGCCCGTGCTGTTCCTGCTCGCCGAGGTGTGCGCGGCCCTCGACGACCGGGGCGGCCACGAGGCGACGCTCGCGGAGGTGGTGCCCGCGCTGCGGCGGCGCCTGGGACTCGTGCCGCAGGGCCTCGCGCTGGCGGGCTGGCCGGTCGTACTGCTGGGGCCCACGGACCGGGCCGTGGGGCTGCTGGATCTGGTGGCGGGCGACCCGGCCGCCGCGCTCGGCCGGTTCCGGCAGGCGGAGCGGCTGGTCGTCGGCTCATCGCCGCCGCACACCGCCAGGGCCCGCGCCGAACAGGCCCGCGCCCTGCTGCGGCTGCCGCCCGGCCGCCGGGACACCGATCCGGTGCCGTTGCTGCGGTCGGCGCTGGCCACCGCCGTATCGCTCGGCATGGACACGCTGACGGAACAGTGCCGGGCCCTGCTGGAGCGGCAGGGCCCGGACTGAGCGGCTACCGCTGCCTGATCCGCAGGAAGGTGACCGAGTTCGCCGGGAAGGTGTACTCGAACTTCGCGGAGACCCCCGAGACGGTGGACGTCACGGGCGTGACCGGGGTGTTCGTCTCGGTGTTCACCGAGTCCGGCTCGCCCGCGAGGGTGGTGACCCGGGCCCGGGAGGCGACCCGGGCGCCGCCCAGGTCGATCTGGGTCCGGGCGTCGGCGGCCTGGGCGTTGACGACCTTGACGATGAGGTCACCAGTGGCGCTGTCCTCGGTGACGACCTGACGGAACGGCTCGGCCGGCTTGTCGTCGGTGAAGCCGCCCCACAGGGTGCCGTCGAGGTACAGCTCGACCTGGCGGCCGCGCACCTTGACGTCGATGTCGTAGGCACGGCCCGTCTCGATCGACCCGGCCTTGGTGATCAGCGTCGACTTGCCGCCGTCCACGGCCTGTTCGACCGCGGAACTGGTGTTGTTCCAGCCGCCGAGGTTCCACCAGTAGTAGTTCCCGGTGTCCTTGACTCCGAAGGCGACCAGGAAGCCCTCCTTGCCGGCCTTCTTGGTGGCCTTCACGTGCAGGTCGTAGTCGTGCCAGGCCGGGTCGCCGGCGGTGACCATGGTGTTCTCGGCGGCGGTGTCGCTCTGGACGTACGCGCCGTCCTCGACCGTCCAGCTCCCGGTGCCGTTGTGGGTCCACCGGGCGGCGTCGCCGGAGAAGTCGTCGCCGAAGAGGGCGGTGCCGTCGGCGGCGGTGACCGTGACGTCGTCGTAGGCGGCGCTCGTGGCCCAGGTGGACAGGCCGACGGCACCGGTGATCGGGCCGCTGACCGTGGGGGTTCCGGTCGCCGTGGAGGGGACGACGCGGTCGCCGACGTTGGTCATGAACAGCTTCTGGACCTCGTAGTTGGCGGAGTTCCAGGAGGCGTGGTTGTTGAACCAGATCAGGTCGGGCCGCCACTGGACGTAGTCCTCGTTGGCGAGCAGCGGGGCGTAGGAGGCGAGTTTGACGATGTCGGCGTTGCGCTCCAGGCCAGTCATGAACGCGGCCTCGGCGAGGGCGTTCTTGAGGGCGTTGCCCTGGGAGGCGTACTCGCCGAGGAAGACCTTCGGGCCGCCGCGGTCGTAGGAGTCGTAGCGGTCGTTGTTCTGGAGGAACCACTGGGGGCTGTTGTAGTAGTGCTCGTCGACCATGTCGACCGCGCCCTCGCGGTTGAGCCGCCAGGCGGTGTCGAAGGTCGAACCGGTGTCGTCCGGGCCGGAGTTGGAGATGACGGTGATGCCCGGGTACCGGGCCTGGATCGCCGCGCGGAACTTCTCGAAGCGGGCGTAGAACTCGACGGGGAGGTTCTCCTCGTTGCCCACGGCCAGGTGGGTCAGGCCGAAGGGCTTCGGGTGGCCCATCTCGGCGCGCTTGCGGCCCCAGGTGCTGGTGACCGGGCCGTTGGCGAACTCGACGAGGTCGAGGGTGTCCTGGATGTGGCGCTGGAGCAGGGCGTCGTCGTCGACGGCGCGGTTCTGGCCGCAGCCGGTCACCAGGGCGGGTACGACGGGCAGCGGCATCGCCCCGACGTCCTCGGCGAAGCGGAAGTACTCGTAGTAGCCGAGGCCGTAACTCTGGTTGTAGCCCCAGAAGTTGGCGTTGGTGGCGCGCTCCTCGACCGGGCCGATGGTGTCCTTCCACTGGTAGGAGCGTTTGCGCTGCCAGCCGGAGGACTCGCTGTAGTCCTCCATGGAGCCGGTGTTGACCAGACAGCCGCCGGGGAAGCGGACGAACGACGGGTCGAGGGCCGCGATCTTCTCGGCGAGGTCCTCGCGCAGGCCGTTGGGCTGGTGCTTGTAGGTGTCGCGCGGGAAGAGCGAGACCATGTCGAGCGCGGCGGCCCCGGAGGAGGCGACGGCGAGGCGCCCGTGGGAGCTGGTGCGGTCGGCGGTGAAGGTGGCCGTGTACTTCCTCCAGCCGCCGCTGACGGAGGTCCGCCGGGCGGTGGAGAGCGTGCCGGCCGCGTCCTTGAGGGTGACCGTGAGGGTGGTGCCGGCCTCGGCGCGGGCCCACACCGAGAAGTCGTAGCGCTTGCCCCGCTCCACCCGGAGGCCGGTGTTGTAGCCGCTGTTGGTGACGGTCGAACCGGCTTCCAGGGCGAGGTAGTTGCGGTTGCGCTCGTTGAGGCGGCCGGAGTCGTCCCGCACCTCGGCCGTACCGCCGACCGTCCATGAGGTCAGCGGTGTGTAGGAGCCGTTGTCGGCGGTGGAGTACTCGAAGGACCGGTTCTGCACGAGTTCGGCGTAGAGCCCGCCGTCGGCGGCCCGGTTGATGTCCTCGAAGAAGACGCCGTACATGGTGTCGTCGATGCGGGCGCCCCGGGCCGCCGGGTCGACGGTGATCGCGTAGTCGGTGACGTCCTCGGCGTGCGCGGGCGCCGGGACGAGTCCGCCCGCCGCCACCAGGAGGGCGGTGGCGCCGAGACCGAGTCTCCAGCGGGTACGGGTGGGGGTGCGTGACATGGATACTCCGCGGCTCGATGTTCGAATGTCGATCGTTCGGTGCGCGTGCGTTCGGTGCGATGCGGTCGGTGCGATGCGTTCGGTGCGCGTGCGTTCGTTGCGAGATTGTTCGGGATATCGGACGCCGATCCGTAGCTCGAACGGCAAGATAGGGAGGGGGCAGGAACGCGTCAATGGGTCGCGCAGCAACGGATGGGACGGAGTCGGGTTCACCATGGGCGAGTTCTGGCCAGTGCGGGACACCCTCGGTTTTCTGCGGGGCTCGTGGCGGGTCGCCCGCTCCGTCCGGGACCTCGCGAGCGGCGACGAGGGCGAGTTCACCGGTACGACGGTTTTCGGCCCGCTGGAGGGCGGTGGGCTGCTCCATGAGGAGTCCGGCCGGTTCCTCTGGCGCGGAGTGGCGCGCCCCGCCGAGCGGACCCTGCGCTTCCTGCCCGGGAGCGCGCCGGGCACGGTGGACGTCCGCTTCGCCGACGGCCGCCCCTTCCACGATCTGGACCTGTCCACCGGGCACCACGTCACGGACCACCCGTGCTCGGCCGACCTCTACCGGGGCGAGTTCACCGTCCTCGACGAGGACCGCTGGCGGACGCGGTGGCGGGTGCGCGGCCCCGCGAAGGACCTGGTCCTCGCCACCAGCTACACCCGGGAGCCGGTTGTCAGTGCCCGCCCCTAGGGTGCTCGACATGACCACATGGACCCATGCCCCCTACCCGCACCACGAGGTGAACGTCGTCCACGCGCGCGGGACTTCGCTCGACGCCCTCACCACCGGACTGCGCTCGCTGGGGCGCGAGCCCCTGGACCGGGGCGAGGCGGACGACTGGGCCTGGGTCGTGCACGAGATGCTCGACGCGGAGCTCCAGGACTTCGACCCCGTCGACTACCGGCAGGTGTGCCCCGAGGGCGCCGAACTCGTAGTGATCGTCACCGAGCCGTGCAGCCCCAAGGGCTTCCCGCCGGAGTTCGAGTACTACCGCGCCGGCCGGCTGGTCCTGCGCTTCAACTTCGAGGACCCGAGGACGCGGGCCGGCGACGACCCCGACCACCTCTCCCCCGAACTGCTCGCCGCGCGGCTGATAGGCCCGGACGCGGAGTGCCCGCTGGAGGACGACGAGCGCCACGCCTGCTGGGAGCACGCGGACACGGACCGGGAGCGCCTGATGCGCACGATCGCCGACCACTTCCGGCTGCCCTCGCCGCCCCTGGCTTCGGAGGTGACCGGACGATGACCTGGCTCGCCCCGAACACCTTCCTCACCTTCTGCCGGGGCATGGACCGGCCCGCCCTCTCCGGCGCCTACGCCGACGCGGGACTGCGCGCGACGGCGAGCGGCGAGTCCGCCGGCTGGGCCTGGCTGAGCCACGACACGCTCACCGTGCCGAGCGGCGAGGCGGTACGGCAGCTGGCCCGCGACATCACCGGACATCGTTACGAGGGCGACGCGGAGACCGTGTTCCTGGCCTCCACTCCCCCGTGCGCCTGCCCCCACGGCCAGAACTTCATGGTTCCGCACTGCCCCGAGCACCCCTTCCAGATCACCTGGAGCAGGGGCGGCTTCGAGCAGCTGTACCTCAACGTGGGCGGTCGCCGGGAGTCCCGGCGCGGCGGCGGCAGTGCCGATCTCCTGGTGCGGGAGCTGCTGGACGCGGGCATCGTCGGCCGGGACACCTCGCGCTACGACGCCGACCCCGGCTTCAACGCCGACGGCGCGCTCACCATCGGGCTGCTGGTCCGCCACTTCCGGCTGCCCTCGCCGCCCCTGGCGGGCTGGCGGCGGCCAGGACACCCCGGGCGGGCGGGGACCTCCGAGGCGCGCCCTACGTCTGCGAGGGCTGCAACGGCACCCCGTCCAGGCGCAGGCTCCAGCGGCCCGCCCAGCCGATGACGGTCGTCGAGGACAGCGGGCGGACGTCGAGGTGCCAGAAGATCGAGGGCGGCGCCTTGAGCGCGTACACCAGCGCGGCCCTGATCACCGCGGGTTCGGCGACGGCGACGATCCGGCCGCCGTCCTCGACGGGCCGGGTGTCCAGCCAGCCGCCGACCCGGCCGATGAAGCCGAGCAGCGACTCGCCGCCGTGCGGGGTGCTGCGCGGGTCCGCCAGCCAGGCGTCCACCGCGTCCGGCTCCCGGGCCATCGCCTCGCCCAGGGTGAGCCCGCGCCAGCGCCCCATGTCGCAGTCGCGCAGCGCGAGTTGCACCAGGGGCGCGTAGCCGAGGGCGTCGCCGGTGGCGCGGCTGCGCGGGGTGGGCGAGCAGTAGCGCAGTTCGGCCGCCGACAGGGCCACCAACTCGTGCGCGACCCGCTGCACCTCGTCCCAGCCGGCCTGGTCCAGGGGACGGTCGTCCTCGAAACGCTCCGCGAGCGGCGAGGCGCTGCGCGCCGCGGCGACGAACGTGACCCGAAGTGACATGCGGCGATGGTGATTCGCGGAAGTAAGCAGGTCAAGAGGCATTGCCGGTCAGTTACCCAAGGTTCCCAAAAACTTACCCACAGGTCAGGATCAGCCGGACAATCCGGCCGAAACGAGCACCCCCGGTTCATGCCGCCCCGGGCCGCCCGACCTCCTCGAAGGCCGACCGCAGCCGCCGTACCCCTTCGGCGATCTCGCCCGTCCCGGCCACCGCGGCGAAGCTGAGCCGGAGGTGGGACGCGGGCGGCTCGGCGCTGAAGTAGGGGCGGCCCGGGGTGATCGCGACACCGGCGCGCAGGGCGGCCGCGGTGAGGGCGGCCTCCTGGTCCGAGCCGAAGGCCGGGGACGCGCCGCCCGTGCCGTCGGGCAGCCGGGGCCAGAGGTGATAGCCGCCGGTGGGGATGTGCGGCAGGGACAGCTCGGGCAGCTCCCCCAGCAGGGCGGCCGTCATCGCGTCCCGGCGCACCCGCAACTGGGTCGAGATCGCCCGCAGATGACGCGGCCAGGCGGGCGAACCGACCAGTTCCAGGGCGGCCTCCTGCAAGGGCCGGGGGACGAAGAAGGTGTCGACGACCTGGATCGCGCGCAGCCGCTCCAGCACCGGGCCCCGCGCGGCCAGCGCGCTCACCCTAAAGCTCGGCGAGGTGGCCTTGGTGAGGGAGCAGACGTGCACCACGACCCCGTCCGGGTCGTCGGCGGCCAGCGGCCGGGGCAGCGGCCCCGCGTCCTCGTGCACCAGCCGCCGTACGAAGTCGTCCTCGACGACGAAGGCGCCGGCCTCGCGGGCGATGCGCAGCACCTCGGCGCGGCGGCCGGGGGCCAGTACCGCGCCGGTCGGGTTCTGGAACAGGGGCTGGCAGACGAAGACCCGGGCGCCGGTGGCCCGGAACGCGTCGGCGAGGAGGCCGGGCCGTACTCCGTCGGGGTCGACCGGGACGGGCACCGGGCGCAGGCCCGCCGCGCGGGCGATGGCCAGCATGCCGGGGTAGGTGGGCGACTCCACCAGGACCGGGGCGCCGGGGGGCGCCAGTGCGCGCAGCGCGGTGGTGAGCGCCAACTGGCCGCCGGAGGTGACGAGCACCTCGGCCGCGGTGACCGCGCCGCCGATGCTCCGGGCGAACCACTCGCGCAGTTCCGGCAGTCCCTCCATGGGCGGCCTGCCCCAGGCTCCGGGCCGCCGGCCGGCCCGGGACAGGGCGGCCGCCATCGCCCGTTCCGGCTGGAGGGAGGGGTGCAGATAGCCGCCGTTGAACTCGATCACACCGGGGGGCGGCGCGGCCAGCGAGACCAGCACACCGGAGGCGTCGACCGAGCGCGGCACCAGCTCGGTGGCGCTGTCGGCGCTGAGCGAGACCTCCTGCCAGGAGGTGTCCCCGGCGGGGGCCGCCGCCGCGCGCGGCCCGGCCCGGAAGGCCCCGGCGCCGGGGCGGGTCACCACAAGACCCTCGGCCGCCAGCTGGGCCAGCGCGCGCGAGACGGTCACCGGACTCACCCGGAACCGCTCGACGAGCGCCCGACTGGACGGGAGCTTCTCACCATGCGAGTAGCGGTCCAGCTCCCGCCGCAGCTGTTCCGCCAGGTCACCCACGCTGCTACGCTCTTGCATGAGAGCAAAGAGTAGCGCTACCGCACCGAGCGGGATAGCAGTCGACGCGCGGCCCGAGGTCCCGGCCGGTCCGTCCGCCACCACCGGCACCGTCCTCGCCGCACTCGGCGTGGTCGCCTTCTCGCTGACCTTCCCCGCCACCGCCTGGGGCCTGGAGGGCTTCGGCCCCTGGTCGCTGGTGGCGGTGCGCGGCGTCCTCGCCGCGCTGCTCGCGGGCGGCTGCCTGCTGGCCCTGCGGGTGCCGCTGCCGGACCGCCGGCACTGGGCCGGACTGGCGGTCGTGGCGGCCGGGGTCGTCGTCGGATTCCCGCTGCTCACCACGCTCGCGCTCCAGACCTCCACCACCTCCCACGCGGCCGTCGTGGTCGGCCTGCTCCCGTTGACCACCGCCCTGCTGTCCGCGCTGCGGATGGGCACCCGGCCCTCGCGCACCTTCTGGGCGGCGGCACTGGCCGGTGCGGCCGTGGTGATCGCCTTCACGGTGCAGCAGAGCGGCGGCAGCCTCACCTCCGCCGACCTGTATCTGTTCGCCGCGCTCCTGGTCTGCGCGGCGGGCTACACGGAGGGCGGCCGGCTCGCCCGGACCATGCCGGGCTGGCACGTCACCGGCTGGGCGCTGGTGCTGTGCCTGCCGGTGTCCGTGCCCGCCGCCGTGCTCGCCCTGACCCACGAGCCGGTCCAGCTGACCGCGCACAGCGTGGCCGGGGTGCTGTGGGTGGCGGCGGGTTCGCAGTTCCTGGGGCTGGTCGTCTGGTACCGGGGCATGGCCGTCATCGGCATCCCAAAGGCCAGCCAGTTGCAGTTGGCGCAGCCCCTGCTCACACTGGTGTGGTCGGTGCTGCTGCTGGGCGAGCAGCTGACGGTGGCCGCCCCGCTGACGGCCGCAGCGGTCCTCGTCTGCATCGCCGTCACCCAGCGGGCGCGGGGTTGAGCGGGCCGTACGGCCCACCTCCCGCGGCCGCCCCGGGCCGTAGACTCAAGGCCACGGACCGCTTTGCTCCCGCTTTCGCCGAGGAGGCTCCCCCATGCGCGCAACCGTGGGCGACCAGCTTGTCCAGCACGGACGGGTGGTCGGACAGCACGACAAGGTCGGCGAGATCGTCGAGGTGCTGGGCGAGAAGGGCAATCCCCCGTATCGCGTCCGTTTCCAGGACGGCCACGAGGGACTGTGCTCACCAGGACCCGACACCGAGATCCGGCACCAGGACATGACCCGGTAGATCAGCGCGCGGGCGGTGCCGCCGGCTGCTGGTAGTGGTCGGCCACGACCCGCGCCATGGCCCCGATCCGGTCGTCGGCCGTCTCCCGGGCGGCGAAGTACACGTGCCCGCGCACCTCCGGGTGGCGCCCGGCCAGCGTCAGGTGCCGGGACAGCTCGGCCGGATCCTGCCAGGCCGCGGCCTGCGCGGGGTCCCCCGCCCGGTACAGCGCCTCACCCGCGTACAGCTGTGTCGCGGTGCCCCGCGCCACCTCCGCCCACCACGGCAGCAGCGCCGCGTAGTCGGCGGCGGGGTTGCCGATGTGCCAGTACAGCTGGGGGCAGATGTAGTCGATCCAGCTCTCCCGGACCCACTTGCGGGTGTCCGCGTGGAGGTCGTCGTAGGACTGGAGGGCCCGGGTGGCGGAGCCGCGCGGGTCGGTGTCGGCGTTGCGCCACACCCCGAAGGGGCTGATGCCGAACCGGGTACCCGGCCGGGCCTGCCGGATCCGGGCCGCGACACCGGCCACCAGCAGGTCGACGTTGGCGCGTCGCCAGGCGGCCCGGTTCGGGTGGCCACCGCCGTACAGGTCGTAGGCCGCGGTGTCGTCGAAGGTCTGGCCCGCGACGGGATACGGGTAGAAGTAGTCGTCGAAGTGCACGGCGTCCACGGGGTACTGGTGCACCGCGTCGAGGATGGCGTCCTGGACGAAGGACCGGACCTCGGGGAGCCCGGGGTTGTAGTAGAGCTTCCCGCCGTACCGGACGACCCAGTCGGGGTGCTGGCGCGCGGGGTGCCCGGCGACGAGCCCGGCCGGGTCGGAGTGGTTGGCGATCCGGTACGGGTTGAACCAGGCGTGCAGTTCCAGACCGCGGGCGTGCGCCTCCTCCACGGCCGTGCCCAGCGGGTCCCAGCCGGGGTCCCGGCCCTGGGTGCCGGTGAGCACCGCCGACCAGGGCTCGTACGGGGAGGGCCAGAGCGCGTCGGCGGTCGGCCGCACCTGGAAGATCACCGTGTTCAGCCGGCGCCGGACCGCCGTGTCGAGGTGGGCGATCAGCTCGGCGCGCTGCCGCGCCGCGGTCAGCCCCGCCTGCGAGGGCCAGTCCCGGCCCGCCACCGTCGCGAGCCACATGCCGCGCATCTCCCCGGCCTGCTCCCGCCGCCGCGGCGCGGCCGACGCGCTCGACGCGGTCGAGAGGGCCGCCAACGCGGCCACGCCGAAGGCCCGTCGGGTGACCTGCCCCATGATCTGCACCCCAGTCGCACTGTGGATCCGTGCGGTCACGGACCGTTCTCGCGCCCCAGGATGCACGACCCCGGCGATCGATCATCGATACTTGGCGGTAACGTGCACGAACGGAGCAGGCACCGGGACCCGGCACCCTGCCCCTGGCCGAAGTGACAGCGAAAGGGACGATGTGGTGGACATCGAGCGCGTCGGAGTGGTGGGCTGCGGCCAGATGGGAGCGGGCATCGCCGAGGTGTGCGCCCGCGCCGGCCTGGACGTGAAGGTCGCCGAGACCACCGGCGAGGCCCTGGAGATCGGCCGTACCCGGCTGTTCAACTCCCTGGCCAAGGCGGCGGAGCGCGGCAAGATCAGCGCCGAGGAGCTGGCGACGACGCAGGCGCGCCTGAGCTTCACCACCGACCTCGGCGAGTTCGCCGACCGCGATCTGGTGATCGAGGCCGTGGTGGAGAACGAGCAGGTCAAGACGGAGATCTTCCAGGTGCTGGACCAGGTCGTGACCCGGCCGGACGCCATCCTGGCCTCCAACACCTCCTCCATCCCGCTGGTGAAGCTGGCGGTCGCCACCTCGCGGCCGGACCAAGTCGTCGGCATCCACTTCTTCAACCCCGCGCCGGTGCAGAACCTCGTCGAGCTGATCCCGGCGCTCACCACCTCCGAGGGCACCCTCAGCCGCGCCCAGGCCTTCACCGAGAAGGTGCTCGGCAAGCACGCCATCCGGGCCCAGGACCGCTCGGGCTTCGTGGTGAACGCGCTGCTGATCCCGTACCTGCTCTCCGCGATCAGGATGTTCGAGTCCGGCATCGCCAGCCGCGAGGACATCGACAACGGCATGGAGCTGGGCTGCGCCCACCCGATGGGTCCGCTGAAGCTGTCCGACCTGATCGGTCTCGACACCGTCGCCTCGGTCGCGTTCTCGATGTACGAGGAGTACAAGGAGCCGCTGTACGCCGCTCCCCCGCTGCTCCAGCGCATGGTCGACGCCGGCCGCCTCGGCCGGAAGTCCGGCTCCGGCTTCTACACCTACGGCTGATTACGGACGGTCAGTATTCGGCCAAGTACCCGGGCCCGGCACCTCGTTGGTGCCGGGCCCGCGCCGTTCACACACCGTGTGCACCCCGGGCCCGCATATGCCCTTCGCACACTCTCCCCACGCGCTCACCAGGCGAGTTCACTTTGCTGCGCATGCAAGGGACGAGACATGACTACGGAAGGGAGCGGACACGTGACCGCCGATCCCGAGCATCCCGTCGTACACGGAGAACTCGCAGAGTTACGGCGCCGCTTGGACGTGGGCCACGCCCAAGTGGAGGGCGGACTGGCTCTGCTGACACACCGCACCGAGGAGACCGCCAAGGAGCTGGACGAGCTGATCAGCCGGGTCTGCACACTCGAACACGCACGCTGGCCGCTGCCCGCGGTCGCCGCGCTCACCGCCCTGGGCGCCCTGGCGGTCGCGGTGTGGCAGGCGCTCGGCCGCTGAACTCAAGGAGCGTCCTGGCCCAGCCTGAGGTGGTGCAGCAGGAGTAACGCGGCCGCCATGTTGGCGGCCGGCACCTCCCCGCGGGCGATCATGTCGGGGACCAGCTTGAGGTGGACCCACTCCCGGCGGTCCGACTCGAAGTCGTCCACCGGGTGTCCGACGTACTCACCCTCGTCGGCCCAGTAGATGTGGTGGCGGGCGTCGGTGAGTCCGTTGGACGGCTCCACGCTCATCAGGTGCTGCAACGGTCCCGGCCGCCAGCCGGTCTCCTCCTCCAGTTCCCTGGCGGCCGCCAGGGCGACGTCCTCGCCGTCCTCGACCACTCCGGCCGCGAGTTCCCACCCCCAGCTGTCGGTGATGAACCGGTGCCGCCACAGCAGCAGGACCTCGTTGGCCGCGTTGACCACGGTGGCCACGGCGACCGGGCGGAGCCGGATGAGGAAGTGGTCCAGGTGCCGGCCGTCGGGCAGCTCCACATCTGCCAGGTTGACGGTGAACCAGCGGTTTTCATACACAGTTTGTTCGTTCTGTTTCGTCCACTGCACGGTTCTGCCACCTTCCGTCGAGTAAGTGGCAATATCGCAGCAGGGACGGTGTGCTGTCGGTGTCCGGGCAGCGGCCTACAGCGGTACGCGCAGTGCGCCGTCGATGAGTTCCGCGGCCTCGGCGGTGCCCGCACAGCCGCTGCGCACCAGGTGTTCGCGTACCGCGCGCAGTCTGTCGCGCAGGCGCTGCGACTCCATTCCTCTGGCCTGTTCGGCCATCTGCACGGCGGTGGCCACCGCCTTGTCGGCATGCCCCTGGCGCAGCTCGATGGTGCTGAGCATGGCGAGCCGGTGCACCCGCCCCCGGTCGTGCGCGGGGTTGTCCACGGCCGCGGCGGCGTGCTCCCCGGCGGCCGCCAACTCGCCCAGGCTGAGCAGCGCCTCCGCCACTTGCACGTTCACGAGTCCCGGCTGGACATAGCCGGTCTCGTCGGGTTCGTATCCGCGCCGGATGCGTTCGGCGGCCTGTTCGGCACGCCGGATGCAGGACAACGCGCCGGTGCCGTCGCCGAGATGGGCGTACGCCTTCGCCTGCATCGCGTACAGGTCGGAGGCGAGCGCCGGTGTGATGTGCTTGCCGGCGGCCCGCAGCGCGGCCTCCGCGAAGGCGACCGCCTGCCGGAACTCCCGCATGTACAGAGCCTGGTTGACCAGCAGCGCTATCACATAGGCGCCGAGTCCCCGGTCCCCGCTGGCCTTCGCGAGCCGCAGCGCCTGGTGGAAGTAGCGCTGCGCCAGACCGTGCGCGTCTGAGTCGTAGGCGCAGATCCCGGCGATGGCGACCAGGCCGCCGGTGGCGCGGTGGAGTTGACGGCCCGTCGCGTCGGTGTAGCTGCCGCGCAGCAGCGGGGCGGCCTCGGAGTTGAGGAATCCCACGATCCGGGTGCGGGTCGCCATGCCGCCCGCCTTGCGGTACATCTGCTCGTAGTGGGCGCGGGCGGCCCGCAGCATCTTGATGTCGGCGGACGTGACCCGGTGCCGGCCGCCGCGGGAGACGTCCACGTCCTCGGGCGGGTTCTCCCACTCCCACACCGGCATCACGGCGGGGGTCCCGGTGACGGCGGGGGCGCCGAGGAGGTGCGGGCGCTGCTGTTCGTCGCTGCGCCACAGCGCGGTGGCCCGCTCCACGAAGCCGGACAGCGAAGTGCCGTGCGGGTTCGCGGGTTCGCCGGGGACTCCGAGGCCGATGTCGTCGAGGGTGACGGAGCGCTGGAGCCGGCCCGCGAGCACCTCGCAGATCAGGTCCGGTACCTGGCCGCGGGGCCGCTGCCCCTTCAACCACCGTGCCACGGCGGTGTGTTCGTAGCGCAGCGCGAGTCCGCGGGACCGGCCCGCCTGGTTCACGTGCGCTGCCAGCCCCGCGTGCGAGATCCCGGCCTCGTCAAGGATCGCGTCGAGCAGAGTGTTGGGCTGCATGGGATGCCCCCCGGGTGGCTCGGTGCCGTCAGAGTAGTGGTTCCGCCTTCACACGGGGTGTGAACGGAGTGCCCGGATCCGGGCTGTGCGCGCACTGTCGCGGAGAGTTTCCGACCGGTTGACTGAATTGCCTCGAAAGAGGCCGGCCGGGCCGCCGGCTCCCCCTCGTACAGTGCGGCGGCCCGCATCAGCGCCGTCCGCCCGGCTGCCTGCCCGACACTCCGTGGCGGGGCGGACGGCCGCGCCGGCGCTGCGCCGGCTGGGCGGGGCGACTGAACACCGTTGCGCCGAAGGTGCGTTGTCGGCTACCGGGGGGTGCCGGGCGGTCGCGCAGTTCTTCGCGCCCCTATGGGGTGGGTGCGGTCGTTGCGCAGGATCAGCAGGGCGATGTCGTCCGAGGGCGTGCCGGGGGCGTGGTGCGTCAGTGCCCGCAGCACCGAGCGGAGGATCAATTGCGGGCGGCCCGGCCGCGTGCGGACCGCTCGGCCGAGCGCCTCGTGCAGGGAGAAGAAGCGGCCGCGGGTGTCGCGGGCGTCCTCGGCTCCGTCCGTGTACAGCACCAGCGCCTCGCCCGGCAGCAGTCGGCCCGCGTGTACGACCGGCGGGTCGCAGGGCAGCGGGAACATGCCGAGCGGCGGCAGCGGATCCGCGGCCGTCAGCGGCTCGACGGACGTGCCGCTCATCAGATAGGGCCACGGATGACCGCAGTTGACGCCCCGCACCGTGCCCTCCTCGCCGATCTCCAGCAGCAGGACGGTGGCGAACTCCTCGGCCTCCGGGTGCTCGTCTGCGGCGCGTGCACGCAAGTGCCGGGCCTGGGCGCGCTCCAGTCTGCGCAGTATCCGCCCGAGATCGGGTTCGTCGTGGACCGCGTCCCGGAAACCGTCGAGGAGGGCGTCGGCCGCGCCGACCGCGGCGGTCCCGTGTCCCCGTACGTCGCCCATCACCACACGGACGCCGTGCTCGGTGGCGACGACGTCGTACAGGTCCCCGCCGGCGCGGGCGCCCCGGTCCGCGGCGAGGTGCGCCGCGGCGACGCTCAGTCCCGCGACGCGCGGCGCCGGAGGGCGGCGGGGACGCACTGCCTTGATACGGATCATGCCGGTGGCCCCCAAGCAGGCCCAGTCAGACAGAATCGGACCGGCCCCGAAAGGCCGGTCCGATTCTGTCGACCACTACCCCGGCGGAACCGGCCCACCAGGAAACCTCACCCAATCGAGTGAGGTAACCCCAGGTGTCCCAGGTCCGCGGGGAACCGCGCTATCCCCGCAGTACGGCTCCCGTGCGCTCGCCCGCGAGGGCGACCGCCGCGTCCCGCGCCGCCGAGGCCTCGTCCACGGTCAGCGTCCGGTCCCCGGCACGGAACCGCAGCGCGTACGCCAGAGACTTCCTGCCGTCGCCGAGCTGCTCCGCGTTCTCGTACACGTCGAACAGCCGGATGGCCTCCAGCAGGGACCCCGCGCCCTCGCGCAGCGCGGCCTCCACCTCGGCGTGCGGCACAAAGGTGTCGACGACGAGGGCGACGTCCTGCGTGGCGACCGGGAAGGAGGAGATGCTCGGCGCCTGCGGCGTACCGTCGCCGACCCGCTCCAGCGCGTCCAGGTCCAGCTCCGTCGCGCAGGTGCGCGCGGGCAGGCCCAGCGCCTTCAGCACACGCGGGTGCAGCTCGCCGGCGTGACCGACGACCGTCTCCACGCCGTCGACGACGACCGCCAGCTCGGCACAGCGGCCGGGGTGCCACGGCCCGTACTGGCCCTTGCGGACGACGAGTTCGGCGCCCGCCTCGGCGGCGACGGTCCGCGCGGCCTGCACCGCGTCGGCCCAGCCGGCCGGACGGCCCGCGCCCCACCAGCCGGCCTGCTCGCGGGCGCCCGCGAGGACGACGGCGACATGGCGCGGCTGCTCGGGCAGCACGGCGTCGAGCGCCGCGATCTCCTCGTCCGTGGGACGGCGGTCCACCGGCAGATGCGCGGCGGCCGACCGCTCCTCGCGCGGGAGGAAGACCAGACCGGTCTCGAACAGGGCCAGGTCGTGCGAGCCCCGTCCGTCGTTGCGCCGCAGCGCGCCCAGCAGGCCCGGCAGCAGCGACGTACGGAGCGCGGGCTCCTCGTCGTTGAGCGGGTTGGTCAGCCTGACGACCCGGCGGGCCGGGTCCTCGGCATCGAGCCCGAGCTGGTCGAAGACCTGCTCCCCGATGAACGGGTAGTTGGGCGCCTCGACGTAACCGGCGCCGGCCAGCGCGCGGCCGACCCGGCGGTGCAGGCGCTGGCGGTGCGTCAGACCGCGGCCGGACGGGGGCTTCGGCAGCGTGGAGGGCAGGTTCTCGTAGCCCTCCAGCCGGATGACCTCCTCGGCCAGGTCGTTCTGCTCCTCCAGGTCCGGCCGCCAGGACGGGACGGTGACGATCAGCTCGTCCTGCCCGTAGACGTCGCAGCCGACCTCCTGGAGGCGGCGCACGACGGTCTCCCGGCCGTACTCGACGCCCGCGACCCGGTCGGGGTGGTTCGCCGGCATCGTGATGGTGTGCGGCGCGGACGGGGCGATCACCTCGGTGACCCCGGCCTCGGCGGTGCCGCCCGCGAGCAGCACCAGCAGGTCGACCGTGCGCTGGGCGGCCGCGGCGGCGGCGGCCGGGTCCACTCCGCGCTCGAAGCGGCGGGACGCCTCGGAGGACAGCTTGTGACGGCGGGCCGTGCGCGCGATCGACACCGAGTCGAAGTGCGCGGCCTCGACGACCACGTCGGCGGTGGCCTTGTCGAGGTTGTCGTGGTCGGCGATCTCGGTGTCGGCGCCGCCCATGACACCGGCGAGTCCGATCGGGCCCCGGTCGTCGGTGATGACGAGGTCCTCGGCGTGCAGCTTCCGCTCGACACCGTCGAGGGTGACGATCTTCTCGCCCTCCTCGGCGCGCCGGACGCCGATCGTGCCCTGGACCAGCCCGCGGTCGTACGCGTGCAGCGGCTGACCCAGCTCCATCATCACGTAGTTGGTGACGTCGACGGCGAGCGAGATCGGGCGCATGCCGACCTTCTGGAGCCGGCGCTTGAGCCAGATCGGCGAACGCGCCTCGGGGCTCAGGCCCGTGACGGTGCGCGCGGTGAAGCGGTCGCAGCCCATGGGGTCCGAGACCTGCACCGGGTAGCCGAAGGCGTTCGGCGCGGGCACGTCGAGGAGCGCCGGGTCGCGCAGGGCCAGGCCGTAGGCGATGGCGGTCTCGCGGGCGACACCGCGGATGGAGAGGCAGTCGCCGCGGTTGGCGGTGACGGCGATGTCCAGGACCTCGTCGACCAGTTCGAGCAGTTCGACGGCGTCCTTGCCGACCTCGGTCTCCGGCGGCAGGACGATGATGCCCTTGGTGCCGTCGTCGCCCATGCCCAGCTCGTCGCTGGAGCAGATCATGCCGTGCGAGGTGCGGCCGTAGGTCTTGCGCGCGGCGATCGCGAAGCCGCCGGGCAGCTCGGCGCCCGGGAGCACGACCACGACCTTGTCGCCGACGGCGAAGTTCCGGGCGCCGCAGACGATCTCCTGCGGCTCACCGGTGCCGTTGGCGGTGGCGACGTCGACGGTGCAGAAGCGGATCGGCTTCTTGAAGCCCTCCAGCTCCTCGATGGTCAGCACCTGTCCGACGACGAGCGGGCCCTTGAGCCCGTCGCCGAGCTGCTCGACCGTCTCGACCTCGAGGCCGGCCGAAATGAGCTTGGCCTGCACATCGCGGCCGGTCTCGGTGGCCGGGAGGTCGACGTACTCCCGCAGCCAGGAAAGCGGGACCCGCATCAGATCTCCATCCCGAACGGCCGGGTGAACCGGACGTCACCCTCGACCATGTCTCGCATGTCCTCGACGTTGTGGCGGAACATCAGCATCCGCTCGATCCCGAACCCGAAGGCGAAGCCGCTGTACTTCTCCGGGTCCACACCGCAGGCGGTCAGCACCTTGGGGTTGACCATGCCGCAGCCGCCCAGCTCGATCCAGCCCTCGCTGGAGCAGGTGCGGCAGGGGCGGTCGGGGTTGCCGACGGACTCGCCGCGGCAGACGTAACAGACCATGTCCATCTCGGCGGACGGCTCGGTGAACGGGAAGAAGTTCGGCCGCAGCCGGGTCTTCATGCCCTCTCCGAACAGGGACTGGACCATGTGGTCCAGGGTGCCCTTCAGGTCCGCCATGGTCAGGCCCTCGTCGACGGCGAGCAGCTCGACCTGGTGGAAGACCGGGGTGTGGGTGGCGTCCAGCTCGTCGGTGCGGTAGACGCGGCCGGGGCAGATCACGTAGACCGGCAGCTCGCGGTCGAGCAGCGAACGGATCTGCACGGGCGAGGTGTGGGTGCGCAGCACGACACCGGACTCGGTGCCGCCCTGCGGGCCCTCGACGAAGAAGGTGTCCGCCTCACCGCGCGCCGGGTGGTCCGGGCCGATGTTGAGGGCGTCGAAGTTGAACCACTCGGCCTCGACCTGGGGGCCCTCGGCGACCTCGTAGCCCATGGCCACGAAGATGTCCTCGATGCGCTCCGAGAGCGTGGTCAGCGGGTGGCGGGCGCCGGCCGGTACCCGGTCGTGGGGCAGCGTGACGTCCACCGCCTCCTCGACCAGCACGCGCGCGTCGCGCTCGGCCTCCAGCTCGCTCTGCCGGCCGGCGAGCGCCTTGTTCACGGCGCCCCGGGCCTGGCCGACCAGCTTGCCCGCGGCGGCCTTGGCGTGCGGGGGCAGGGCGCCGATCTCGCGGTTGGCGAGGGCCAGCGGGGAGGTGCCGCCGGTGTGGGCGACCTTGGCCTCCTGGAGCGCGTCGAGGGAGCCCGCGGCGGCGAAGGCGGCGAGCGCCTCGTCCCGCATCCGCTCGATCTCTTCCGGTTTCAACGCCTCGACCTCGACAGGGTCGTACGACTTATTCGGTGCCGACATCTCTTCCCGTGCTTCCGATTGCTGGCGGATGGTCCCCGTGACCGGCGCTGAGACTCCTCTGCGGGCCGTGTGCAGGACACAAAGGTGCCAAAGGCCGAGTCTAACGGGGTGCGGGTGTGCGGATGCGCCCGTGGCCCGTCAGGCGAGATACGCCGGAGTGGCCACGGGCAACGTAAATCGGAACTCGGCGCCGCCGCCGGGCGCGCGGCCGACCGTGATGGTGCCGCCGTGGGCCTCGACGATGCCCTTGACGATGTAGAGGCCGAGCCCGGTGCCGCCGCGCTTGCTGCCCCGCCAGAAGCGGGTGAAGACGCGGTTCATGGACTCCTCCGGAATGCCGGCCCCTTCGTCGCTCACCGTGACCGACGTGCCGGCGTCCTCGCCCTCGCGGGGGGACACCGTGGGTGTGACGTCAATCGTGACGGTTCCCTCGCCGTGCCGCACGGCATTTTCCAGCAGGTTGCTCAGCACCTGGTCGACCTTGTCGGGGTCGGCCCACAGCGCGGGCAGCGGCTGTTCCAGGCGCAGCAGGAAGCGGTCGGCGGGCTGGCCGGCGGCGACGTACGCCTGGATGTGCCGGCCGACGGCGGCGCCGATGTCGACGGGCTGGCGCCTGACCTCCAGCCGCCCGGAGTCGATGCGGGAGATGTCCAGCAGCTCGGCGATGAGCCGGGTGACCCGGTCGGCGTCGGCGTCGACGGTCTCCAGCATCAGCCGCTTCTGGTCGTCGGTGAAGCGGGCCCACTTGGCGAGCAGGGTCGCGGTGAAGCCCTTGACGGAGGTGAGCGGGGACCGCAGCTCGTGCGCGACGGTGGCGATCAGCTCGGCGTGGCTGCGCTCGGTGCGGCGGCGGGCCTCGGTGTCACGCAGGCAGACGACGACCCGCCGGACCGGCCCGGTGGGCTCGGCGCGGACGTACTTCACCGTGACCAGGACCTCCCGGCCGCCGGGAAGGAGCAGGTTCCGCTCGGGCTGCCGGACCCGGATGGCGAGACCGCCGTACGGATCGGTCAGCTGCCACCAGCGGCGGCCCTCCAGGTCCTCCAGGGGCAGGGCCTTCTCCAGCCGGCTGCCGAGCGCCTCGGCGGCGGGGACGGCGGTGATCCGTTCGGCGGCGGCGTTGAAGCAGACGACGCGCCCGTGTTCGTCGGCGACGACGAGGCCGTCGGGGAGGTCGTCGGGGTGCACACCGGGGTCGGCCTGATCGCCGGGCCGGGGCGCGGGCGGGTGCGGCACCTCCCGTGCTCCCGGCGCGCTGCTCGTGCCGACGCTCATCCCCGTACCCCACCTCTCAGCCGAACGAGGGGCCCCGAGCTGGTCACCCTACTAGCTCTCGGTGACGGAGCGGCACCCTCCGGAGGCGCGCTGTGCACGGGCCGACGCGTAGAGACATACGGCCGCGGCGGTGGCGAGGTTCAGGCTCTCGGCCTTCCCGTGGATCGGTACGCGCACGACGGCGTCCGCCAGCGCGCGGGTCTCCTCAGGGAGCCCCCATGCCTCGTTGCCGAAGACCCAGGCGGTCGGCCCGCCCATCGTGCCGTGGTCCAGCTCGGCGTCGAGGTCGTCCTCGCCCGCGCCGTCCGCGGCGACGACGCGCACGCCGGCCGCCCTGAGCCCGGCGACGGCCTGCTCGACCGGCACGCCGACGGCGACCGGCAGATGGAACAGGGAACCGACCGAGGCCCGCACGGCCTTGGGGTTGTAGAGGTCCACGGAGGCGTCGGTGAGGACGACGGCCTCGGCCCCCGCGGCGTCGGCGCAGCGCAGCACGGTGCCGGCGTTGCCGGGGTCGCGCACGTGTGCCAGGACGGCGACCAGGGCGGGCCGCGCGGCGAGGATCTCCTCGAAGGGGGTGTCGATGAACCGGCAGACCCCGACGAGGCCCTGCGGGGTGACGGTGGTGGAGATGTCCGCGATGACCTGCTCGTCGGCGAGGTGGACGCGGGCGCCAGCGGTCCTGGCCTCCCCGACGATGTCGGCGTACCGCTCCGCGGCCTCGACGGTGGCGAACAGCTCGACCAGCGTGTCCTTGCCGTGTGCCGCGGCCTCCCGCACGGCCTGCGGCCCCTCCGCGAGGAACAGCCGCTCCTTGCCCCGGAAGTTCCGCCGCTCGAGCCGCCGGGCGGCGGAGACGCGCGGGGAGCGGGGGGAGATCAGCTCGGGGCTGGCGGGGGGCATGGGGGGCTCACCTTCGTTCTCACTCGTGGGGGCCGCGGCCCCTGGGGGCAGCGACAAAGGACCCGCAGGCCGTGAAACCTGCGGGTCCTTGGGTCACGCCGGCTCGCTGGCCGGCGCAGCGTCACGCCGCCTTGGGGGCGTTCACGTCGCTGGGGAGAGCCTTCTGGGCGACCTCGACGAGCGCGGCGAACGCGTTCGGGTCGTTGACGGCCAGCTCGGCGAGGATCTTGCGGTCGACCTCGACGTTGGCGGCCTTCAGGCCCTGGATGAAGCGGTTGTACGTGATGCCGTTGGCGCGGGCAGCGGCGTTGATGCGCTGGATCCACAGCTGGCGGAAGTCACCCTTGCGCTTCTTGCGGTCGTTGTAGTTGTAGACCAGCGAGTGGGTGACCTGCTCCTTGGCCTTGCGGTACAGGCGCGAACGCTGACCGCGGTAGCCGGAGGCCGCCTCGAGGATCGCCCGGCGCTTCTTGTGGGCGTTGACTGCCCGCTTGACGCGTGCCACTTGTTAACTCCTTGTAGCGGGGCCGTGGTTGGACTCACACGGCCCGGTATCGATTGGGTCCCGGTCCAGACGTGCGGCGCTCGTTATCGGTGCGCCGCGTACGTCACTTGCCGAGAAGCTTCTTGATCTTCGCGGCGTCGCCCGGGGCCATCTCGGCGTTGCCGGTGAGGCGACGCGTCACGCGGGACGACTTGTGCTCGAGCAGGTGGCGCTTGCCGGCGCGCTCGCGGAGCACCTTGCCGGAGCCGGTGATCTTGAAGCGCTTGCTGGCACCGCTGTGCGACTTGTTCTTCGGCATAGCGCCGTTATCTCCTCGTCGGTGGCGCTCCGGTGCCCGGTCGTGAAACCGGGCACAGGTGGAGCGTCGCTCTTGTATCGGTTACATCCTTGAGGACTCGCGTCCCCCGGGATCACGCCTCGGCGGAAGCCTCGGCAGGGGCCTCGGCGGCCTCGGTCTCCGTGGCGTCGACGTCCGCGGCGTTCTGCGAGCGGCCGGGGTTGGCCTTCGCGTCCGCCTTGCGGGCTTCCTGCGCCTGACGGGCCTCGGCCATCGCCTCGGTCTTCTTCTTGTGCGGACCGAGAACCATGATCATGTTCCGGCCGTCCTGCTTCGGGTTCGACTCGACGAAACCGAGGTCCTGGACGTCCTCCGCGAGACGCTGGAGCAGTCGGTAGCCCAGCTCGGGCCGGGACTGCTCGCGACCACGGAACATGATCGTGATCTTGACCTTGTCGCCCTGCTTGAGGAACCGGACGACGTGACCCTTCTTGGTGTCATAGTCGTGCGGGTCGATCTTCGGCCGGAGCTTCATCTCCTTGATGACCGTGTGCGCCTGGTTCTTGCGCGCCTCACGGGCCTTCATGGCCGACTCGTACTTGAACTTCCCGTAGTCCATGAGCTTGCACACGGGCGGACGGGCGTTCGCCGCGACCTCGACCAGGTCCAGGTCGTACTCCTGCGCAAGCTCCAGTGCCTTGGCCAGCGGGACGATGCCCACCTGCTCGCCACTGGGACCGACAAGTCGCACCTCGGGAACGCGAATCCGGTCGTTGATGCGGGGCTCGGCGCTGATGGATCCTCCTCGGTAGCACCACACGACCGTCTGGCGGACAGCCGTGTATGTCTGGTTGACATAGGACCAACCATCGGAGGCCATGAAAAATGCCCCGGACGGGACACAGGCGGGGGCTCCAATGAATCCGGAGCACCGCCACGGTCGGCCGCGGGGCGCGATATCGGGCGACTCCACCGTCCGTACGGAACGGTGGTGGCCGCCTGACCGGTGACCCGCCGTCCCGGAGGGCGGTCGGGTGGGAGTTCGGAGCCTCCACTTGTGGGCCGGACACATGCGTATCCGGCCGGTCGTCACCCAAGGTTAGCAGCTCCCGTCGGGCAGGGCTAACCGAGGCACTGTCGGGCCCGCCCCCGCGGTGCGCCTATCGTGGGCGTCATGAGTGACACCTCCCCCTCGGACAGCCCCGAGACGCCCGACTTCGACGAGATGACCCGCGACATCGCCGAGGTCCCCGCCGTCGAGGTGATCGTGACGGTCGCCGTCAACCTGATGAGCGCCGCCGCCGTGAAGCTCGGTCTGACCGAGGAGGGCGACAAGTACAAGGACCTGGACGAGGCCCGCAAGCTGGTCACCGCCCTCGCCGGGCTGCTCGACGCGAGCACCACCGAGATCAGCTCCTTCCACGCGGCCCCGCTGCGGGACGGCCTGAAGTCGCTCCAGCTGGCGTTCCGCGAGGCGTCCCTCGTCCCGGACGAGCCGGGCAAGGGCCCGGGCGAGAAGTACACCGGGCCGGTCTACGGCTAATCCGGTCTACGGCTAATCCGGTCTACGGCTAGTCCGGTCTACGGCTAGTCCGTCACCGTACGAACAGGGGCTCGCCCGGTGGCGTCGCTCCGGCCGGCAGCAGTGCCAGGTCGAGGCCGCGCACCAGGCGGGCCCTCAGTGTTTCGTCGGCGGCGATGCGCTCGGCCACCGCTCGGGCCGCGGGGGCCGGGGGGACGGCCGGGTCGAGGACGAGGGCGAGGGTGCCGTCCGCCTGCCCGGGGCCGAGATGGGCGCGGAGCACGGCCGGCTCGGCGGCGACGGCCGCCCTGACCGCCTCCACCACCGCGGGGTCGGCCAGCGGATCGGCCGTGGTGCGCCCCTCGGCGAGGGCCAGCAGCGCCGGGCCCGTCAGTTCGAACGGCACCGGGCCGGCCAGGTCCAGGACGACCGTGTCCGCCTTCTCGTGCGCGGCGGCCTCCAGCGCCTGGTGCAGGGCGACGGCGACGGGGCGGGCCGCGGGGTCCCACCGGGCGAGGGAGTCGGTGGAGGTGAAGGCGGGCAGCGCCTTGCGGTCGCCGGCCCGCAGGGTGGGTACGGCCATGTCGCTGGTCTTCTCGCGGCGCAGCCCGTTCTCGTCCTCCTCCACCTCGCCGAGCACGGCCACGACCGGGACGAGCAGCCGCGCGTCCCTCAGCGCCTCCAGTACCGGCGCCACGGCGGCCCGGTCCTCCGCCCAGGCCGCGAGCGCCGCGCCGAGCCGGGGGTCGGCGGTGCCGTCGTCGTCGGAGAAGGGGGAGTCGGGAATGTTCTTGTTCGCCACGGTCCCGACCCTATAGGGGGGATGCTGCTGCGCTTGTGCGGGCCCGGAAACGTCCGCGTGACGGGGTTCACGGGAATCTCAGGTTTCCCTGACCCAGATCTAACCTCCGTCTAACAGCGGCCACAGCCGGCGCCCCGACCATCGCGGCCATGGAGTCCTCCAGAGCCCGCCGACGCCGCCGCGTTCCCCTCTTGTACGTCGCCCTCGCCGCGCTGACCGTCGTCGGCGGTACGGCCGCGGGGACGGTGTACGTGCAGGCGCGGGCGCACTCGCCCGGGACCGCCGCGAGCGCCGTATCGTCGTCGGCGACGCCCTCCTGGGCGGCGGCGAGCGGGGAGGCATCCATGGAACCGGTGGCACGGCCCGCCGTGGACCACGACGCGCTGCTCGCCGACGCGATGGAGTCGGTCTCCGTGGCGAAGGGCGCCGAGGTGTCGGTGGCGGTGCTGGACCTGGAGTCCGGGGAGAGCGCCTCCTACGGGGACGGCGCCTTCGACACCGCGAGCATCGTGAAGGTCGACGTGCTGGCGACGCTGCTGCTCCAGGCGCAGGACGCCGGGCGGTCGCTGACGGCGGCCGAGAAGACGTACGCCACCGCCATGATCGAGAACAGTGACAACGCCTCCACCTCGGCGCTGTGGGAGACGATCGGCAGGGCCGAGGGGCTCGCCGCGGCCAACGAGCGGTTCGGGCTGACGGACACCGAGGGCGGCGAGGGCATGCTGTGGGGGCTGACCCAGACGACCGCGACCGACCAGATCACCCTGCTCCAGCAGGTGTTCGGGGAGGACTCGGAGCTGGACGAGGACTCGCGGTCCTACCTCCAGGGGCTGATGGAGCGGATAGCGGTCGACCAGCGGTGGGGGGTGTCGGCGGCGGCGGACGGTTCCGAGTGGGCGCTGAAGAACGGCTGGCTGCCGCGGAGCACGACCGGGCTGTGGGACATCAACAGCGTCGGACGGGTGACCGTGGACGGCCACGACTACCTGGTGGCGGCGCTGTCGGACGGCAACACGACGAAGGCCGGGGGTGTCGACCTGGTCGAGGCGGCGGCCCGCGCCGCGGTGTCGGTGTTCACGGAGGACACGTCCGCGACCGGGTCCGCCGACGATCCCTCGGCCACGAACCCCTCCGTCACGAACCCTTCGGTCACGGACCCCTCGGTCACGGACCCTGCCTAGGAGCGGCTCAGAAGTCGTCGCGGGCGGTGCGGCGGCCGCGCCACAGGAGCACGGCGGCCACCAGCAGGACGCCTCCGGCGCCGCCCGCGAGCGGGGCCGCCCAGGCGGTGGCGCTCTCGTCGGCCTTCGCCGTGTCCGGGCCGTCACCGAAGTACCGGTCGCCGTAGGCGGCGGAGCGCAGGTCCTTCGGTTCGATGCCGGCCGCCTTCCGGATCGCGGCGGCCGGGTCCACGAAGCCGTAGCCGCGGGAGTCGTCGCGGCCGCCGGCCGGGGCGTTGCGCGCCGTGTCCTGAAGCAGCTTCTTGATCTGGGCGGGCGTCAGTCCGGGGTGTGCGGACTTGATCAGGGCGACCGCCCCGGAGACGAACGCGGCGGCGGCGCTGGTGCCCCAGCCCTGGTAGTACTTGCGGTCCGGCGCGGCGATGACGACGTCGACGCCGGGCGCGCTGACGGTGGCGTACCAGCGGCGGGTCGAGAACGACGCCCGGGTGCCGAACTTGTCGACGGCGGTGGCGGCGATGACCCCGGGGTAGGCGGCCGGGTAGGAGATGTGGTCGCCCTTCTCGCCTCCGTTGCCCGCCGAGGCGACGACCGCGACGCCCTTGTCCAGCGCGTACTGGACGGCCTCGTCCTCGGCGGGTTCGGGGTGGGCGGACTTGGAGTCGTCGCCCAGCGAGAGGTTGATGACGTCGGCGCCGTGGTCGGCGGCCCAGCGGATGCCGTCGGCGAGGGCGTTGCCGCGGGTGGTGCGGGCCTTGGAGCGGGCGGAGTCGTCGTCCTCCAGGATCACCCGCACGGGGAGGATCTTGGCCTCGGGGGCGATGCCCATGACACCGTCCGCGTTGCCGTAGCCGTGCCCGTGGCCGGCGATGATGCCGGCCATCGCGGTGCCGTGGCCGGCCCAGGCCGGGTCGCCGCGCTCGGCGCCGAAGCCGACCATGTCCTTGCCCGGCAGGACGTTCCCGTCGAGGTCGGGGTGCTCGTCGTCCACGCCGGTGTCGAGGACCGCGACGGTGATGCCCTCGCCCTTGGTGGTCTGCCAGGCCTCCGCGGTGTGCATGGCCTCCAGGCCCCACTGCTGGGCGCGTATGCCGTCGGCGTGCGCCGCGGTCGACGGGACCAGGGCGAGGGCCGCGGCTAGCAGGACGCCGATCAGGCCCGTGCGGCGGACGGTGCGGGTGGTGGTCACGTGGGCCGCTCCGAGGCGTACGGGCCGACCTGCTTGCGCAGGGAGCGCTCGACGCGGTCGGCGAGGCCCTTCGCCTCGTGCCCGAGCCCGGCCTGGGCGGGGGCCGTGGTGGCACCGGGTCGCACCGCGTCCTCGGCGGGCTGCGGTTCGTCGACGGTGCGGCCGTCGGCCCAGCCGGAGACGGCGTACACGACGACGGGGGCGTCGGTGAGCACGGAGACCGTCCAGGAGGCCCGCTGATCGACGTCGAAGCCGGGGCCGTACGGGCGGGGCATGAGGTCGGTGCGGCGGTCCAGGCCCTCGTCGGTGAAGCGCTTGGCGAGGGAGGCCGTGGCGGTGGCGTCGGCCTTGGTGAAGAGCAGTCCGACGGTGGTGACGTAGGTCTGGGTGGCGTCGGTGTAGGTGGCGCGCAGCAGCCGCTGGCAGCCGACCGGGGAGAGCGCCTTGCGCAGCAGCGGGTCGAAGGCGTCCTTGCAGCCGCTGTCCGGGGCGACCGCGGTCCGCGTCCAGGTGCGGTCGGCGCCGCCGGGGCCGGCGCCCTGGCCCGCCACGGTGGGCGGGAAGAGCTGGTCGACGGGCACGCTGTGCCACAGGCTCCGGGCGGTCGCGAAGCTGTCCTTGGCGGCGGCTGCCTCGGAGTCCCCGACGAGCCAGCTCCCGGTGACGGCGCCCCCGACGAGCCCGAGCCCGAGCACCAGGCAGGCCGCCACGGCGGCGAGCCGCGGTCGGCCGCGTCGGCCCAGCGGTCCGGGCCGCGCGTCGTCGTCGTAGCCCTCGGGCTCCCCGAACGTCACGACGGGCCGCCCGGCGGCGGGGCTCATGGGCGCGCTCCAGGAGAGTGCGGGGTCGGGCGTCACGGGTGGGGCGGGCTCCCGCTCCTCGGGCTCGGCGACGACCGGCCGCAGACGCCGGGTCGTCTCGGCGGGGGCCTCGCCCGGGTGCCGCGGGGCCGTTGTCGTGTACGCCGTCTCCGACGGCGCCCCGGCGGGACGCTCCCCGAGCGGGCCCACGGGGGCGAGCGGCTCGTGCGCGGGCCGGGGGAAGACGGGCGGCACGCCGGGTACGGGATCCACGGGCCGCGAAGCCGGCCGACCGGGCGAACCGGGCGAACCGGGGCGGGACGGGACGGAGGGTCTCCGGGTGGCGTTCGACGACGGTCCTGCGGTGGTCCCGGCCGACCGCGACGGCACGGGTGGCGCGCCGATCGGCCGGGGCGGGACGTCACGCGAGGCATCGTCGGAGGAAGTGGGCGCGGACCGCGGCCGCGGGGGAACCCCGGCGGCGACGTCCGACTCCGCAGGCGAAGGCGAACCGGCCCCGGTGCCGGGGCCCGAGGGAACACGAGCGGACGCGGGCGGCCACGACTCCGCACGCGGAGGCGGACCGACAGGCGCCGAGCCTGCCGTGCCGGGGCGCGGAGGAGCATCCGCCGAGGCGGGCGGCGCAGACTCCGAGCGCGGCACCGCACCGCCCGAGACGGACGGTCCCGAGTCCCGGCGCGGAGGCGGACCGACAGGCGCCGGGCCTGCCGTGCCGGAGCGCGGAGGCGCATCCGCCGAGGCGGGCGGCGCAGACTCCGAGCGCGGCCCCGCACCACCCAAGACGGACGGTCCCGAGTCCCGGCGCGGAGGCGGACCGACAGGCGCCGGGCCTGCCGTGCCGGAGCGCGGAGGAGCATCCGCCGAGGCGGGCGGCGCAGACTCCGAGCGCGGCCCCGCACCGCCCGAGACGGACGGTCCCGAATCCTGGCGCGGAGGCGGACCCGCGGGGGCCGGGGTGCCGATACGAGCCGAGGCGGGGGGCCACGACTCCGCACGCGGAGGCGGACCGGCAGGGGCCGGGGCCGCCGTGCCGGGGGTGCGCGGGGGCTCGTCCGTGGGAGCGGCGGCCGGCGGCTTCGGGGGGCTTGCTGCCGGGCTGCCGGGTGCCCGGGTCGGCGCGGACTTCGGGCGCGGAGGCATGCCTGCCGTGGGCGACGTGTTCGGGCTCGGCGGTATCCAGCCCGGAGCCGAGGGCGCTCTCTCCGGACGCGGAGGCACGTCCGCCGTCGAGGCCGGGCGGGGCGGGTGCTCGGGGTACGCCGCGGGGGCCGTGTCCGGGAAGCGGGCGGATGCCCTGGGCGGCGGCGGGGCGTCGGCGGAACGGCCGGGCGGCGTGCCGAGGGACGGGAAACGGGGCGCCGGACGTTCCGGTTCCGGCTCCTCGGAGTGACGGTTCTCCCCGGCGGAGGGCGGAGCGGAGGGCGGCCTGTCCGGGGGGTGGGAGGCGCGCTGCGCTTCCGTGTTCATGCGCCCCCCGTTTCCTCTCGCCCGGGCCGTACGTCGTCCTCGGGCCCCGTCCGCCGCCCCGGGCCGGTGTTCCGGGCACATCTACCCGCGCGAACGGACCGGCATCCCGCGCCAGCGGGGCGCTCATGTGCGTGCGCGTCACTCTACGGGTTGACCCCGGTCCGGCGGGAACCAGTCCGCGAGCCCGGGGCTTTAGCCCGGAACGTCCCTCTACCCTGCGGTAATCAGGTCTGGCAGGCTTCGTTCATGACTGCGCGCGCCGCCGACCGGGCCCGTTACGACAGGGCCACCGCCCATCTCGACGCCCCTCTCGCGATCGTGGACCTCGACGCCTTCGACGCCAACGCGGACGATCTCGCCCGCCGGGCGGGCGGCAAGCCGATCCGCGTCGCCAGCAAGTCCGTGCGCTGCCGCGCCCTGCTGGAACGCGTTCTGGCCCGGGACGGCTTCGCCGGGATCATGTCCTTCACGCTCGCCGAGTCCCTCTGGCTGGCCCGCTCCGGGTTCGACGACGTGCTGCTCGCCTACCCGTCCGCCGACCGCGCCGGGTTCGCGGAGCTGACCGCCGACCCCAAGCTCGCGGCGGCCGTGACCGTGATGATCGACGACCCGGCGCAGCTGCGGCTGATCGACGAGGCCCGCGACGGCGGCCGCGAGGGGGTCCGGGTCTGCCTGGAGCTGGACACCTCGCTGCGGCTCCTCGGCGGCCGGATCCGGGTCGGTGCCCGGCGCTCCCCGCTGCGCTCCCCCGCCGAAATCGCCGACCTGGCCCGGGTCGTCGCGGGCCGGCCGGGCTTCGAGGTCGTGGGGATCATGGCGTACGAGGGGCACATCGCCGGGGTCGGGGACTCCGTCGCCGGCCGGCCGCTGCGCTCGCGCGCGGTGCGGCTGATGCAGGCCACCGCGCGCCGGGAACTCGCACAGCGCCGCGCGGAGGTGGTGCGGGCGCTGCGGGCCGTGGCGCCGAACCTGGAGTTCGTCAACGGCGGCGGCACGGGCAGTGTGCAGTTCACCGCGGCCGAGGACTGCGTCACCGAGATCGGCGCCGGTTCGGGGCTCTACGTGCCGCGCCTGTTCGACAACTACACGTCGTTCAGCGGCAGGCCCGCCGCGCTGTTCGCGCAGCCCGTGGTGCGCAGGCCGGGCGTGGGCGTGGTGACGGTCCTGGGCGGCGGCTATCCGGCCTCCGGCGCGGCCGGTCCGGACCGGCTGCCCGTGCCGTACCTCCCGGAGGGGCTGCGCTACGACCCGCAGGAGGGGCCGGGCGAGGTGCAAACGCCGCTGCTGGGCTCCCCCGCCGACGACCTCCTGCTCGGTGACAAGGTGTGGTTCCGGCACGCCAAGGCGGGCGAACTGTGCGAGCGCTTCGAGCAGTTGCACCTGGTGCGGGGCGACGAGGTGACGGCGACCGTCCCGACGTACCGGGGCGAGGGCCACACCTTCCTCTGACGGAGCGTCCGGCCGGCTAGCCGGGTGCCACGCTGCTGCCCACGCCCCCGCCGCCGTCCGGGTCGTCGACGGACCGGATGCCGCTGGTGATCCGGTCCATGTCGGCCAGGGGCGGTCCGTCCGCGCCCGCGTCGAAGACGAAGCGGACGCAAACCGGGGACTCGGTGCCGACGCGCGAGGGGAAGACCGTCGACTGGACGTACCCGCCGGGCCCCTCCGCCGTGGTGACCCGCCAGCGCACGAAGTACCCGGCGCGTCCGGCGACCGCGACCGGGCCGGACTTGACGACCCGGTGCGACTCGATGCCGCCGTAGGGGCGGGTGCCGGCGGCGTCGCGGTCGTACGCCGTGTCGGCCGCGTCCTCGATGTCCTCCTCGGCCAGGGCCCGCGGGGACCGTTCGTCGGTCGAGGTCACCGTTCTGGAGATGACCAGGCCGCTGCGGCAGACGCCCTCGTCGCCGGGGCAGTCGTAGGTGCCGTCGGTGGTCATCATGACGTCGTCCCGCGCGACGTGCTCGGGCCGGACCCAGCCGTCGAGCAACGGCAGGGTGATGCCGTTGAGTTCGTCGACGACCACCGTCGGGTCGCTCTCCGCGGGCGAGGGCGACGGGGACGGGGCCCCGGTCGTGGGTGGCGCCCCGGAGGTCGCGGGCGCGGTGACGGTCCCCGTTCCGTCGTCGTCGGCGGAGTCCTGGCCCAGCACCACCGCGCCGATGACGACGGCCGCCACGAGCACGGCCGCCGCCGTGGTGACGGCGACGGCCCTGGCCCGTCCGGAGGCCCCAGCGGCCTGCGGCGTCACGACCGTGTCCCCGGGGGCGCGCCGGTGGTCGGTCCAGGCGGAACCGTCCCACCAGCGCTCCAGATGGGGGGCCTGGGGATCGCGGTACCAGCCGGGCGGGGGCGTCATGCTCATGCGGGCACTCTAGATGCCGCCTACAAGGGGGTGACGTACGCTCCCGAGATTCCTCCGTCGACCAGGAAGTCGGTGGCGTTGACGAACGAGGAGTCGTCGCTGGCCAGGAAGGCGACCGCGGCGGCGATCTCCTCGGCCTCGGCGAACCGTCCGACCGGGATGTGCACGAGCCGGCGCGCGGCCCGCTCCGGGTCCTTGGCGAACAGCTCCTGAAGCAGCGGGGTGTTGACCGGCCCGGGGCACAGCGCGTTGACCCGGATGCCCTCGCGCGCGAACTGCACGCCGAGTTCGCGGGACATGGCGAGGACACCGCCCTTGGAGGCGGTGTAGGAGATCTGGGAGGTGGCCGCGCCCATCCGCGCCACGAAGGAGGCGGTGTTGATGATGGAGCCCTTGCCCTGGCGCCGCATGTAGGGGATGGCCGCCTTGCAGCAGAGGTAGACGGAGGTGAGGTTGACCTCCTGGACGCGCTTCCACGCCTCCAGGCCGGTCTCCAGGATGGAGTCGTCGTCGGGCGGCGAGATCCCGGCGTTGTTGAACGCGATGTCCACACTGCCGTAGGTCTCGTACGCGGTCCTGAACAGCGCCTCGACCTGCTCGGCGTCGGTAACGTCGACCTTGACGAAGGTGCCGCCCACCTCGTCGGCCGCCGCCTTGCCGCGCTGTTCGTCGACGTCGCCGCAGACCACGTGGGCGCCCTCGGCGGCGAGCCGCCGGGTGGTGGCGAGGCCGATGCCGCTGCCGGCTCCGGTGATCACGGCGGTACGGCCGACCAGGCGCCTGCAGACGGTCTCCTCAGAGGACGAGCCGGGGGAAGAACCGGGGGAAGAAGTCACTGTGCGGGGCCCTCCGTGCTGATGAAGACGTTCTTGGTCTCGGTGAAGGTGGTCAGTGCGTCCGGGCCGAGTTCCCGGCCGATGCCGGACTGCTTGAAGCCGCCGAACGGGGTCCAGTAGCGGACGCTGGAGTGGGAGTTGACGGACAGGTTGCCCGCGCGGACGGCCTGGGAGACGCGCAGCGCGCGGCCGACGTCCCGGGTCCAGATCGATCCGGACAGGCCGTAGTCGGTGGCGTTGGCCAGCCGTACGGCGTCGGCCTCGTCGTCGAAGGGCAGCACCACGGCGACCGGTCCGAAGACCTCCTCCACGGCGACGCGCGCGCCCGGGTCGACGCCGGTGAGGAGGGTGGGCGGGTACCAGAAGCCGGGGCCCTCGGGTGCCTTGCCGCGGATGCCGGGGGCCTCGGGATCGACGTAGGAGCGGACGCGTTCCAGTTGGGCGCGGGAGATCAGCGGGCCCATGTCGGTGCTCTCGTCGGACGGGTCGCCCACCCGGACCGCCTGGAGCGCCGGGCCGAACAGCTCCAGGAACCGGTCGTGCACGGAGCGCTGGACCAGGATGCGGGTGCGGGCGCAGCAGTCCTGGCCGGAGTTGTCGAGGAAGGCCATGGGCGCGGCCAGGGCGGCCGTTTCGAGGTCGGCGTCGGCGAAGACGATGTTGGGGCTCTTGCCGCCGAGTTCGAGGGTGACCCGCTTCAGCAGCGCGGAGCCCTTCGCCAGCACCTGCTTGCCCACGGCCGTGGAACCGGTGAAGACGATCTTCGCCACGCCGGGGTGCTCGACCAGGGCGTCCCCGGCGACGGGCCCGTGGCCGGGCAGCACCTGGAACAGCCCCTCCGGCAGCCCGGCTTCGAGAGCCAGCTCCGCCAGCCGCAGCGCGGTCAGCGGGGTCGTCTCGGCGGGTTTGAGGAGGACGGCGTTGCCCGCGGCGAGGGCGGGGGCGGTGCCCCAGGCCGCGATCGGCATCGGGAAGTTCCAGGGCGCGATGACGCCGACCACCCCGAGCGGTTCGAGGAAGGTGACGTCGAGGCCCCCGGCGACCGGGATCTGGCGACCGGTCAGCCGCTCCACCCCGCCCGCGGCGTAGTCGAGCAGGTCGCGGACGTTGCCCGCCTCCCAGCGGGCGTTGCCGAGGGTGTGGCCGGCCTCGCGGACCTCCAGCCGGGCGAGTTCCTCGCGGTGTTCGTCGACGGTTGCGGCGAACCTCCGCAGCAGCCGGGCGCGGTCGGCGGGGGCCAGGGCCGCCCACGCGGTCTGGGCGCGGGCGGCCCGTACGACGGCGGCGTCCACGTCGGCCCGGGAGGCAGCCGGGACGGTGGTGACGACCTCCTCGGTGGCCGGGTTCAGTACCTGGAGCTGGTCGGGCAAGGAGGGCCTCACAGGCGTTCGAAGGAGCGGCGGAGCTCCCAGTCGGTGACGGCGGCGTCATAGGCGTCGATCTCGACGCGGGCCATGTTCCGGTAGTGCGCGACGACCTCGTCGCCGAAGGCGGCCTTGGCGACGGGGCTGTTCTCCCACAGCTCGGCGGCCTCGCGCAGGGTGGTCGGGACGTGTTCGTACTCGGCGGCGTAGGCGTTGCCGGGGCAGGGCTCGGGCAGTTCCAGCCGCTGCTCCACGCCGTACAGGCCGGCGGCGACCAGGCCCGCGACGGCCAGATACGGGTTGACGTCGCCGCCGGGGAGGCGGTTCTCGAAGCGCAGCGAGCGGCCGTGGCCGACGACCCGCAGGGCGCAGGTGCGGTTGTCGTGGCCCCAGGCGACGGCGGTGGGCGCGAAGGAGCCGGGCTGGAACCGCTTGTAGGAGTTGATGTTGGGCGCGTACAGCAGGGAGAAGTCGCGCAGCGCGGCGAGCTGGCCGGCGAGGAAGTGCCGCATCACCTCGGACATCCCGCCGGGCGCGGCCATCGCGTTGCCGCCGTCCGCGTCGGCGAGGGAGAGGTGGATGTGGCAGGAGTTGCCCTCGCGCTCGTTGTACTTGGCCATGAAGGTGAGGGAGACGCCCTCCTGGGCCGCGATCTCCTTGGCGCCGGTCTTGTACACGGCATGCTGGTCGCAGGTGACGAGGGCCTCGGCGTAGCGGAAGGCGATCTCGTGCTGGCCGGGGTTGCACTCGCCCTTGGCGGACTCCACGGTCAGGCCCGCGCCGGCCATCTCGTTGCGGATGCGGCGCAGCAGGGGCTCGATGCGGCCGGTGCCGAGGACGGAGTAGTCGATGTTGTACTGGTTGGCCGGGGTCAGGTCGCGGTAGTTCGCGTTCCAGGCCTGTTCGTAGGTGTCCTTGAAGACGATGAACTCCAGCTCGGTGCCCACCTGGGCGGTGAGCCCGAGTTCGGCGAGGCGCTCCAGCTGGCGGCGCAGGATCTGGCGGGGGGCCGCGGCCACCGGGGAGCCGTCCTCCCAGGCGAGGTCGGCGAGGACGAGGGCGGTGCCGGCGTTCCAGGGGACGCGGCGCAGGGTGGACAGGTCCGGGCGCATCGCGAAGTCGCCGTAACCGCGGTCCCAGGAGGACATGGCGTAGCCGTCGACGGTGTTCATCTCGGTGTCGACGGCGAGCAGGTAGTTGCAGCCCTCGGTGCCGTGGTCCAGGACCTCGTCGAGGAAGAAGCGGGCGGCGAACCGCTTGCCCTGGAGCCGCCCTTGCATGTCCGGGAAGGCCAGGACGACAGTGTCGATCTCGCCGCTCGCGACGAGGGCGTGCAGCTCCTCGACGCCGAGCGGCGGTGTGCGGTCTGCCACGGGAAAGCCTCCTAGGGCCTCTTCGTTCAGCCGGAAGCCATAAGGTATTGCCGAGAACCATTGCTTGGGAAGGGGGCACGGCGGGATGTCGGTGGACGCTGATCCGGGACCGGAGGGGGACGCCGCTCCGGGTCCGGAAGGGGACGCCGCTCCGGGTCCGGAAGGGGACGCCGCTCCGGGTCCGGAAGGGGACGCCGCTCCGGGTCCGGAGGACCGGCTCACCCCGGTGCTGCGGCCGGTGCGCGCGGGCAACGGCTTCGAGGAGGCGCTGGAGCAGATCCTCCAGGTGGTCCGGCTCGGCCTGGTGCCCGGCGGCGAACGGCTGCCCGCCGAGCGGGATCTCGCCGAGCGGCTCGGGATCAGCCGGGTGACCCTGCGCGAGGTACTGAAGGTGCTCCAGGACCAGGGGCTGGTGGAGTCCCGGCGGGGCCGCTACGGCGGAACCTTCGTGCTGCCGCGCGCGGACGCCGGCGGCGAGAACGAACTGCGCCGCCGGATCGCCGCGGTGGACATCGAGGACGTGCTGCGCTTCCGGGAGGTGCTGGAGGTCGGCGCGGTCGGCCTGTGCGCGGCGCACGGTCTGACGCCGGAGCGGGAACGGCGGCTGCGCAAGGCGCTGGCCGCGACCCGGGACGCGCCGCTCGGCGACTACCGGCGCCGCGACACCCTCCTGCACCTCACCCTCGCCGAGCTGTGCGGGTCGCCGAGCCTCGCCGCGCGGTACGCGGCGGTGCGGGCCTCGGTCAACGAACTCCTGGACTGCATCCCCCTGCTGGTCCGCAATCTGGAGCACTCGCAGCGGCAGCACACGGCGCTGGTGGAGGCGGTGCTGGACGGGGACGCGGACGGCGCGCGGGAGATCATGCGGGAGCACTGCGCGGGAACGGCCGCGCTGCTCAGGGGATTCCTGGCCTGAGCCGGGGACACGGAAAAGGTTCAGTCGCGGTCCATTGAAAGGGCGGAGCATGCCGGACAGACCGCTGATCGGGGTCAGCACCTATCTGGAGGCCGGGACGCGCTGGGGCGTGTGGGAGCTGGAGGCGGTCCTGCTGCCGGCCGGCTATCCGCGACTGGTGCAGCGCGCGGGCGGGCTCGCGGCCCTGCTGCCGCCGGACGCGCCGGAGCACGCGGCGGCCGCGGTGGCCCGGCTGGACGGGCTGGTGATCGCGGGCGGGCCCGATGTGGAGCCGGTGCGCTACGGCGCAGAGCGGCACCCCCGCACCGGGCCCCCCGCGCGGGCCCGGGACACCTGGGAACTGGCCCTGATCGGGGCGGCGCTCGACGCGCGGATCCCGCTGCTCGGGGTCTGCCGGGGCATGCAGCTGCTGAACGTCGCCCTCGGAGGCACGCTCGTACAGCATCTGGAGGGCCACGCGGAGGTCGTCGGCGTCTTCGGCCGCCACCCGGTCAAACCGGTCCCGGGCAGCCTGTACGCCGGTATCGCCCCGGAGGAGACCTCGGTGCCCACGTACCACCACCAGGCGGTGGACCGGCTCGGGGCGGGACTCGTCCCGACGGCGTACGCGGAGGACGGCACGGTCGAGGCCCTCGAACTGCCCTCCGCCGACCACTGGGTCCTCGGTGTGCAGTGGCACCCGGAGATGGGCGAGGACGTACGGGTGATGCGGGCCCTGGTGGAGGCGAGCCGCGGCGCCGGGACGTGACGCCGCGCGGGCGGCTCAGCCCCGCGTCAGGTGCAGCAGATCCCGGGCCGGGCCGACCGGGCGGTGTCCGGCCGGCCACACCGCCTTCAGGTCCCGGGCCAGGGAGACGTCCGCCAGGGGGATGCTCACCAGGCGGCGCAGGGACAGCTCCTCGCGGACGGCCAGTTCGCTCAGTACGGCGGGACCCGCGCCGCTGACCGCGGCGGCCTTCACCGCGGTGGTGGAGGAGAGTTCGATCAGCGGCCGGGCCAGTCCGCCGAGCGCGGTGTCCAGGACCTGCCGGGTGCCCGAGCCCTTCTCCCGGAGGATCAGCGGCGTCACCGCAAGTTCCCCGGCCGTCAGCGGGCGCCGGCGCCGGGCCCAGGCGTGGCCGGGTGCCGTCACCACGATCAGCCGGTCGTGGGCGATCACCACCGAGTCCAGGCCCGTGGGAAGGGTGAGCCCCTCCACGAAACCGAGGTCCGCCTCGTCCGCCAGGAGCCGTTCGGCCACCGACGCGGAGTTGCCCGCGAGCAGCGACACGGCGGTGTCCGGGCGGCCCGCGCGCAGCGCCAGCAGCCAGCCCGGCAGCAGGTACTCGGCGATCGTCATGCTCGCCGCCACCCGCAGCCGCGAGTCCCGCCGGTCCCGCAGCGCCTGCGCGCCCACGTCGAAGGCCTCGGCCGCCTCCACGATCCGCCGCGCCCAGTCCGTCACCAGCGCCCCGGCGTCCGTCAGCCGCGAGCCCCGCGGCGACCGGTCCACCAGCGCCACCCCGAGCTGCCGCTCCATGGACCGGATCCGGCTGCTGGCGGCGGGCTGGGTGATCCCCAGTTCGCGCGCCGCCCCGCCGAGACTGCCGAGCCGCGCCACCGCGAGCAGCAGTTCCAGCGCGCCGAGGTCCGGAACGCGATGGGCCAGCTGGGAGGTCACCGCACTACTCATAAGTCCAGCTTATGTCCTCATAGGGCCATGGTCCCTGGTGGCCGCCCCGGACCGGCGCGACCGTGGAACCATGGTCACCGCCGCCCACCCCTCGCGCGTACCGGCCGTCCGTCACCTCGGGCCGAACTGGTACGCCTCCGTCATGGGCACCGCCGTCGTCGCCACCGCCGGCGCCGCGCTCCCCGTGCCGGTCCCCCGCACCGCGCTCACCTCGGTCTGGGCCCTGTCCCTGCTGCTGCTGACCGGCCTCCTCGCCGCCCGCGCCCTGCACTGGAGGTACCACCGGGACCAGGCCCGCGCCCATCTGCTGGACCCGGCGACGGCCCCCTTCTACGGCTGTCTGTCCATGGCCCTGCTGGCCGTCGGCGGCGGCGCCGTCACGGTCGGCCGGGACTGGATCGGCACCGGGGCGGCGGTCGCGCTCGACCTGGTGCTGTTCGGCACGGGCACGGTGATCGGACTCGTGGCCGCCGTCGCCGTCCCGTACCTGATGGCCGTGCGCCACCGGGTGGAGCCGGGACAGGCCACGCCGGTGTGGCTGCTGCCGCTCGTCGCCCCCATGGTGTCCGCCGCCCTGGGTCCGCTGCTGGTCCCGCACCTGCCGCCCGGACAGGCGCGCGAGACGCTGCTGCTCGCCTGCGTCGCGCTGTTCGGCCTGAGCCTGTTCGCGACGCTGCTGATGCTGCCCCTCGTCTTCGCCCGGCTGGTCACCGGCGGACCGCTGCCGCTCGCGCTGACCCCGACCCTGTTCCTGGTGCTGGGCCCGCTCGGCCAGTCCACCACCGCCGTCGGCAATTTCGCCGCGTACGCGCCCGGCGTCGTACCGGCCCCCTACGCCGAGGGCTTCGACATGCTGGCCGTGCTCTACGGCGTGCCCGTGATGGGCTTCGCGCTGCTGTGGCTGGCCTTCGCCACCGCGCACGTGGTCCGGGCCCGGCGGGCGGGCATGCGGTTCGCGATGACCTGGTGGGCGTTCACCTTCCCGGTCGGCACCTGCGTCACCGGCGCCGAGGCGCTCGCCCGGCACACCGGGCTCCTGGTCTACGACGGGCTCGCCGTGGGCCTGTACGCGCTGCTGGTGGCCGCCTGGCTGACCGCCGGGGCGCACACCGTGCGCGGGGTGGTCAGCGGAGCGCTGCTGCGAGCGCCGCGCCCAGCACCCCCGGCGCCTCGGCCAGTGACGGTCCGTACCACGTCAGGTGCCGTCCGCTGACCAGCGCGCAGGGCAGTCCGGGGAAGGCGTCCGGGCCGTCCTCGGCGGTGAAGCGGTACGGCTCGTCGGGGAGGACGACCAGGTCGGGCGCGACCGCCCGCAGCTCCTCCAGGGGGACGCGGGGGTAGCGCTCGGGGTGCGTGGCGTGGACGTGGTCCACTCCGAGGCGGGCCAGCAGGTCACCGGCGAAGGTGTCGCGGCCGAGCACCATCCAGGGGCGCCGCCAGACGGGCACCACGGCGGTGCCGCGGCGGTCCGGGACGGGCAGCGCCGCCCAGGCCCGCTCCGCCTCCTCCAGCCAGCCGGGGCGGGGATCGGCCCCGCAGGCCGCGAGCACCCGCTCCAGCTCGCTCAGGGCCTGCGGCAGCGTGCGGATCTCGGTGACCAGCACCTCGGCGCCCGCCGCCCGCAGCGCGTCGAGGTCGGGGGCGCGGTTCTCCTCCTCGTTGGCGATCACCAGGTCGGGGGCGAGGGCGAGGATCCGCTCGGTGCTCGGGTTCTTGGTGCCGCCGATCCGGGCCGCGTCGAGGCCGGCCGGATGCGTGCACCAGTCGGTGACGCCGACCAGCACGCCGGGGGCGGAGACGGCCACGGCCTCCGTCAGGGACGGCACCAGGGAGACGACCCGCATCAGCGGGGCCGGTCCTCGACGGCCTCGATGTGCTCGGCGACGGCCACGACGACGACCCGGGTGTCGGGCACCGTGGCCCGCCAGCGGTGCCGGACACCGCCGGTGAGGTACAGGGTGTCGCCCCGGCCGAGCCGGTAGGCGCGCCCCTCCGCCTCGATCTCCACGGCGCCCTCGGCGACGTACATCAGCTGGTCGTTGCGGTACTGGATCTCGCGGCCCGCCTCGTGGTCCCCGGTGAACTCCGAGGCGTGCATCTGGTGGTGGCCACGGACCAGGGAGCGCACCCGCGGCGGTCCCGGCGCCGGGTCACCGGGCTCGGCGCGGACCACGTCGACGCTGCACGCCGGGTCGGCCGCCGCGAGGAGTTCCACCGCGGTGGTGCGCAGGGCGTCGGCCAGCTTCTCCAGCGAGCTTCTGCTGGGGCGGGCGCGATCGTTCTCCACCTGGCTCAGGAAGGGCACCGACAGACCGCTGCGCTCGGCCACCACGGCGAGGGTGAGGTCCAGTGCACGGCGGCGCCGCCGTACGGCCGCGCCCACGCGCAGGGGCTGTTCCTTGTGGTCGCCCATGGCTCCGGCTCCCTCCCTCGCTCGTCGTCGTCGCGGTGCGGGTTCTCCGAAGAGTTCTCTGCACCCTACGCATGTTCGGCAAACAGTTTCATGCGCCCGTCACATCGACGACACACAGTGAGCGGTCCTGTCTCACGGTTCGCGCCACCACCGGGCCCCGGACCGGACGGTTCCGGGGGTGTTCGCCCCGCTGTGGGACCGTCCGCTGATGGAAGACTGCCTGATCGGGTCGGCGGGTGCGGCCGCCTCGCCCCGGTTGGCCGGATTTCGCGCACCACGAGAAGGCGGGCGTCCGGCACCCGCCAGGTGCACCGGACGCCCGCCGGAACGTGGGCCCGCGAGCCGCTAGGCGGCCGGAGTCATCCGTTCCACCATCCCGGGGTGCTCGTCGAGCCAGGCGGCGACGGCCTCCTCCTCGTGGCCCTGGCCGCGGTCCTTGATCTCCTGTTCGAGGGTGCCCAGCTCGTCCTCGCTCATCCTGAAGTCCTTGATCCACTTCGTGAGCTGCGGATACCGCTCGGGGAACTCCTTGTTGGAGATCGTCCGGATCGTGTTGCCCTCGCCGAAGAACTTCTGCGGGTCCTTCAGCTTGGTCAGCTCGTACTCGCTGTACGCCCAGTGCGGCGACCACAGCACCACCGCGATCGGTTCCTTCTTGGCGTAGGCGCGCTTGAGTTCGGCGAGCATCGCGGGGGTGGAGCCGTCGACGACCTCGTACTCGTCGTCCAGGCCGTAGCCGGGCAGCACCTTGGACTTCAGGAGGTTCATCTCCCCGGTCCCGGGCTCGATCCCGACGATCCTCCCGTCGAACGTGTCCGCCTTGCCCTTGAGGTCCTCCAGCGAGTCCACGCCCTTGACGTAGGACGGCACGGCGAGCTCCAGCGAGGTCGGTTCGTACCAGGTCCCCAGGTCGTGGAGCTCGTCCTTGCTCTTGTCCCAGTAGTTCTTCTGCGCGTACGGCAGCCAGGCGTCGAAGTTGAGGTCGAGGTCACCGGAGGCAAGGCCGGTGTAGACCGGGCCGACGTCCATCTGCTTGAGGTTCAGCCGGTAGCCGCGCCGCTCCAGGACGTTCTTCCACAGGTAGGTGACCGCGATGTCCTCGTCCCAGGGGAACCAGGCCACGTCCAGCGGACGCTTCGCCTCGGCCGGCGTCCCGCTGTCCTTGACCGGGGCGAGCTCGTCGACGAGACCGGGCTGGTCCTCCAGCCAGGCGCGCACGGCGTCCTGCTGCTTGCCCTTGCCGGCCTTGACGATCTCCGACTCCAGGGAGGTGAGCTGGTCCTCGGTGAGCCGGAAGTCCTTCAGCCACTGGCCGACGACCGGGTTCTCCGCGGTGAAGCCCTTGCGGGCCAGGCTGTGCACGCCGTCGCCCTCGCCCCAGGCGCCCTTGGGGTCCTTGAGCTTCTTCAGCTTGTAGTCGCTGTACGCCCAGTGCGGGGACCAGAGCGTGGTGACAATCGGTTCCTTCTTGTCGTACGCCCGCTTCAGCTCGGCCAGCATGGCCGGGGTGGAGCTGTCGACGACCTTGAACTCCTGGTCCAGGCCGTACTCCTTGAGGACCTTGGTCTTGAGCAGGCTCATCATTCCGGCGCTGGACTCGATGCCGGTGATCTTGCCGTCGAACTGACCGGCCTTGCCCTTGAGGTCCTCCAGCGAGTCGATGCCCTTCATGTAGGCGGGCACGCTCAGTTCGAGGGAGGTCGGCCCGTACCAGGAGCCGAGGTCCTCCAGCTTCGAGCCGTACTTCTTCCAGTACTGCTCGTGGGTGACGGGCAGCCAGGAGTCGGTCTGGAAGTCGATGTCGCCCTCGGCGAGGGAGGTGTAGAGGGGGCCCGCGTCGAACTGCTTGGCCTCGACCTCGTAACCGCGCTGCTCCAGGATCTCCTTCCACAGGAAGGTGGAGGCGACGCCCTCGTCCCAGGGGATGTAGCCGATGCTGATCTTCTTGCCCTGGCCGACGTTCTTTGCGTCGGCGACGGGCGCGGCCTTGCCTCCGCCGCCGAAGACGCCCATGCCGCCGGCGACCAGCGCGAGCACGACGACGCCGACCACGGCGACCGAGGCGCGCGGGCGGTAGGACCAGATCTTCAGGCCCTGGGCGGCGCGCGCCCGGGCGGCGGCCCGGCGGCCGAGCGGGGAGACCTGGGTGCCCAGGGCGCCGGTCATCCGGTCCAGGTAGATCGCGAGGATCACGATGGCGATGCCCGCCTCGGCGCCGAGGCCGATGTTGAGCTGGCCGATCGCCTCGTTGACGTCGCCGCCGAGGCCGCCGGTGCCGACCATGCCGGCGATGGCCGCCATGGACAGACCGAGCATGATGACCTGGTTGACGCCGGCCATGACGGTGGGCAGGGCCAGGGGCAGCTGGACCCGGAACAGGGTGTCGCGCGGGGTGGTGCCGAACGCCTCGGCGGCCTCGACGAGTTCCTCGTCGACCTGGCGGATGCCCAGTTCGGTCATGCGGACGCCCGGGGCGAGCGCGAAGACGAGGGTGGCGACGATGCCGGCGGCGGCACCGCTGCCGAAGAAGAGGATCGCCGGGATCAGGTAGACCATCGCCGGGAGCGTCTGCATCAGGTCCAGGGCGGGCCTGACGACGGCGCTGACCCGGCTGGAGCGGGCCGCCCAGATGCCGAGCGGCACCGATATGACCAGCGCGACGACCGTGGCGACGAGGACCAGCGACAGGGTCACCATCGCGTCCTCCCACAGGTCGAGGGAGATCACGAAGGCGAAGCCGGCGAAGGTCAGGACGCCGCCGAGGGTGCCCCGCAGCCAGAACGCGACCAGCGCGAAGATCCCGGCGAGCAGCAGCGGCTCGGGGGCCTGGAGGACGGCGTCGACGCCGTCGTAGGCGCCGCGGAAGATCTGCTCGAAGAAGTCGAACAGCCAGCCCATGTGGGTGGTGAGCCATTCGACCCCGTCGTTGACCCACTGGCCGAACTCGATCCTAGGCACGGGCGGTCACCTTCTCTCCGCCCTTGTCGCGCGGGGCGGGACAGGGCTCCGGTTCGGAGCTCTCGTCGCCGAGGAAGCCGACGAGCCGCTGCCGCGGTACGACGCCGACCAGCTTCTTCTTCCCGTCCAGCACCGCGACGGGGTGGGAGAGCCGGGCGCTGAGCGCGCACAGGTCGTGGAAGGGGGTGTCGGGCGTGGCGGTGGCGCAGGCGCAGTCGGCCTCGTCGCCGCGGACCGCGCGGTCCATGACGGAGGACGCGGTCAGCACCCGGGAGCGGTCGACGTCCTGGGTGAAGGAGGCGACGTAGTCGTCGGCGGGGCGCACCAGGATGTCCTCGGCGGTGCCGATCTGGACGATGCGGCCGTCGCGCATGACGGCGATGCGGTCGCCCAGGCGCATGGCCTCGTTGAGGTCGTGGGTGATGAAGACGATCGTCTTCTTCAGCTTCGTCTGCAGTTCGAGGAGCTGGTCCTGCATGTCACGGCGGATCAGCGGGTCCAGCGCGCTGAAGGACTCGTCCATGAGCAGCAGGTCGGCGTCGGTGGCGAGCGCGCGGGCGAGGCCGACGCGCTGCTGCATGCCGCCGGACAGCTCGTCGGGCCAGGACTTCTCCCAGCCCTTCAGTCCGCACAGCTCCAGGGCCTCGGCGGCCCGCCGGAGACGTTCGGCCTTGGCGACGCCCTGGACCTCCAGGCCGTAGGCCGCGTTCTCCACGACGCTGCGGTGCGGGAAGAGCGCGAAGTGCTGGAAGACCATGCTGATCTTCCGGGCGCGGACCTCACGGAGGTCCCGGGCGCTCAGCGAGGTCAGGTCCTGGCCGTCGAAACGGACGTGCCCCGCGGTCGGCTCCAGCAGACCGTTGAGCATGCGCAGCAGCGTGGACTTGCCCGAGCCGGACAGGCCCATGACGACGAAGATCTGGCCCGGTTCCACGGTGAAGGAGGCGTCGACCACGGCGGCGGTCGTGCCGTCGGCGCGCAGCTCCTCCCGGTCGGCACCACCGCGGAGCCGCTCCACCGCCTCGTCCTGTCGCCTGCCGAACACCTTGTAGAGATGTTCGGCCTCCAGTCTCGCTGACACGTGTACCTTCTCGCTTCGACGGCAATGGACCTCAAAGAGCAAGTGGCCTCAATGAGAGGGAGCGACGCGGCGCACGCGGCGGCATCGCTCCGGCGCGGCGCCTGCCCCCGTCCCTCCGGCACAAACGCACAAGTGGGGCGGCCCACAGGGGACGCGCCTGACGCAACCCGTTGCGCCCACGGCGTGCTGTCAGTGGCGTACGGCATGATGCGTGGCGTGACCGGACGACTGATGCTCCTCGACACCGCTTCGCTCTACTTCCGCGCCTACTTCGGCGTGCCGGACTCCGTGAAGGCCCCGGACGGCACCCCGGTGAACGCCGTGCGGGGGCTGCTGGAGTTCATCGACCGCCTGGTGAAGGACCACCGTCCGGACCACCTGGTGGCCTGTATGGACGCCGACTGGCGGCCGCAGTGGCGGGTGGACCTGATCCCCTCCTACAAGGCGCACCGGGTCGCCGAGGAGCGTGCGGCGGGTCCGGACGAGGAGGTCGTGCCGGACACGCTGTCACCGCAGGTGCCGGTCATCGAGGCGGTCCTCGACGCGCTCGGCATCGCGCGGGTGGGCGTGGAGGGGTACGAGGCGGACGACGTGATCGGCACGTTCACCGCGCGGGCGAAGGGCCCCGTGGACATCGTCACCGGTGACCGCGACCTGTACCAGCTGGTGGACGACGCGCGGGGAGTGCGGGTGCTGTACCCGCTCAAGGGAGTGGGCACGCTCCAGCTCACCGACGAGGCGTGGCTGCGCGAGAAGTACGGCGTGGACGGGCGCGGGTACGCGGATCTGGCGCTGCTGCGCGGCGACCCGAGCGACGGTCTGCCAGGGGTGCCGGGCATCGGGGAGAAGACGGCGGCCAAGCTGCTCGCCGAGTTCGGCGACCTGGCCGGGATCGTCGCGGCGGTGGACGACCCGAAGGCGAGGCTGACGCCGACCCAGCGCAAGCGGCTGGACGAGTCCCGGCCGTATCTGTCGGTGGCGCCGACGGTCGTCCGGGTCGCGGGTGACGTACCGCTGCCGGAGGTGGACACCGCGGTGCCACGCGCCGCGCATGATCCGGTTGCGCTCCAGGGACTGGCGGAGCGCTGGGGGCTCGGGGGATCGTTGCAACGGCTGCTGACGACGCTGACCGCGTGAAGGAACGTTCCCCATGGAGTGAATGAGGTTCGGCGGACCGGGAATTCGTCCCTTAAATTCTCCTTCACACGCTTTGCCGCAGGGGTCAACCCCGGGCGAAGGTGCTAACTTAGGTAAACCTAAGCTTATTTCGAGGGAGGCCGTCATGGCAGAACGCCCTGCCCGCAAGCCGCGCAGGCCCCACACCGCGCAGGTCGTACGGACCGAACGGCTGACCCCGCACATGCAGCGGGTGGTGATCGGCGGGGAGGGCCTGGCCGCCATCTCCGCGGACACCTGCACGGACCACTACGTGAAGCTCCTCTTCGGCCCGGAGGGCGTCACCTACCCCGAGCCCTTCGACCTGGAGCGGATCCGCGAGGAGTTCCCGCGCGAGCAGTGGCCGGTGACCCGGACGTACACCATCCGCGCCTGGGACCCCGAGCACCTGGAGATGACCCTGGACTTCGTCGTCCACGGGGACGAGGGCCTCGCCGGCCCCTGGGCGCTGCGCGCCCGGCCGGGTGACGTCGTGCGGTTCATGGGCCCCGGCGGCGCCTACGCCCCCGACGCCACCGCCGACTGGCACCTGCTCGTCGGCGACGAGAGCGCCCTGCCCGCCATCGCCCGGTCCCTGGAAGCCCTCCCGGACGGCAGCCTGGCCCTGGCCTTCGTGGAGGTCGCGGGACCCGAGGAGGAGCAGAAGATCGACTCCGACGTGGAGGTGATCTGGCTGCACCGCGGTGACCGGCCGGTGGGCGCGGCGCTCACCGAGGCGGTCCGCGGTCTGACCTTCCCCGAGGGCCGGATGCACGCTTTCATCCACGGCGAGGCGACCTTCGTGAAGGACCTCCGCCGCCTGCTGCGCGTGGAGCGCGACATCCCCCGCGAGGACCTCTCGATCTCCGGCTACTGGCGCCTCGGCCACAACGAGGACGGCTGGCAGGCCTCCAAGCGCGAGTGGAACGCCCGCATCGAGGCGGAGCAGGAGGGCACGCCCGCGGCCTGAGCGAGGCCCTCGGGCACGCCGGCCGGGGCGCACCCGCCCCGCCGTACCCTTGATCGTGATGAGACGCAGGACCCCTCCCCCGCCCTCCCCGCTCCCCCAGCGCGACGGGGTCGACCCGGTGCGGGTGCGACTGCCCGGCGACGGGCCGTGGCAGACCGTGCGGGGACACCTCGTCGAGCGGCTGGCGGGCGCCGGCGACGGCGTCGTGGACCGGATGTTCGACGAGGGGCTCTTCGTCGGGGCCGACGGACGCCCGCTCGCACCCGACGCGGTCTACGTGCCGGGGATGTTCGTCTGGTTCCACCGGGACCTCGCGGAGGAGGTCCTGGTGCCGTTCGCCCTGGACGTCGTTCACCGCGACGAGCACATCGTCGTGGCCGACAAACCGCACTTCCTCGCCACCACCCCGCGCGGCAGCCATGTCCGGCAGACCGCCCTCGCCCGGCTCCGCCACGAACTCGGGCTGCCCGCGCTCGGCGCCGCGCACCGGCTCGACCGGCTCACCGCCGGGCTGGTGCTGTTCGTCGTACGGCCCGAGGAGCGCGGCGCCTACCAGACCCTCTTCCGCGACCGGCGGGTCCACAAGGAGTACGAGGCCGTCGCGCCCCACTCCCCCTCGCTGCGGCTGCCCACCACCGTCCGCAGCAGGATCGTCAAGGAACGCGGGCAGCTCGCCGCCCGGGAGGTGGCGGGCGAGCCGAACGCCGTCACCCGGGTCGAGCGGACCGAACAGCGGGCGGACGGACTCGACCACTACCGCCTGCTGCCCGCCACCGGGCAGACCCACCAGCTCAGGGTGCACATGAACGCCCTCGGGGTGCCGATCCTCGGCGATCCGCTCTACCCCGTGGTGGCCGACCCCGTACCGGCCGGTGACTTCCGGCGTCCGCTCCAACTGCTCGCGCGGACACTGGAGTTCACCGACCCGGTCACGGGGGTGGAGCACCGGTTCGCCAGCGGACGGGTGCTCGCCGCCTGGACCTCGTACGACACCTGGAACGACCCGGGTCCGGTCTGACCTGCGGGGCAGGCGGGACTTTCGAAACACGCCCTAGTAGCCGCGCCACCAGCGGACCAGGCGACGCCAGGCGCTCTCCCCGCGGGGCGGCCCGGGTGCCGCCGCCGGCTGGGGAGCGACGGGCGCCGGCTCGGGCGGCGGCTGTGGCTGGGTGCGGGCCGCCGTGCCGACCTGCCAGGCCGGGCGGGGCTGCGGCATCTGGTTGAGCCCCGGCTTCGCCATCACGTCCTGCTGCGGCTTGGGCTCGAAGCGGACCGGGAGCTCCACCAGGTGCCGCGAGGAGATCGACTGACGCCAGCTCAGCTCGTCCTCGTCGCAGTCGAGTCTGATGTCCGGCAGCCGCATCAGCAGCGCGTCCACGCCGACGTCGGCGATGCCACGGGCGATGTCCTGCCCGGGGCACTCGTGCGGGCCGCCGCCGAAGGCGAGGTGGGACCGGTTGCCCTGCATATGGGCGGACAGGTCGGGACGGACCCGCGGGTCGATGTTGCCCGGCGCGATACCGAACAGCAGGCCGTCGCCCTTGCGGATGCGCTGCCCGCCAAGCTCCGTGTCCTGCTTGGCGTAGTAGGCGAAGACCGTGCTGAACGGCGGCTCGTCCCAGAGGGACTGCTCGACCGCCTCCGGCACCGTCATCTGCCCGCCGTTGAGCCGGGCGCGGAAGCCGGGGTCGGTCAGGACCATCCGCAGCACGTTGGCGATCAGGTTGGCGGTCGCCTCGTAGGCCGCCATCAGGACGACCCACAGGTGCTTGGTGACCTCGTCGTCGGTGAGCCGGGCCGGGTGGCTCATCAGCTGACTGGCGAAGTCCGCGGCCGGTTCCGCCCGGCGGCGCTCGGTCAGCCGCTGGAGCGCTCCCATCACGAAGGCGTGGCTGGCGATCGCGGTCTCGGTGCCGCGCAGCATGTCCCGGGTGGCCTGCACCAGCCGGTCGCTGTACTCCTCGGGCATGCCGAGGATCTCGCAGAGCACGGCCATCGGCAGGTGCTCGGCGAACTGGCCGACCAGGTCGGCGCGCCCCTGCTCGCAGAACTGGTTGACCAGGCGCTGGGTGGAGCGGTTGATGTACCGGCGGATGCCGCGGTGGTCGATGGTGGACATGGCGCCGGTGACCGCGCCGCGCAGCCTGAGGTGCTCGTCGCCCTCGGCGTAGGAGCAGATCGGCTCCCAGGCGATGTGCGGCATCAGCGGGTGGTCGGGCTTGACCATGCCCTCCAGCAGCGGGTTCCAGATGCGGCTGTCCCGGCAGTACTGCGAGGGGGTGCGGACCATGTGCAGGTTCTCGGCGTGCCCGAGGACCACCCACATCGGTACGTCGTCGTGGAGCAGCACCGGGGCCACCGGCCCGTGCTCCTCGCGCAGTTCCTCGTACAGGTCGTCCAGGTCCTCCGAGCCGGGGCCGTAGAGCCGGCGCAGTCCGCCGGGCCCGAGGTTGTGCGCGGGGCAGCCGGGCGGTGGACCGGAGCGCGGGTCGTCCGTGCCGGTCGTGGAAGGGGATTCAGGCGTCACGTTCTCGCTCCGGAAGGGGTCCGTTGGCTGGGGAGTGCGGGTCGGACAGGTCGTCAGGTGAGGGCGCCCGTCATGGCGAGCGAGTGCAGGAAGCGCATCAGCGTCATGAGGGTGTCCCGGCTGGAGGCACGGCGGCGGGCGTCGCACTCCACGATGGGGATCTCCGGCGACAGGTCGAGGGCCTGCCGGATCTCCTCGACCGGGTAACGGGGCGCGTCCGGGAAGGAGTTGACGGCCACCACGAAGGGCACCCCGCGTTCCTCCAGGCGCCCTATGACGTCGAAGCTGACCTCCAGGCGGCGGGTGTCGATCAGCACGACCGCGCCGAGCGCGCCCTCGAAGAGGCCGTTCCACAGGAACCAGAAGCGTTCCTGGCCCGGGGTGCCGAAGAGGTAGAGCACCAGCTTCTCGGTGATGCTGATCCGGCCGAAGTCCATGGCGACGGTGGTGGCCGTCTTGGTGTCGGAACCGAAGTTGTCGTCGACGCCGATCCCGGCCTGCGTCATCGTCTCCTCGGTGGTCAGCGGTCTGATCTCGCTGACCGAGCCGACCATGGTGGTCTTCCCGACGCCGAAACCGCCCACGATCACGATCTTCACCGCGGCCTGGGCGGTCTGCGGCAGCCGGTCCTCGGCCCGTGGCCCCGGGACGGTGTCAGAGTTTTTGAAGTCCATGCATCACCGCTTCGAGGAGGGAACGGTCGGCGACCGACTGCCGCACGAGCGGCTTGTGCGCCTCTACCAGTTCGTCCGCCAGCATCTCGGTGAGCACGACGGTCACCACACTGAACGGAAGGTCGAGATAGGCGGACAGCTCGGCCACCGACAGGGGGGCCGTGCAGAGCCGGAGCAGCGCCGACTGCTCCGGCGTGGCGGAAGGCGGGGGTTCGGCGCGCGCCACGATTAAGGTGACGAGGTCGAGGTCGGCACGGAGCGCGCCCCCGCCGCCGACCACGAACATCCGCTCGGGGTTGCGGCGTTCGCCCTCCTTGGGCTGCCGCGGGACCGGCGGCGGCTCGGGGTGGCGCCTCTGGCGTTGCGGAGGAGTCATACGGTCTGGCCGTTGCGCCTGGGCGGACTGGTCAGATGCGGTCCGATCCGGTCGACGAGGTCCCGCATGCGGTTGCTCATCAGTCCGGGCTCGGCGAACGTGTCGGAGAGGACCGCGAGGTAGGCGTTGGGACCGGCGGCCATCAGATAGAAGTAGCCGCGGTTGATCTCGATGATGACCAGCTTCATCTTGCCGTCGCTGTCCGGGATCTCGTGCGCGACGGCGCTCGCGAGGCTCTGCAGGCCCGCGCAGGCCGCGGCGACCCGGTCGGCGGCGTCGGGGTCACCGCCGTGCCGGGCGATGCGCAGTCCGTCGGCGGAGAGCACCACGATCATCTCGATGCCGGGTACGCCGTCGGCCAGATCCTTGAGCATCCAGTCGAAGTTGGCTCGCTGCTGGATCACTTGAGGTCCCCCTCGTCGTCGGCCGGGGCGTGGGCCGGTTCGTTGGTCGGCTGGCGGAACGCGCTGGGATCGGGGTCGCGCTTGAGGCCCTCCCAGAAGGCCTCCACCCACAGACCGGGCGGGGTGTCGTCCTCCGGCTGCGGCTCCGGGTCGGCCTTGACCGTGCCCCACAGGGGCTCCTCGCCGCGGGCGACGCGTTCCTGGTCCTCGCGCTCGATCTTCGCCTGCTGGGCGATCCGCTCGCTCAGCGGCGTCTTGACCCGGCTGCGGCGCTGCGGCAGGCCGCCCGCGGTCCACTCGGTGACGACCGGGACGTCGTCCTCCAGGGAGAGTCCGGCGGGAATGCGCGGGTTGGTGGGGCGGCGCGTCTTGGGCTTGCGCTTGGGGCCCTCAAGGGCGCCGAGTTCGGGCTTGGGGGCGGCACCGGCGCCGATCCCGATGCCGTGGGCGTAGCCGGGCGCGGGGTCGCTGGTGATCATCTCGCGCGGGATGACGAGGACGGCGCGCACCCCGCCGTAGGCGGAACTGCGCAGTGACACCTGCATGTCGAAGGCCTTGCACAGGCGGCCCACGACGGCGAGGCCGAGGCGGGGGGTGTCGCCTAGTTCCTGGAGGTCGATACCGGCCTTGGCCGCCTCCAGCATGCCCTCGACCTTGGCGCGTGCCTCCTCGCTGAGGCTGACGCCGGCGTCCTCGATCTCGATGGCCACACCGGTCTGCACCTCGGTGGCGGTGACGTGGACCTTGGTCTGCGGGGGCGAGTAGCGGGTGGCGTTGTCGAGGAGTTCGGCGGCCGCGTGGATGACCGGCTCGACGGAGATGCCCCGGATGTTGACCTTCGCGATGTTGTCCAGCGAGATCCGCCGGTACTCCAGGATGCGGGACATGGCGCCGCGCAACACGCTGTAGAGGGCCACGGGTTCGGGCCACTGGCGGCCGGGGCGGCCGCCGCCCAGCACGGAGATGGAGTCGGCGAGGCGGCCGATCAGCGCGGTGCCGTGGTCGATGCGCAGCAGGTCGTCGAAGACCTCCGGGTTGCGGCCGTGGTCCTCCTCCATCTCCAGCAGTTCCTTGTTCTGCTGGTGCACGATCGCCTGGACGCGGCGGGCGATGTTGACGAAGGAGCTCTGGGCGGAGTCCCGCAGCGCCTCCTCGTCGTCGATGATCTCCAGCACGCGGTGGACCAGGTTCAGGTGCGCGGCGGACAGCTCGCGGTAGGCGGGGTTCAGTTCACCCAGATGACGGATCACCTCCGCGGGGGAATTCCCGCGGTGCATGTAGTCGATGGCGACGGGCACGACCTGGTGCGCCAGCCGGTCCATCTCGTCCTGGTGGACGGCCACGCGCCGTTCCAGATACGCGGTGTCACGGGCGTGCTTCTCGGTGGCGGCCCGCAGGGCGCGCCCCCGGCGCACGACTTCGGTGGCCGTGGCGATGACCAGCACGGTGGCGACGGCACCGCACCAGCCGACGGCCGCCCGGGCCGGCCCGGTCACCAGGGCTGCGGCGGCTCCGGTCACCGCGGCCATCAGTATCGCGGGCGGCAACAGCACGCGCGCGTAGGGGAGTTCACGGCGCCGGGGCGGAGAGGCGGGAGGGGGTTGAACACTCACCATGTGGGCCCTCTGAAAGGAATCGGCTGGGAGTCGGGGGGCGTGCAGGGGGGACGTCACGTTACGTTCGGGATCTTCGGAAGATATGGAACAAGCGCACGAATACGCCTCAACTCGGTGCGCTGCGGGCGAGCTTAGTCCGAGCGGATCATCGCTGTGTCATATTCAGCAACCGCCTGAAATCACCCCGGGAGCAGGAGTACCCTCGGCTCCATTTACACGCTGGGGATGCGTTCGCACACGGCGCGTGACGGCGTACGCCGGTGCGAGAACACTCACCGTGACGAGTGAGGAAACCACGAAGGGGCGGCCTCCCCTCCCGGGAGACCGCCCCTTCGTACGGCGATGCCGTCTCAGCCCACGGACGAGTAGGCCACGACCCCTCGCAGCAACTGGTCCACGGCCTTGCGCGCGGCCTTCGCCACCGTCGACCCCTCACCGGGCGCCGCCGCGGAGATCTGCCCCAGCACGTCGATGACCTGCTTGCACCAGCGGACGAAGTCACCGGCCGGCATCTCCGCCTCGCGCAGCACCTCGTCCAGGCCCTTGCCGCCGGCCCACATGTACGCGGCCCAGGCGAAGCCCAGATCGGGCTCCCGCTGTCCGACGCCCTCGGTCTGACTGATCCGGAAGTCCTCCTCCAGGGCGTCGAGGCGCCCCCAGATCCGGACCGTCTCACTCAGCGCGGCCTTGGCCTTCCCGGACGGGACCTTGGGCGCCGCCGCGTCGTCCCCGGCCCGCGACTCGTACACCAACGCCGAGACGCACGCGGCGAGTTCGGCGGGGTCCAGGCCCTCCCAGACGCCCGCCCGCAGGCATTCGCTGGCCAGCAGGTCGAGTTCGCCGTAGAGCCGGGCGAGCCGCCGGCCGTTCTCGGTGACCTCGTCGCCGCGCAGGTAGTCCAATTCGGTCAGCAGGGCCACGATCCGGTCGAAGGTCCGGGCGATGGTGTTGGTGCGCCCCTCGATGCGCCGCTCCAGCTGGGAGGTGTCCCGCAGCAGCCGGTGGTAGCGCTCGGCCCAGCGGGCGTGGTCCTCCCGCTCGTCGCAGCCGTGGCAGGGGTGCGCGCGGATGGCGGTGCGCAGCCGTGCGATCTCCCGGTCGTCGGCGGCCTGCGACCGCTTCTTGCGCGCCCGCTCCGGCGGGATGTGCCCGGCCTTGGTGCGCAGCGCGGAGGCGAGATCCCGACGGGACTGCGGGGAACGCGGGTTGAAGGACTTCGGGATCCGCATCCGCTCCAGCGCCTCGACCGGCACCGGGAAGTCCATCGACGCCAGCCGCTTGACCTGCCGCTCGGCGGTGAGCACCAGCGGCCGCGGGCCGTCGTGCTGCTCGAACCCGCGGTGGCCGTTGGACCGCCCGGCGGGCAGCCCCGGGTCCAGCACCAGGGCGAGCCCCGCGTACTTGCCGGTCGGCACATGGATGACGTCGCCCGGCTTGAGCTTCTCCAGCGCCACCGCGGCCTCGGCGCGCCGCTGGTTGGCGCCCTGCCGGGCCAGTTCGGTCTCGCGGTCCTTCAGCTCGCGGCGCAGCCGCGCGTACGCGTCGAAGTCGCCGAGGTGGCAGGTCATGGAGGCCTTGTAGCCGTCCAGCCCCTCCTCGTTGCGCTGCACCTGCCGGGAGATCCCGACGACCGACTTGTCGGCCTGGAACTGCGCGAACGACGTCTCCAGCAGCTCGCGCGAGCGATGCCGCCCGAACTGCTCGACGAGGTTGACCGCCATGTTGTACGACGGCTTGAAGCTGGAGCGCAGCGGATACGTGCGGGTGCCGGCGAGTCCGGCGAGGTGCTCGGGGCTCATCCCGCGCTGCCAGAGCACCACGGCGTGGCCCTCGACATCGATGCCGCGGCGCCCCGCGCGCCCGGTCAGCTGGGTGTACTCGCCGGGCGTGATGTCGGCGTGCTGCTCGCCGTTCCACTTGACGAGCTTCTCCAGCACCACCGAACGGGCGGGCATGTTGATGCCGAGCGCGAGCGTCTCGGTGGCGAAGACCGCCTTCACCAGCCCGCGCACGAACAGTTCCTCGACGACCTCCTTGAAGGTCGGCAGCATGCCCGCGTGATGGGCTGCGATGCCCCGCTCCAGGCCCTCCAGCCACTCGTAGTACCCGAGGACGTGCAGGTCCTCGGTCGGGATCGAGGCGGTGCGCTCCTCGACCAGGGCCCGCACCCTGTGCCGCGCCTCGTCGTCGTTGAGCCGCAGTCCGGCGTACAGGCACTGCTGCACGGCGGCCTCGCAGGCGGCGCGGCTGAAGATGAAGGTGATGGCGGGCAGCAGGCCCTCGGCGTCGAGCCGTTCGATGACCTCGGGCCGGCCGGGCGTCCACACCCGGGAGCGCTGCCGGCGTTCCCGCTCGCGGTCGGCCTCGCGCATCGCGCGGCCCCGCCTGCGGTCCTGGTAGGACGGCCGGGTCGCCTCCATACGGGCCAGCCGCGTCAGATCGGGGTTGACGGCCTTCTTGTGGCCCTCGCCCTCCTCGAACAGGTCGTACATCCGGCGCCCGGCCAGCACGTGCTGGAACAGCGGCACGGGCCGGTGCTCGGAGACGATCACCTCGGTGTCGCCGCGCACGGTGTCCAGCCAGTCGCCGAACTCCTCGGCGTTGGACACGGTGGCCGACAGCGACACCAGGGTCACCGACTCGGGGAGGTGGATGATCACCTCCTCCCACACGGCCCCGCGGAAGCGGTCGGAGAGGTAGTGCACCTCGTCCATGACCACATGGCCGAGGCCGATGAGGGTCTGCGAGCCGGCGTACAGCATGTTCCGCAGCACCTCGGTGGTCATCACGACCACGGGAGCGTCGGAGTTGACGCTGTTGTCACCGGTGAGCAGGCCGACCTTGTCCGCGCCGTAACGGCGGGACAGGTCGGCGTACTTCTGGTTCGACAGCGCCTTGATGGGCGTGGTGTAGAAGCACTTCTTGCCCTGACTCAGCGCGAGGTGGACGGCGAACTCGCCCACGATCGTCTTGCCGGAGCCGGTGGGGGCGGCCACCAGCACGCCCTTGCCCGCTTCGAGTGCCTTGCAGGCCTCGATCTGGAAGGGGTCGAGACCGAAGTCGTACATCTCGCGGAAGGAGGCGAGCGCGGTGGCCTGCTCGGCAGCCCTGAGGCGGGCAGCCGCGTACCGCTCGGCCGGTGAGAGGTCCTCTGTCATCGTGCTTTCGAGCGTACCGGGCCCCACTGACAACAGGACGATCATTATCCGGATCCGGGTTCCGTAAACCCCGGATCCGTGCAGCTCACGGCCCTACGAGCCGGAGCGCCCCGGGGACGCAGCGCGCGGTCAGCGGCAGCGGCCCGATGGGCTCGCCGTCCGCGTACCCGGTGATGTTCTCGGCGGCCAGTTCGACCTCGGCGGCGCGGACCACGGTGACCTTGGGGTGGCTGACGTGCCGGCCCCGGTAGACGCTCGGGAAGACCCTGAGCAGGGTGGCCCGGGAGCAGTCCCCGACGATGGTCAGGTCGAACAGCCCGTCGGTGAGGTCGGCCCCGGGACAGATCCGCATCCCGCCGCCGTAGGAGGATCCGTTGCCGACGGCGACCAGCGTGGCCTCGACCTCGCGGACCTCCCCGCCGTCGAGGGTGATCCGGTAGGGGAAGGGCCGGAAGGCGGCCAGCTCGGCGAGCATCGCCAGGTCGTACTTGAGCCGGCCCGCGGGCCACCGCATCCGGTTGCCGCGGTCGTTGACCCGGGAGTCGAAGCCGGAGGCGAGGACGGTCCCGAACCAGTGGTCGCCGACCTGCCCGAGGTCGATGTCGCGGACCCGGGCGCCCTTGAGCGCGTCGGCGATCAGCCGGCCCGCGGCGGCCGGCTCCCGTACGGGCAGGCCCAGCGCGCGGGCGAAGTCGTTGCCGGTGCCGACGGCGACCAGGCCGAGCGGGGTGCGGGTGCCCGCGACGGCCTGGAGCGCGAGGTTGGCCATGCCGTCCCCGCCCACGGCGACCAGGGCCCCGGTGCCGTCGGCGACGGCGTCCCGCGCCCGGGTCAGGGCGTCCGCGGCGTCCACGCCGATGACGGTACGCACGGTGAAACCGGCGGCCCGCAACGCGGAAGCGGCCGGCTGCGCCGCTGCGGCGCCCCGGCCGCGGCCCGCGGTGGGGTTGACGAAGAGAGTGATCTCGCTGCTCACGGAAGAGACCCTATGAGCCGGGCGTCGATCCTCAGGTCACGTCGTCATAACCGTTGATCCGCTCCGAGGACGCCTGCTCGGGCAGCGTCCGGCCGGCGGAGACGGGCTCGACCTCGCCGATCGCCTCGGGGGTGAGGTCCAGGTCGGAGGCCTCGTCGTCGGAGGGGCCCATCGCCTCGCGGCGGCGCCTGCGCCGGTCGTTGGTCAGCGAGACCGCGACGGCGAGGAAGTACAGGATCCAGATGGGACCGGCCAGCGCCATCATCGTCAGCGGGTCGGTGCTGGGGGTGGCGACCGCCGCGAACACCGTGATGCCCATGATCATGCCGCGCCACCAGCCGAGCATCCGCTTGCCGGTGATGGCCCCGCTGAAGTTCAGCATGACCAGCAGCAGCGGCAGCTCGAAGGAGAGACCGAAGACGATCACCATGCGGGTGACGAGATCGAGCAGGTCGTCCAGCGGCAACAGGTTGTCCACACCGAACGGGGTGAACTCGATCAGCACCTTCGCGGTGGCGGGCAGCACCTTGTACGCGAAGAAGGCGCCCATGAGGAAGAGCGGGAAGCCGGTGGCGACGAAGCCGTAGGCGTACTTCCGCTCGTGCTTGTGCAGGCCCGGGGCGACGAAGGCCCAGAGCTGGTACAGCCAGATCGGCGAGGCCAGGACCACGCCTGCCATCAGCGACACCTTGAGCGCGAGCGTGAAGGGGGTGAGCAGACCGTTGATGGTGATCTGCGCGCACGTCTCATCGGTACTGGCGTTCGCCAGTTGCTCGAAGCTCTTCGAACAGCCGACCGACTCAAGGATCGGCTCGGTGAAGAAGCTGATGATGTCCATGTAGAAGAAGGCGGCGACGATCGTGACGACGACGATCGCCAGCATCGCCTTCGCGAGCCGGTTGCGGAGCTCGCGAAGGTGTTCCGCGAGGGGCATCCGCCCCTCGGGGTCCCTCTCCTGCTTACGGGCAGACTTCAGCAACCCACGTTCCCATCTCGTGCGGCGGGCCGGAGGTCACCGGCCCTGCGTCAGCGCTTGGTCGTGTCCGTCGGCTCGGAGACCGGGCGCGAGCTGGTCACGTCACCGGGGGCGGCCTGGATGATGCGCTGCGCGGGCTGCTCGTCCGCGGTGTGCGGGGGGTCGGCGGGCGCGGTGGACTTGTCGTCCTCCTTCATCGCCTTCGCCTCGCTCTTGAGGATGCGCGCCGACTTGCCGAGCGAGCGGGCCATGTCCGGAAGCTTCTTGGCACCGAACAGCAGGATGATGACGACGAGGATCAGAATGATCTCGGTGGGTCCGAGCCGTCCCATAAGTCTTTTACCTTCTCACCGAGGCGGGCGGGTGGGTTGCTGTCCGACCGGTCGGACAATTGTCCGAACGATCGTGCTGACAGCGATCGTAACGCTCAGGGGTAAACGTCCGGCAATCCCCGTGCATACTCCCGGTCCGCGGTCCGGGCCTCGTTTTCCGGCCGCGACCAGCAGCGTACCTGCCCGATGCGTCCGGTTGACAGGGCGAAGTGGCCCAAAACGCATCCGGCGCAGGACTCACACCCGGTTCTCAGCCGGACTCACAGGGAGTCCACAGTGCGGGCCGTGCTCATCGCCGCCCGCTCCAGATCCTCGGCCGCCCTGTTGATGCGCCGCGCGGATTCCGCGACCTGCGCGCCGAGACGCTGCGCCTCCAGGAAGACACGCACCGCGAGCACACCGAGAACGATGAGACCCAGGAAACCCACAGCTACCGCGAACATCGGCCAGAACATGACGCCGAGCCTAGAGGGTCGAGTGCAGCCGCAGCGTACGGACCCCGCCGCCGGTGAGCAGCTCCACGATCCGCTCCCCGGCCGGCTTGCGCACCGCCACCCCGCAGTCCGGGCAGGTGAACGAGTAGAAGGTGGTGCGGCTGGAGGCTCCGATGGCCAGCCGCAGCGCGCTCGCCGCCAGTTCGAACCGGCCCCGGCAGTCCGGGCAGCCCGCCCGGAACATCACGGGGACCACGCTTCTCATCCCGGCGAACGCCGACGCCACCGACACCCCGGTCAACACGGAATCCGTCAAGCCATCCACCCCTCGTCACAGCTCGTTCCCCCCACGAGGCACCCGGCGCCGGTGCGGGCCGCACGGGCCCACCGGCTCAAGCCCGGCCGCCGCCCACGGCGTCCTGCGCCTCGACCCCGTCGTACCCGGCCAGCGCCTCCCGGGCGGCCCGGCGGGCGCTCTCGGCCAGCTCCGACGGCGCGACGATCCGGCCGTCCCGGCCGAGCCGGAGGGCCAGCCGCCGCAGCGACGCCGGCTCCGGGGTGCGCAGAGTGATACGCAGACCGCCGTCCGGAAGCTCATCCGCACTGTCGTGCGGGTAGTACTCCGCGACCCAGCGCCCGCCCGGACCGACCTCGACGACCACCTCGGGATCCTCGGCCGCGGGCTGCACCAGCCCCTCCGAGAGATCCCGCAGCTCGATCTCCGGCGGCGCCGACGGCTCGTCGAGGATGCGGATCTCCGCGACCCGGTCGAGCCGGAAGGTGCGCCGGGCCTCGGAGCGGCGGCACCACGCCTCCACATAGGTGTGGCCCACGCTGACCAGGCGGATCGGGTCGATCTCCCGCTCGGTGACCTCGTCCCGGGCCGGCGAGTAGTAGCGGATCCACAGCCGCCGGCGCTCGGAGATCGCCCGGTCCACGTCGGCGAAGACACCGCCCTCGGACTCGAACGTCACCGACAGCCGGGAGCTGGCCCCGGCCGCCTCACCGGCCGCCGTCTCCACCTTGGCCGTGGCCCGCAGCAGGGCCTGCCGGTCGCCCTCGCGCAGCCCCGGCAGCGTGGCCACCGCGCGCGCGGCCACCAGCAGGGCCGTCGCCTCGTCGGAGGCGAGCCGCAGCGGCTCGGCCACGTCGTCCGGGTTGTGCCACCAGATGCGCTCGCCGTCGGTGTCGATGTCCAGCAGATCACCGCCGCGGAAGCTGGTACCGCACATGGGCAGCACGTCGAGGTCCGAGACCAGCTCGTCCTCGGTGATGCCGAAGGCGCGCGCCACGTCCTCGACCCGGGCACCGGGACGCTCCCGCAGATAGGTCACGAGCGAGAGCATCCGCCGGGTCTGGTCGATGGCGTTCACGGGCCTGACCGGTTTGCCTGCCACAGTCCTCTTCCGCTCCCCCTCAGCCCTTGGCCACGGCACGCAGCCGGTCCATCACATCGGCCCGCAGCTCGGCGGGCTCCAGCACGACCACGTCCGGGCCGAACTCCACCAGCCAGGCGTCCAGACCGTGCCCGTACGGAATCTCCAACTCGTCCCAGCCGTCACCGAGTTCCCGAACCCCGGTGGCCTTCGCCCGCAAGGGGTACCCGGCACCGGAACGCAGCCGGATCAGCGCCGAACGGTCGGCGGTCTCCCCCGCCCAGCTCGCGACGGTCTCCCGCACCGTGACGACGTCCGGCACCGGCACGGTGAACCGGCCCCCGCGCGAGCGGACCTTGCCGGTGATCCGGGAGAGCCGGAAGACCCGCTCGGCACCCCGGTCCCGGTCCCAGCCCGCCAGGTACCAGTGACCGCGCCAGCACTCCAGCGCCCACGGCTCCACGGTGCGGGGCTCGGGACGGGCCGCGGTCGCCTTGCGGTAGTCGAAGACGACCGGGCGGCGGTCCCGGCAGGCCAGCATCAGCGGCTCGAAGGCCGCCTCGTGCACGGGGATCCTCGGCTCCAGCGCGCCATGCGCCCCGTAGGGGTCGACGTCCTCCGGCAGACCGGCCGCCCGCAGCTTCTGCAGGGCGCCGCTGGCCGCGCCGGCCAGCCGGGCCTGCTGCCACACCTTGGCGGCCAGGCCCAGGGCGGCGGCCTCCTCGGCGTCGAGGGTGATGGGCGGCAGCCGGTTGCTGTCACGGCTCGCGAGATAGCCGATCTCGCCGTCCAGGCTCTCCACGGTCTCGATGACCAGCCCCAGCTCCCGCAGATCGTCCTTGTCCCGCTCGAACATGCGGTTGAAGGAGTCGTCCGAGCCGGCCTCCATGTAGGCCTCGATGGACTCACGCAGCTCACGCTTGCTGAGCGGCCGACGCGTCCCGAGCAGACACAGCGCCAGATTCATGAGCCGCTCGGCCTTGGCAATGGCCATCGACGCCCTTCGCCTCCCTATGGTGCTTACGATCGACGACCGTACCGCCCCCGGGTGGCGCGGCAAAAGCCGAGGGCCCATGCCCGGACAGGCATGGGCCCCAGACAGTCGGGTCCGGTCGTACGACGATCAGACTGCGAGCGACCGGACCTCAGGTGATCAGACGCCGAGGAGGTCGACCACGAAGATCAGGGTCTCACCCGGCTGGATCGCCGGAGTGGGGCTCTGGTTGCCGTAGGCGAGGTGCGCCGGAATGGTCAGCCGACGACGGCCGCCGACCTTCATCCCCTGCACACCCTGGTCCCAGCCCTTGATGACGCGGCCGCCACCGAGCGGGAAACGGAACGGCGTACCGCGGTTCCAGCTGGCGTCGAACTCCTCGCCGGTGCTGAAAGCGACACCGACGTAGTGCACGGTCACCGTCTGGCCGGCCTTGGCCTCCTCGCCGTCGCCCTCCCAGATGTCCTTGATCTCAAGGTCCGCCGGCGGCTCGCCCTCGGGGAAGTCGATCTCGGGCTTGTCCATGCTCACGTGTTCAGCTCCATGCTTGTTGTGGAAAGAGGCCTGCGCACAGGCAACGATCACAGTCTTACATCCCCCGAGGGGTCACATCTTCGCCAGAATGTCCACCGAGAACACCAGCGTGGAGTCCTTCTTGATGTCACTGCCCTGCGGCGGGTTGTCGCCGTAACCGAGGTCCGGCGGGATGACGATCAGGACCCGGCTGCCGACCTTCTTGCCCGTCAGACCCTGCGCCCAGCCCTTGACGACCTGCTGGAGCGAGAACGAGGCGAGCTGCTTGTTGGCGTAGGTCGAGTCGAACTCCTTGCCGCCGTCCCACAGCACACCCTTGTACTGCACCAGCACGCTGTCCTCGGCGCCGACCTCCTCGCCGTCACCCTCCAGGACGTAGTTCGCCACCAGCTTGGTCGGCGCGTCGGCGTCCGGCACCTCGATCGAGGGCGCCTTGCCGTCGGTGTTCGTACCGACCTTCGGCAGATCGATGCTGTCCTGCGCGACCTCGGTGCCCTTGGCGGAGCTCTTCGCGTTGAACGTCCCCTGCACATCCACCACGAACACCAGCGTGTCGGTGCCCTTGATACCCGCCTGGCTGTTGCCCTCGGTGCCGTAGCCCCAGGTCGGCGGCACCGCCATCTCGACCCGGCTGCCGACCTTCTTGCCCGGCAGGGCATAACGCCAGCCGTCGATGATGCTGCCCTGCGCGAGCTGGATGACCAGCGGCGTCTTACGGTCGTAGGAGTTGTCGAAGACCTTCGCCGTGGCCCAGATCTGCCCCAGGTAGTGCGCCTGGATGTAGTCGTTCTCCGCGATCGTCTGGCCGTTGCCCGCGATCACCGTCTTCACCGCCAGATCCTCGGACGGCTCGCCGCTGCCCTTGGCGACGGTCGGCTTCTCGCCGAACTTCGTCCCCGCGGTGATCGCCGGCAGCGGACCGTCCACGATCTTGGGCGACGGCGCGGCCGACGTCTGGTCCGCCGAGGGCGACGCGCTGTCGCTGGCCTCGCCGGAGTCGGCGTCGTCGTCGCCGCACGCGGCGAGCGTGGCCAGTCCGGCGGGTACGGCAATGAGAAGTGAGCGTCGGCGCACGGTGGGGGCCTCGTAATCGGTCGATCTTGTGAAGGGCGTGCGCGCAACTCTACGGCGTGAGAAGGGCGCCGTACGTGAAACGTACGGCGCCCGTGTTGCGTTCCGGCACTGAGGCCGCAACCCTCGGCTCACATACCGGCGATCAGCTTCTCCACCCGGTCGTCCACCGAACGGAACGGGTCCTTGCACAACACCGTGCGCTGCGCCTGGTCATTGAGCTTCAGATGCACCCAGTCGACCGTGAAGTCCCGGCGCTGCTCCTGGGCCCTGCGGATGAAGTCACCGCGCAACCGGGCCCGAGTCGTCTGCGGCGGCACCGACTTGCCCTCGAAGATCTTCAAGTCGTTGCAGATACGGGCCGCTTGCCCCTTCCGCTCCAACAGGTAGTACAGACCCCGACGACGGTGGATGTCGTGGTAGGCGAGGTCTATCTGCGCGACCCGCGGATGCGACATCGTCATGTTGTGCTTGGCACGGTAGCGCTCGATCAGCTTGTACTTCATGACCCAGTCGATCTCGGTACCGATCCGGTCGAGATCCTCCGACTCGATCGAGTCCAGCGTGCGGCCCCACAGCTCCAGCACCTGCTCCACGGTGCCCGTCCGGATACCCCGGCGCTCACAGAAGTCCACGGCCTTCTCGTAGTACTCCCGCTGCACCTCCAGCGCCGACGCCTCCCGGCCGCTGGCCAGCCGCACCTTGCGCCGGCCCGTGATGTCGTGACTGACCTCACGGATCGCCCGGATCGGGTTCTCCAGCGTCAGGTCCCGCATCACCGTGCCCGCCTCGATCATGCGCAGCACCAGGTCGGTCGCGCCGACCTTCAGCAGCATGGTCGTCTCCGACATGTTGGAGTCGCCCACGATGACATGCAGCCGGCGGTACCGCTCCGCGTCCGCGTGCGGCTCGTCCCGCGTGTTGATGATGGGCCGGGAACGCGTCGTCGCCGAGGAGACGCCCTCCCAGATGTGCTCCGCCCGCTGGCTCACGCAGTACACCGCACCGCGCGGGGTCTGGAGCACCTTCCCCGCACCGCACAGCAACTGGCGGGTCACCAGGAACGGAATCAGAATGTCGGCGAGCCGGGAGAACTCCCCGTGCCGCGCCACCAGATAGTTCTCGTGGCAACCGTAGGAGTTGCCCGCCGAGTCGGTGTTGTTCTTGAAGAGGTAGACGTCGCCCGCGATTCCTTCCTCGTGCAGGCGTCGTTCGGCGTCCACCAGTAGCCCTTCCAGAATGCGTTCGCCTGCCTTGTCGTGCGTGACCAGCTCGGTCACGTTGTCACATTCGGGTGTGGCGTATTCCGGATGTGACCCCACGTCGAGATACAGGCGGGCGCCGTTCCGCAGAAAGACATTGCTGCTGCGGCCCCATGACACGACACGGCGGAAGAGGTACCGCGCCACCTCGTCAGGCGACAGACGGCGCTGTCCCCTGAACGTGCACGTGACGCCGTACTCGTTCTCCAGCCCGAAAATGCGGCGGTCCATGACTGAACATTACGCCCGATCCCCTGCGCTGAAACGGGGTTCGACGGCACGGTTTGGATCATTTTCCGATGAAGCCGCAACGACCGCTCCCTGCCCGGACGCTGCGAGGACCCGTCCGGTGGCCAGCAGGACCAGCAACGACACGGCTCCCGCGGCCCCCGGAACGGCGAAGCCCCACAAGGCCCCACCGGCCTCGACCACCGGCCCGGCGAGCCCCGTTCCCACCGACGCGCCGACGGTGAACGTCGTCACAAGCCAGGAGAAAGCCTCGGTGACCGTCCCCCGCGGCGCGTGCCGGTCCACGAGCACGAACGCACAAGCGATACAAGGGGCCAGGAACACACCCGCCAGCGCCGTCAGCAGCACCATCCCCACCACGCCCGGCATCAGCATCAGCGGCAGGTAACACACCGCCAGCAGAGCCACCAGCACGGTCAGTCGCCGCCCCGGCTCCCCCGCCCACTGCCGCGCCCCGTACACCGTCCCGCCGACCAGCGCCCCCAGCCCCAGAGCCGCCATCAGCCAGCCGTACACCGCGTCACCACCGTGCTCGTCCGCGTACGGCACCGACGCCACCGTGATCGAACCCAGCGCCATCCCCACGAACAGGAACGCCCCCAGCAACGCCAGCAGCCCCGGCGAACGCAGCGCCCCCAGCCAGTGCGCCTCACGCGGCACCGACCGCCACGCGCGCGAGGGCGCCGACACCACCACGGACAGCGCGCCGAGGACACCGATCACGTTCAGCACCAGCAGCGCCGCCTGCGCCGACCACACCGCCGTGCACAACGTCACCAGCAGCGGCCCGACCGTGAACATCACCTCCTGCGCCACGGCGTCCATCGCGTACGCCGTGTGCACCTGCCCCTCCTTGGACAGCACCGAGGGCCACAACGCCCGCAGACCGCCCTCCAGCGGCGGCGTGAACAGCCCGGCCACCACGACCGCCGCATACGCGAGCGGCAGCACGCCGATCCCCGCGAAGGCGAACACGCCCATACCGAGCGCCGACACCACGGCGGCCGGCAACTGCACCCGCGGCTGCCCGCGCAGATCCACCAGCCGGCCGAGCAGCGGCTGCCCCACCGCGTTCGCCACGCCGTAGACCGCCGCCAGCGCCCCCGCCAGGCTGTACGTACCGCCCTCCGCGCGCACGAACAGCACGATCGCGATGGCCGCCGTCGCGTTCGGCAACCGCCCCACCAGCGTGCCGACCAGCAGTCGGGTGGCATGCCTCGCCCTGAGAATCTCCAGGTAGCCCGTGGCCATCTGCGCCCACTCCTTGCCGTGACCCGCACGTTGTACGTATAACCCCTGAGGTCATACGTACCATGTGCGCTGTTCACGCGTCCAGACGAAAGCGCAGGCAACACCGTGCCACGAGGCAGCACCCGACCCACCAGCCGGGACGTCGCCCAGGCCGCGGGCGTCTCCCAGGCCGCCGTCTCCCTCGTCCTCGGCGACAAATGGCGCGGACGCGTCTCCGAGACCACCGCAGCCCGCGTACGCGAAGCCGCCCGCGACCTCGGCTACCGCCCCAACCTCGCCGCCCGCAACCTCCGCCTCGGCCACACCCGCACCGTCCTCCTCGTCGTCCCCGCCCTCACCACCGAATTCTTCGCCGGCGTCTACACCGGCGCCGCCCGCGTCGCCGCCGCCCACGGCTTCGGCGTCGTCCTCTACCCCTCCCCCGAAGGCATCGGCCCCGCCCGCGACCCCTTCGCCTCCGCCCAGGCCGCCCTCGACGGCGTCATCGCCTCCTCCATGGCCGCCGACGCCCTCACCGCCATCCGCGGCGACCAGCTCCCCCTCGTCATGCTCGACAGCGACCCCGCAGGCAGCCACGGCGCCGCCACCGTCAACCTCGACATCCCCGACGCCGTCCGCCAGATCACCGACCACCTGCTCGGCCTCGGCCACCGCCGCTACCTCCACCTCGCCGCCGACGTCCCCTCCTGGACCTTCGAAGTCCGCGCCGCCGAACTCCGCACCCGCCTCGCCGCCGCCCCCGGCACCACCCTCACCACCGCACACGCCCCGATCTCCATCGAAGCCGCCCAGCACGCCGCCGAAGCCGCCCTCGCCGCCCCCGGCCCCCGCCCCACCGCCCTCGTCTGCGACGACGACAAACTCGCCGCCGGCGCCTACAAAGCCGCCCGCCGCCTCGGCCTCCGCGTCCCCGAGGACCTCTCCGTCACCGGCCTCGACGACCTCGCCCTCGCCACCGCCATCGACCCCGAACTCACCACCGTCCGCCTCGACGCCGAACTCTTCGGCGAACGCGGCATGCAAACCCTCCTGGCCGTCCTCGACGGCCGCACACCGGACTCGGGAGACATCCCCGTCCAACTCGTCGTACGCGGCTCCACAGCACCCCCCAGCACCCCCTGAACCACCCCCGCAAACGCCCTGCGCCCCGGCCAGAACAACGGCCGGGGCGCAGCGGGATCGAACGAAACGGGACTACTGCCTGCCTACTCCTCGTCGGCGTCCTCGGCACCGTCGGCCTCCGCCGCCCCGCCCTCGGACTCCAGCAACCGACCCAACTGCGGACCCACGATCCGCCGGAACTTCCGCTGCTGCGGCCGCGTACGGTCCAGCACCGCCACCTCCAGCCGCTCCGCCGGAATCTCCCGCTGCTGACCGTTCGACTCACGCGACAACGCCTGAACCGCCAGCTTCAACGCGGCCGACAGCGACATACCGTCCTCGTGCCGCTGATCCAGATAGCTGCTGATCAGCTCGGCGTTACCACCCACCGCCACCGAACCGTGCTCGTCCACGATCGAACCGTCGTGCGGCAACCGATAGATCTGGTCACCCTCCGGCGTCTCCCCGACCTCCGCCACGACCAGCTCCACCTCGTACGGCTTCTCGGCCGCACTGGAGAAGATCGTGCCCAGCGTCTGGGCGTAGACGTTCGCGAGACCACGCGCGGTCACGTCGTCACGGTCATAGGTGTAACCCCGCAGATCCGCGTACCGCACACCACCGATCCGCAGATTCTCGTACTCGTTGTACTTACCGGCGGCCGCGAAACCGATCCGGTCATAGATCTCGCTGAACTTGTGCAGCGCACGGGACGGATTCTCACCGACGAAGACAATGCCGTCGGCGTACTGCAGCACGACCAGACTGCGGCCACGGGCGATGCCCTTGCGGGCGTACTCCGCCCGGTCGGCCATCGCCTGCTGGGGGGAGACATAGAACGGCGTCGACACCGGTTATCCGTCCCTTTCTGTGGAAGTCACTGGATCACCTTGCAAGAACCGCGCACGCCGACTACAGCAGCGCGGCCCGCGGGCCGTCCGGCTGCTCCAGACGGCGCTCCAGGATCGAGCGGGCGATCGCGGAGGACTCCTCGTCGGTGAGCCGACGGAAGCCGTCCTCGGTGATCACGGTGACGATCGGGTAGATCCGGCGGGCGACATCGGGACCACCGGTCGCCGAGTCGTCGTCAGCCGCGTCGTACAGGGCCTGCACCACCAGGGTCGTGGCGTCGGCCTCACTCAGGTCGGTCCGGAAGAGCTTCTTCATCGCACCGCGCGCGAAGATCGAGCCGGAGCCGGTGGCGGCGTAGCCCTGCTCCTCGGAACGGCCGCCGGTGACGTCGTAGGAGAAGATGCGGCCCTTGCCGCGGTCCACGTCGTACCCCGCGAAGAGCGGCACGACCGCCAGACCCTGCATCGCCATGCCCAGATTCGACCGGATCATGGTCGACAGCCGGTTCGCCTTGCCCTCCAGCGACAGCTGGGCACCCTCGACCTTCTCGAAGTGCTCTAGCTCCAGCTGGAACAGCTTCACCATCTCCACGGCCAGACCCGCCGTGCCGGCGATGCCGACGGCCGAGTACTCGTCCGCGGGGAAGACCTTCTCGATGTCCCGCTGCGCGATGACGTTGCCCATTGTCGCCCGGCGGTCACCGGCGAGCACGACGCCCCCGGGGAAGGTCACGGCGACGATCGTGGTGCCGTGCGGCGCCTCGATCACGCCCTGGACGGGCGGCAGTTGACGCTTGCCGGGCAGCAGCTCGGGCTGGTGCTCGGAGAGAAAGTCCATGAACGAGGACGACCCAGGCGTCAGGAAGGCAGCTGGTAGACGCCCGGTGCTACGAGTGTTGGCTTCCACGAGGATCCTTCCAGGTAGGCGGCAGCCCGACGAACTGCGTCGGGATCGTCTCCCAACTTGCCGATGGCCGAATTGCAGTTGAAGCACAGTACGCCACGGACCCTACCCGTCTTGTGGCAATGATCCACATGAACGGCAGGAGCCTTCAAACAGATCACGCAGAGCCCCATCTGGGAGGCGACCATCTCGTCGCGTTGGGCCTCGGTGAGGCCGTACTCGCGAAGCAAGTGGTGGGCACGCCCTTCAACCGCCCGACATGCCTTGCACCGCGTCGACAGACCGTCGGACGCTCGCGCATTACGATGCCACTCGCTCCACGGTTTGACCTCACCGCACTTCAGGCAGAGCTTATGCCCCTCAGGGACATGCACCTGGGGGCGGACCTTGCGGCCCAGCTTCCGCTGACGCGCCCTGTGATAGTCCGATGCACAGTCCCGACAGTGATGCTGAAGGCCGTCGAGATTCGACCGCTTCTTGGCGAAGGCTGCGTACGGCTTACTCTCGCCGCACCGCACGCAGCGCTTCACCGGGCCTTCGATACCCAAACCCAGACCCCCCTGAGCCTTGAATTCGAAGGTTACTCGCCGCCTTTCTGAACGAATGATCGAACGAAGTCCTCGGCGTTCTCCTCCAAGACATCGTCGATCTCGTCCAGAACCGAGTCGACGTCGTCGCTCAGCTTTTCGTGGCGCTCCTTGAGGTCCTCGGAACCTTGCGCTTCCGCGGTCTGCTCCTCGACCTCCTCGGTCGAGCGCGTGGCCTTCTGCTGTCCGCCGCCGGTGTCCTTGGTTGCCATAACCCTCACCCCGCTCAGTTCGCCCGACATGGTCGCCAGGTCGACATTTCTGCCGATCGGTGATGATCAGACCCTACAAGCCCGGTCTGACATCGGCCCCGCACTTTCCTCAACGTGCTGGGGCCATCTCGATGATTCCCGGACCGGCGGTCTCCCACCCGTCCGGGCTCGGACCCCGAGGGGTCGGGTCAATTGCCGGAAAGCACCTTGACCAGGTCTTCCGCGGTCCTGCAGCGGTCCAGGAGCTCCTTGACGTGATTACGCGTTCCGCGAAGCGGTTCCAGGGTTGGGACCCGCTGGAGGGAGTCCCGGCCCGGGAGATCGAAGATCACCGAGTCCCAGGAGGCGGCCGCGACGTCGTCGGCGTACTGCTCCAGGCAGCGGCCGCGGAAGTACGCGCGGGTGTCCTCCGGGGGCTTGGTGCGGGCCCTGTCGACCTCGGACTCGTCCAGGAGCCGCTTGATCCGGCCGCGGGCCGCGAGACGGTTGTAGAGGCCCTTCTCGGCCCGTACGTCGGCGTACTGGAGGTCGACGAGGTGCAGTCGCGCGGCGTCCCAGTCGAGGTCGTCCCGGCGCCGGTAGCCCTCCATGAGTTCGCGCTTGGCGACCCAGTCCAGCTCGCCGGCGAGGCTCATGGGGTCGTTCTCCAGGCGGTTGAGGGTGTCCTCCCACCGGGCCAGGACGTCCTTGGTCTGGTCGTCGGCGTCGGCGCCGAACCGCTCCTCGACGTACTTGCGGGAGAGTTCGTAGTACTCCATCTGGAGCTGGACGGCTGTGAGTGTCCGGCCGCTGCGGAGCGTGACGAGGCGCTTGAGGGTCGGGTCGTGGGAGACCTGGTGGAGGGTGCGGACTGGCTGGTCCACGGCGAGGTCGACGGCGATGAAGCCGTCCTCGATCATGGAGAGGACCAGGGCCGTGGTGCCGAGCTTGAGGTAGGTGGAGATCTCGGAGAGGTTGGCGTCGCCGATGATCACGTGGAGGCGGCGGTACTTCTCGGCGTCGGCGTGCGGTTCGTCGCGGGTGTTGATGATGGGGCGCTTGAGGGTGGTCTCCAGGCCGACCTCGACCTCGAAGTAGTCGGCGCGCTGGCTGAGCTGGAATCCGTGCTCGTGGCCGTCCTGGCCGATGCCGACGCGGCCGGCTCCGGCGAAGACCTGGCGGGAGACGAAGAACGGCGTCAGGTGGCGCACGATGTCCGAGAAGGGGGTCTCCCGCTTCATCAGGTAGTTCTCGTGCGTGCCGTAGGAGGCGCCCTTGTTGTCGGTGTTGTTCTTGTAGAGGTGGATGGGCTGGGCTCCGGGGAGCTGCGCGGCCCGTTCGGCGGCTTCGGCCATGATGCGTTCGCCGGCCTTGTCCCAGAGGACGGCGTCGCGGGGGTTGGTGACCTCGGGGGCGCTGTATTCGGGGTGGGCGTGGTCGACGTAGAGTCGCGCGCCGTTGGTGAGGATGACGTTGGCGAGGCCGATGTCCTCGTCGGTGAGCTGGGTGGAGTCGGCGGCTTCGCGGGCGAGGTCGAAGCCTCGTGCGTCGCGCAGCGGGTTCTCCTCCTCGAAGTCCCAGCGGGCCCGGCGGGCCCGGTGCATCGCCGCCGCGTAGGCGTTGACGATCTGGGATGAGGTGAGCATGGCATTGGCGTTGGGGTGACCGGGGACGGAGATCCCGTACTCCGTCTCGATGCCCATTACTCGCCGTACGGTCATGCGGCCCTCCTTGCCCGGCGGCGTCCTCGGTCGGGGACGCTGCTCAAGTACCGCTGGCGCTCCGGTGCGTGTGCGGTGCCCGTCCCCGCACTGCGCGACTCGGCGGTACCGAAGAGCCTAGAACGCCTTTGCGCTGGTGGGGAGATCATTTGCGTCTTTGCCTTGCTCCGGCCTTGTTCCGGCCGTGGCCGGTGTTGGCCGGAAAACAGTCGGCTGCGGGTACCCGGTGAGGGCACCCGCAGCCGCCCCGCTCTCTTACAGGTACTGACCGGTGTTGGCCACCGTGTCGATGGAGCGTCCGGTGTCCGCGCCCTGCTTTCCGGTGATCAGGGTGCGGATGTAAACGATCCGCTCGCCCTTCTTTCCGGAGATCCGGGCCCAGTCGTCGGGGTTGGTGGTGTTGGGCAGGTCCTCGTTCTCCTTGAACTCGTCCACGCAGGCCTGGAGGAGGTGGGAGACGCGGAGGCCCTTCTGGTGGTGCTCCAGGAAGTCCTTGATCGCCATCTTCTTGGCGCGCCCGACGATGTTCTCGATCATGGCGCCGGAGTTGAAGTCCTTGAAGTAGAGGACTTCCTTGTCTCCGTTGGCGTAGGTGACTTCCAGGAAGCGGTTCTCCTCGGATTCGGCGTACATCTGTTCCACGGCGGTCTGGATCATGCCCTGGACCGTGGAGCCCTTGTCGCCGCCGTGCTCACCGACGTCCTCGGGGTGGAGCGGGAGGCGTTCGGTGAGGTACTTGCCGAAGATGTCCTTGGCGGCCTCGGCGTCGGGACGTTCGATCTTGATCTTCACGTCCAGGCGGCCGGGGCGCAGGATGGCGGGGTCGATCATGTCCTCGCGGTTGGAGGCGCCGATGACGACCACGTTCTGGAGGCCTTCGACACCGTCGATCTCGGCGAGCAGCTGGGGGACGATGGTGTTCTCCACGTCCGAGCTGACACCGGAGCCGCGGGTGCGGAAGAGGGATTCCATCTCGTCGAAGAAGACGATGACGGGGGTGCCCTCGGAGGCCTTCTCGCGTGCACGCTGGAAGACGAGGCGGATCTGCCGCTCGGTCTCGCCGACGTACTTGTTGAGGAGTTCGGGGCCCTTGATGTTGAGGAAGAAGCTCTTGCCCTGGGCCTGGCCGGTGACTTCGGCGACCTTCTTGGCCAGCGAGTTGGCGACGGCCTTGGCGATGAGCGTCTTTCCGCATCCGGGGGGTCCGTAGAGCAGGACGCCCTTGGGGGGCCGGAGTTCGTGCTCCTTGAAGAGGTCCGGGTAGAGGTACGGGAGCTCGACGGCGTCGCGGATCATTTCGATCTGGCCGCCCAGACCGCCGATCTGCTCGTAGCCGATGTCCGGGACCTCTTCGAGGACGAGTTCCTCGACCTCGCTCTTGGGGACGATCTCGTAGACGTACCCGGAGCGGGGTTCGAGCAGGAGGGCGTCGCCGGGTCGGATGGTGACGTCCAGGAGCGGCTCGGCGAGCCGGACCACCCGTTCCTCGTCGGTGTGCCCCTGCACGAGGGCGCGCTCGCCGTCCTCGAGGATCTCCTTGAGGGTGACGATGTCGCCGACGCTCTCGTACTCCATGGCCTCGACCACGTTGAGAGCTTCGTTGAGCATGACTTCCTGGCCTCGGCGCAGGTCGTCGAGTTCGACGCTTGGGCTGACGTTCACCCGGAGTTTGCGTCCTCCGGTGAAGATGTCGGCGGTGCCGTCCTCGTTGGCCTGCAGGAAGACTCCGAAGCCGGCCGGCGGCTGTGCGAGCCGGTCGACTTCCTCCTTGAGGGCCACGATCTGGTCGCGGGCCTCACGGAGCGTGTTGGCGAGTCGCTCGTTCTGGGCGGACACTCCGGCCAGGTTGGTCTGCAGCTCGACGATCCGCTCTTCGAGAATCCTCGTGTGTCGCGGAGAGTCGGCGAGCTTACGTCGCAGGACGGCGATCTCCTGCTCAAGGTAGGCAATCTGTCCGGCGGGGTCTTCGGACCCTCGTCCCGGGCGGATGCCGCGGTTCATGTCGTCGTCGTGGGCTGCCACGGTCCTCACCTCCTCCAAGGGGAGCTGGACGCTTCCAGACCCTACCTGGGTGGGTGTCGATTGAAACCCCTAGATCACAAAGACTGTCAAGGTGTGTCGTCGGCCACACCCTGAGCCGTTCTCACGCGGTGTGGATACCCACTCAACGTCTGTCGGAAGCGGCCTGTTCCGGGCCGGACCGGTCAAACACCGTCGTGTGCGCGCGGAGTTGCGTCCCCGGTGTCCGGAACGTCCGGGCGGGGATGGATCTCCCGGGCGGCCGGAGATCGCCGTGCCGGGCGGGTGCGCGGCGGGCGGGGCGGGCGCGCGCGGGGGGTGCGGACGCCGGGGCGCTGGTGACGCTCGGTGTCCGTCCGGGCGGGACGGGTCACCGGTGTTCGCCGGTTCTCCCATGGGTCCGGCCCCCTTCTTCCGGTCGTGGGAGGTACCCACCCACACCTGGGTCGAGTCCGGGCGGAGGTAGGGTCGAGGCGTTCGACAGCCGTCGGTTCGGGCCCGTCTCCGAGGGGGTCCGGGTGGCCGGGCGGCGTGGCAGACGGCAGGAGAGATGGACGTGGAGCAGGAGGCCGGGGTCGGCGAGGCGCTGGAGGTCTGGATCGATCAGGATCTCTGTACCGGCGACGGCATCTGCGCCCAGTACGCGCCCGAGGTGTTCGAGCTGGACATCGACGGGCTGGCGTATGTGAAGAGCGGCGGGGACGAGCTGCTCACGGACAGGGGCGCCACGACGCCGGTGCCGCTGACGCTGCTGACCGATGTCGTGGACTCGGCCAAGGAGTGTCCCGGCGAGTGCATTCATGTGCGCAGGGTGGCGGACCGCGTCGAGGTGTACGGTCCCGACGCGGAGTGATGTTCCGGGCACGGGGTGTCGTCAGACGCTCTGTGCTCCGGCGGGTGCGGAGCGGACGAAGGTGCCGTTGTCCCAGCGCCAGGTGGCGCGGTCGGTGACGTCGGGGCAGCAACTGGGTATGTCGGACGTGGAGTAGCCGAGCAGGGTCGCTTCGACGGTGGCGTCGCGGACGGCGAACTCGCTGACGGTCTGGCGGCCCTTGGGGTCGACGAGGGTGGCCACGACGCGCGGGTGCCCGGTGTCGGTGCCGCGGGTGAGGACGTACACGCCGTCGGGCGGGGTGCCCATGGGGGCGTCGCAGTGGACGACGGCCACGGTTTCGGGGTGTCCGTCGCCGTCGAGGTCGCCGGTGGCCTTCTTGACCACGATGGCCTTGACGGGTCCGCAGTCGAGCGGGAAGTCGACGTCGTCGGGGTCGGGTGCGGTGACGGCGGTGTGGGCGGTTCCCGGTGCGGGTCCTGCCGCCTGGGCCGCGTTGGCGTGGTCGGGTTGCAGGACCGAGGAGAGCGCGACGACGCCGGCCAGGGCGGTGGCGGTCGCGACCCAGTGGATCGGACGGGTGTGCGTGTGTGCCAGTTCCGGGACGGCGGAGTGCTGCACTAGGAGTGTCTCCTGTGAGGGCTGTGCCGGTGGGGGTGCCAGGCATCGTGCCACACGTCACAGTCCGGGGGAACGGCGGGGTGCGAGGTTGGGTCGTACCGGGGCGGCGGGGGTGGTGTGCCGTCAGCAGAAGGGCGCCGCGGCCGAGTTCCCGGTGGTCCCGGGGAACTCGGCCGCGGCGCCTTCGCGTTGTGCGGGGGAGGTCAGCGGCCGGAGCCGCCGTCGGCGTTGGGGCCGGCGTAGTCCTCGCCGTAGGCGCCCTTGGCGGGGCGGCGGCGGCGCATGGGGGGCTCGACGCCGTCGGCGAGGCGGCGGGCGGTGAGGAGGAAGCCGGTGTGGCCGATCATCCGGTGGTCCGGGCGGACGGCGAGGCCCTCGATGTGCCAGTTGCGGATCATCGACTCCCAGGCGCTCGGCTCGTTGAAGCAGCCGATCTCGCGGATGGACTCGACGGTCCGGGCGAGCTGGGTGGTGGTGGCGACGTAGCAGCAGACGATGCCGCCGGGGACGAGGGCCTTGGAGACGGCCTCCAGGCATTCCCAGGGGGCGAGCATGTCGAGGATGACGCGGTCGACCTCGGTGTCGGACAGGTTGTCCTGGAGGTCGCCGACGGTGAGCTGCCAGGCGGGGTGGGGGCCGCCGAAGTAGCGCTCCACGTTCTGCCGGGCGATCTCGGCGAAGTCCTCGCGGCGCTCGTAGGAGTGCAGCATGCCCTGGTCGCCGATGGCGCGCAGCAGGAAGCTGCTGAGCGAGCCGGAGCCGACGCCGGCTTCGACGACGCGTGCGCCGGGGAAGATGTCGGCGAAGGCGAGGATCTGCCCCGCGTCCTTCGGGTAGACGACGGCTGCCCCGCGGGGCATGGACAGGACGTAGTCGGGGAGCAGGGGGCGCAGCGCGAGGTAGGCGACGTTCCCGGTGGTGCGGACAACGCTGCCCTCGGGAGCACCGATCAGTTCGTCGTGCGGGAAGGAACCCTTGTGGGTGTGGAAGTTCTTCCCGGCCTCGAGCGTGAACGTGTAGTGGCGGCCCTTGGGGTCGGTCAGCTGAACCTGGTCCCCGACCTTGAAGGGCCCGCGCCTGCGGGCGGCACCGGTCGGTTCGGACATGTGAACAGCCTACCGGGGTTTGGGGAGGCCGCCGACCACCGCGGTGGGGGCTAGGAGGGGCGGGCCATGGCTTTGACGAAGGCGCGCTCGACGTCGGCGGCGGAGAGGACGCCGTAGATCTCGCCGGTGTCCTCGACGACGAGGTACTCGGTGGCGGGGTGGGCGCGCAGGGCTTCGAGGAGGTCCTCGCCGGCGAGTTCGGCGGAGACGCGCATGCCGTCGGTGAGGTCCTGGGCGAGGCCGCTGACGGCGACCCAGGGGCGGCGGTGTTCGGGGACTCCGACGATGGCGGCCTCGCGGACGAGGGAGAGCGGGCTGCCGTCGGCGTCGACGACGACGAGGGCGCGGGCGCCGGCGGCGTTGGCGCGGCGCAGGGCCTCGGAGAGGGGGGTGTCCGTTTCGACGGGGACGGCGCGGCGGGTGAGGGTGCGGGCGCGGAGTTCGGGCAGGTGTTCGCGGAGCCGGGCCATGCGGAGGCTGTTTCCGGCGCCGGTCCAGATGATCGCGGCGAGGATCGCGGCGAGCAGGGCGTCCATGACCGTGTCCATGCCGACGTTGTCCTCGGCGTTGGAGCCGAGGGCGCCGGACTGGGTGAGCAGGGGGAGGCCGATGAGGACGGAGACGGCGAGGGCGCGGCCGACCCAGGCGGCGGCGATGGTGCCGCTCATGGGCTTGCCGGTGATCTTCCAGACGACGGCGCGGAGCATGCGGCCGCCGTCGAGCGGGAGGCCGGGCAGCAGGTTGAAGGCGGCGACGATCAGGTTGGAGATCATCAGGCCGGCGAGCAGGACTCCGGGGACGGTGCCGGGTTCCACGGCTTGCAGGGCGGCGTAGAAGACGCCGGCGAGGACGAGGGAGAGCAGCGGGCCGACGAAGGCGAGGACGAACTCGCGGCCGGGGGTCTCGGACTCCTTCTCGATCTCGGAGACGCCGCCGAAGAACTGGAGCTGGATGCGGCGGACGGGGAGTTTGAAGCGGAGCGCGGCGACGGTGTGGGCGAGTTCGTGGACGAGGACGGAGGCGTAGAAGGCGACCGCGAAGAAGAGGGAGACGAGGTAGCGGGCGGCGCCGAGTTCGGGCAGGACGCGGTCGAGCTGTCCGCCGAAGACCCAGGTGATCAGGGCGGCGACGAGGAACCAGCTGGGGGCGACGTAGACGGGGACGCCGAAGGGGCGGCCCATGAGGAGGCCGCCGCGGGGCTCGGGGGGTTTGGGGGGACGGTTCTTCCCGGTGCCGGAGTGCGCGAGGGTGCGGTCGCCCGGCGGTGTCCCGCCGCTGCCCGGGTGGGCCTGCTCGGTGGGCCGGGCCTCGGAGCGGCCGGGGGCGGTGTCCTCGGCCGTGCCCGCGGCGGGTTCCCCCGTGGGGCGCTGATGTCCGGCGCCGGCTCCGGCGGGTTGCGTGCCCTCGGCGGGGCCGTTCTCCGGGTGGTCCGGTGCGGCCGGGGTCGGCTGCTCGGGGCCGGGGGTGGGCCCGTGCGGCTTCGGGGCGGGCCGGGAGGGGGCCGGGTCGGCTTCGGGGCCGCCCGCGGCGGGCGCGGTGGCTTCGGGGCCTGGGGCCGGGGGCGTGGAGGGCTCGGTGGCCGAGGGCTCGGCCGGCGTGGGCGCGGAGGGCTCGGCGGGCGTGGGCGTGGAGGGTTCGGGGGGTGTCCGGTCCGTGGGCGGGGTCGTTGCTGGTGCGTGGTGGTCCGCCGGCTCCCCGGTGCCGGACCGCGGCCGCCCGCGCCCGCCGCTCTCGTCCACGGTGTCCCCTCGTTCGAAGCGTCTTCCGCGCCTGCCGGGCGGAAGGGTCTCGGGTCGATGGTATGCGTCCGCCCCCGCGCGTTCCGCCCCGGCACCCCTTGTGTTCGCCCGGCGTGGACGCCGTGGCTGTCAGTGGCTGGCCGTAAGGTCTGTGGACATGGAGACGAGCGGGCAGGACGTGGAGCGGTCGGGTGCGGAGGGTGCCCCGGCGGCGGCGCGGGACGGGGCGGCCGGGCGGGCGGTGCCGACGGCGATGGCGCCGGCCTCGCTGTCGCCCTCGCGCGCCGGTGACTTCATGCAGTGCCCGTTGCTGTACCGGTTCCGGGTGATCGACCGGCTGCCGGAGAAGCCCAGCGAGGCGGCGACCCGGGGCACGCTGGTGCACGCGGTGCTGGAGCGGCTCTTCGACGCCCCGGCCGCCGAGCGGACCGCGCCGCGCGCGAAGTCGCTGATCCCGGGCCAGTGGGACCGGCTGCGGGAGTCCCGTCCGGAGATCCAGGAGCTGTTCGCCGAGGATCCGGAGGGTGAGCGGCTCGCGCGGTGGCTCGGTGAGGCCGAGCGGCTGGTGGAGCGGTGGTTCTCGCTGGAGGATCCGACGCGTCTGGAGCCGGCCGAGCGGGAGCTGTTCGTGGAGGCGGAGCTGGATTCGGGGCTGCGGCTGCGCGGGATCATCGACCGGGTCGACGTGGCGCCGACGGGCGAGGTGCGGATCGTCGACTACAAGACGGGCAAGGCGCCCCGGCCGGAGTACGCCGAGGGCGCGCTGTTCCAGATGAAGTTCTACGCGCTGGTGGTGTGGCGGCTGAAGGGTGTGGTGCCGCGCCGGCTCCAGCTGGTCTACCTGGGCAGTGGGGACGTGCTGACGTACGACCCGGTGCTCGCGGACCTGGAGCGGGTGGAGCGCAAGCTGCTGGCGCTGTGGGAGGCGATCCGGCTGGCGACCGAGACGGGTGACTGGCGGCCGCGGCCGACGAAGCTGTGCGGCTGGTGCGACCACCAGGCGCACTGCCCGGAGTTCGGTGGTACTCCCCCGCCGTATCCGCTGCCGGTCAGGGCGCCGGAGTCGGCGGGCGGCGCGCAGGGCAGAATGGGCGCGGACTAGCGAAGGAGACTTACGTGGCCATCCGCGTCCTACTGGTCGACGACCAGCCGCTGCTGCGTACCGGCTTCCGGATGATCCTGGAGGCTGAGCAGGACATCGCGGTCGTGGGCGAGGCCGGAGACGGCCTTCAGGCTCTCGACCAGGTGCGGGCGCTTCAGCCCGACGTGGTTCTGATGGACATCCGCATGCCGCGGATGGACGGTGTGGAGGCGACCCGGCAGATCACCGGGCCGGGGCGGGACGGCCCGGCGAAGGTGCTGGTGCTGACCACTTTCGATCTCGACGAGTACGTGGTGGAGGCGTTGAAGGCGGGGGCCAGTGGCTTCCTGCTGAAGGACGCGCCCGCCAATGAGCTGGTGCAGGCGATCCGCGTGGTGGCGGCCGGGGAGGCGATGCTGGCCCCGAGCATCACGCGCCGGCTGCTGGACAAGTACGCGACGCATCTGCCGTCGGGGGACGAGCCGGTCCCGGACACCCTGCACACGCTGACCGACCGTGAGGTGGAGGTGCTGAAGCTGGTGGCGCGCGGGCTGTCGAACGCGGAGATCGCGGCCGATCTGTTCGTCAGTGAGACCACCGTGAAGACGCATGTGGGGCATGTGCTGACCAAGCTGGGTCTGCGGGACCGAGTGCAGGCGGCGGTGTACGCGTACGAGAGCGGGCTGGTGCGTCCCGGGGCCCAGTAAGGGCCGGGGCCCAGGGGCCAGTGAGCCCGGGGCCCGGTAGGGCCGTACGCGCGTGAGGGCGCCCGTTTCCCGTTCGGGAAGCGGGCGCCCTCGTGCGGGTGGCGGGTGCCGGTCAGCTCTTGCTGAGTTCCCAGAACCGGAACACGGTCGAGGCGTCGAGGCAGTACTCCAGGCCGTACACGTTGTCGTGGACGACGGCGTACTGCTTGGCCTGCCACAGGGGCAGCATGGGGACTTCCTGGGCCACGATGTCCTGGATGCGGGCGTAGTCGTCCTCGCTGCCGGTGCGGTCGCTCTGGGCGGCCGTGCGCGGGATGAGGGTGTCGGTGATGGTGTCGTTGCTGTAGTTGTTGCCGAGCACGTTGCCCTCGCCGAAGAACGGGGAGGTGAAGTTGTCGGCGTCCGGGTAGTCCGGGACCCAGCCGCGGATGTACACGCCGTACTTGCCGGCCTCGATGTCCTGCTCGTACTGCTCGTAGTCGGCGGTCTTGACGTCGGCGGTGAACAGGCCGCTGGCGTTGAGCTGGGCGGCGATCGCCTTCAGTTCCTGCTCGGTGGCCGGGCCGTACCGGGACGGCGTGCCCCACAGGGTCAGCTTGACCTTCTCGGTGATGCCGTCCTCGGCGAGGGCCGCGGCGGCCTTGGCCTTGGAGGGGCGGGCGCCGTAGGTGTCGAAGAAGGCCGTGTTGTGGCCGCCGATGCCCGCCGGGATGATCGAGTACAGCGAGGTGGCGGTGCCCTGGTAGACGTCCTCCATGAGGGCGTCGCGGTCGATCAGGTAGGCGACGGCCTTGCGGACGCCGAGCTGTCCGGCGACCGGGTGGTCCGTGTTGAAGACCAGGTGCTGGACCTCGGCGCCGGTGCCGTCGACGAGTTCCACACCGGAGGTGGAGGCGTCGTCGGCCTTCTCGATCTCCGCGATGTCGGTCGCGCTCAGGCCGCGGTAGGCGATGTCGATGTCGCCGTCGAGCAGCGCGGTCTTCAGCGCGGAGCGGTCGCCCTTGTAGAACTTCATGGTCACGCCGGTGTTCTCGACCTCGGCGGTGCCCTTGTAGTGCTCGTTGACCGTGAAGACGGCCTGGCTGTCGTCGAAGTTCTCCAGCTTGTAGGGGCCGGAGCCGGCCGCCTCGCCGTCCTCGCGCAGGCCGTCGGCGTCGTACTGGCGGTGGTCCACGATGGAGCCGGCGCCGGAGGCGATCTTGCTGGGGAAGGTGGCGTCCGGGGTGTTCAGCCGGAAGACGACGGTCTTCTCGTCGGGGGTCTCGACCTTGTTGAGCATCGTGAACATGACGGCGGGGCCGTTGTCGTCGTTGATGCCGATCATGCGGTCGAAGGAGAACTTGACGTCCTCGGAGGTGAGCTCGTCACCGTTGCTGAACTTGAGGCCGTCCTTGAGCGTGCACTTGTACACCGTGGTGCGGGTGTCGGTGAACGCGCAGGACTCGGCGGCGTCGGGCTCGGGCTCGGTGCCGCCCTTGGGGAAGCTGAGCAGGGACTGGAAGACGTTGTTGAACAACAGCCAGGAGCCGGGGTCGTAGCCGGACGCCGGGTCGGTGGCGAGGACTTCGTCGGACATTCCGACCACGACGGATGAGCTGTCGTCGGCCGAGCCGCCGGTCTCCGTGCCGCAGCCGGTCAACAGGCCGGAGGCCAGCCCCGCCACTACGGGCAGGACTGGCCACGGGTTGCGCATGTTCACTTGCAGGTGCCTTGTCGTTGGTGAATCGAATCGTGGGGCCGCCGCGGGGGCGGCCCCGGCACGGGAGCCGTCAGCCGCTCACGCCGCGGCCGAGCTCCCACAACTGGAGGGTGGAGGACGAGTTCAGCGCGTACGCCGTGCCCGTGACGTCGTCGCGCGCGGCGACGTACTGGCGGCCCTGCCACAGGGGCAGCACGGGGACGTCCTCGGCAACGATGTCCTGGATCTCGGTGATGCTGTCGACCGCGGCCTGGCGGTCGGCCTCGCGCCGGGACTCCGGGATCAGACCGTTGCGGATCTGGCTGTTGGCGTAGGGGGAGCCGAGGAAGTTGCCCTTGTCGAGGAAGGGGGCGAGGTAGTTGTCGGCGTCGGGGAAGTCGGGGAACCAGCCCATGCCGTAGACCTCGTACTCGCCCTTCTGCTCGGCGGGGCGGAAGGTGTCCCAGGCGGTGCCCTTGATCTTGACGTCGAAGAGACCGCTGGCGTTGAGCTGCTTCTGAAGGATCTCGAATTCCTTCTTGGTGGCTTCGCCGTAGTGGTCGGTGGTGTAGTGCAGGGTCATCGACACCGGGGTGGTGATGTTCGCCTTGGTGAGCAGGGCCTGGGCCTTGGCCACGCTGGGCTCGCCGTACTTGTTGAAGAAGGCGTTGGAGTGGCCGGTGAGGCTGGCGGGGACCAGGGAGTACAGCGGCTCGGCCTGGGTGCCGTAGACCTTGCTGACGAGTTCGCCGCGGTTGATGACCTGGGCCATCGCCTGGCGGACGGCCTTGCTCTCCACGGCCGGGGCGTCGGTGTTGAAGCCGAGGTAGCGGATCTCCAGGCCGGACATCTCGACGAGGTCGACCTCGCTGTCGGTGGCCGTGGACAGGCGCTGGATCTGGTCGGGCGACATGGTGCGGGTCATCAGGTCGATGTCGCCGGCCTCGATGGCGCCGTTCATGGCGGAGGCGTCGGCGAAGGACCGCAGCTCGACCTTGTCGTTGTTGACCTTCAGCGTGCCCTTGTAGTTGCCGTTCTTGGTGAAGACGGCCTTGACGAGCTTGCCGTCCTCCTCCTCGGCGCTGAAGGTGTACGGGCCGGAGCCGTTGACCTCGAAGCCGTCGCGCAGCTCGCCCTTGTCGTAGTTGTCCTCGGAGACGATGCCGGCGACGGGGGTGGACAGCTTGTACGGGAAGGTGGCGTCGGCGGTCTTGAGGTGGAAGATGACCTCGCGCTCGCCCTTGGCCTCGACGGTGTCCACGGTGGACAGCAGGCCGACCACACCGCTGGGGGCGTTGATCTTCATGGCGCGGTCGATGGAGAACTTCACGTCGGCCGCGGTGATGGCGTCGCCGTTGGAGAAGGACAGGCCCTCGCGCAGGGTGCAGGCGTAGCGCTCGTTGCCGGTGTCGGTGAAGCTGCAGCTCTCGGCCGCCTCGGGAACGGGCTCGCCCTCGCCGCGCGGCTGGATCATCAGGGTCTGCACGGTCTGGCGCAGGATGTTCCAGGTGCCCACGTCGTACGCGGACGCCGGGTCGAGCGGCGCCGGGTCGTCCTTCGTGGTGCTGAACTCGTCGGTGGTGCCGACGACGATCGCGCCCCCGCCGCCACTGCCGCTGTCCGAGCCGCCACAGGCGGCGAGAACCGGGGCGAGCAGACTTATGACGGCCGGCAGCACCAAAGTCTTGCGGTTCATGCTCGAGTTTCTCCAGAGCTGTGACGTCCGTGTACCCGGCATGCAGGGGGTGTCGTGGCGGATCACGGGGTAAGGGGATGTTCTCGCGACGAGATTAGTCGGCGTCCGCTTCCGCCCTCGCGGCCACCGGAGTTGGGCCCCCATCACGCTGCGGAACCGGGCGTGGACGCACCGGAAAGCCGACAGCGGAAGGATTAGTGCAGCGTCCCCCCAATCGGGACACAAGGGCCGGGAGTTGATGCCCGAAAGGGGGTGAACAGCACATGTTGTGCGGCATGTCGAGACCGCGAAAGGTGGGGAACGTCACACCCGGGACGCGATGCCGGGCGGACGGAATTCGGCCATCGGGCGAGTTCGAATTCCCGGGTGCGCGGCGCCCGTCTTCGGGCGCGCGGCGCCGGGGGAATTCCGCGTGCGGCGCGGTGGCACGCTCGGTGAACGGCTAGCGCATTTCCGTCATCAGACCGTGCAGAAATGTCAGGTCCACGTCTTCCAGGGAGTTGACGACGGTTCGGCGGTGGGCGGGTGCGATCGGGGCGACCGAGGGCACCGCCACGACATGGCAGCCGGCCGCTTCCGCCGCGGCGACACCGGTCGAGGTGTCCTCGATGACGGCGCACCGGGTGGGGTCCACGCCGAGTCCGGCCGCGGCGGCGAGGTAGGGGTCGGGGTGCGGCTTGGTGCGGGGCACCTCGTCGCCGGCCACGGTCAGCCGGAAGTGCTGCGGGCCGAGGGAGGTCAGGACACGGTCGATGATGCGCCGGTGGGAGGCGGAGACCAGGGCGGTGGGGATGCCGTACTCGGCGAGTTCGGCGAGCAGCCGGGCGGCGCCCGGCATCAGCGGCAGGGACCGGCCGATACGGCGCTCGAAGCCCTCGTTGAGCAGCACGCTCAGCTCGGCGAAGGCGATGTCCGCGCCGGTGGCCTCGATCAGGAAGCCCGCGCTGCGGCTCATGGGGCCGCCGACCACGACATGGCGCCAGGAGTCGTCGAGGGTGTGACCGAGGCCGGCGAAGATCTCGACCTCGACGTCCCACCAGAAGCCCTCGGTGTCCACGAGGGTGCCGTCCATGTCGAGGAGTACGGCTTGGAGGGCGGAGCCTTCCGCCGTACGGGTTGTTGGCGCGGGGACCGTGCTGGTCATCCGGGCGCACCTCCTTGAGGGACGATCAGGCCGGTTCCCGCGCGGGGAACCGGCCTTCAGTGGACCGACCAGTGTACGTCTTCGGTGGCTGTGGTGCCCTTTTTAACGGACGTGGCCCGGGGCACACCGGAGACCGGGTGGAGGGACGGCTCAGCGTGCGTTGAAGTACTTCGCCTCCGGGTGGTGGATGACGATGGCGTCCGTGGACTGCTCGGGGTGGAGCTGGAACTCCTCCGAGAGGTGGACGCCGATGCGCTCGGGCCGCAGCAGCTCGGCGATCTTGGCGCGGTCCTCCAGGTCGGGGCAGGCGCCGTAGCCGAGGGAGAAGCGGGCGCCCCGGTACTTCAGGGCGAACATGTCCTCGATCTCGGCGGGGTCCTCGCCGGAGTAGCCCAGCTCGGAACGGACGCGGGCGTGCCAGTACTCGGCGAGTGCCTCGGCGAGCTGCACGGACAGTCCGTGGAGTTCGAGGTAGTCGCGGTAGGAGTTGGACTCGAAGAGCTTGGCGGTCTCCTCGCCGATGCGGGAGCCGACGGTGACGACCTGGAGGCCGACGACGTCGGTCTCCCCCGACTCCTCGGGGCGGAAGAAGTCGGCCAGGCACAGCCGGCGGCCGCGGCGCTGGCGGGGGAAGGTGAACCGGGTCCGTTCGTTGCCCTGTTCGTCCAGGATGATCAGGTCGTCGTCCTTGGACACGCAGGGGAAGTAGCCGTGGACGACGGCCGCTTCGAGGAGGTTGTCGGTCTGGAGCCGGTCCAGCAGGCCGCGCAGCCGCGGGCGGCCCTCGGTCTCGACGAGCTCCTCGTAGGTCGGGCCGTCGCCGGTGCGGGCCTGCTTCAGTCCCCACTGGCCCTTGAACAGGGCGCCCTCGTCGAGCCAGGAGGCGTACTCCTTGAGCTGGATGCCCTTGATGACGCGGGTGCCCCAGAAGGGCGGGGTGGGCACGGGGTTGTCGGTGGCGACGTCGGAGCGGACGTGCCCCTCCTCCGGGCGCTCCTCGACGACCGTCTGCGCCGCGGCCCTGACCCGGCGCTGCTTGAGCTCGGGCAGCTTCGCGCCGGGGACGCCCCTCTTCACGCCGATGAGGGCGTCCATCAGGCGCAGGCCCTCGAAGGCGTCGCGGGCGTAGCGGACCTCGCCCTCGTAGATCTCGTGCAGGTCCTGCTCGACGTAGGCCCGGGTGAGGGCGGCGCCGCCGAGGATGACGGGGTAGTCGGCGGCGAGGCCGCGCTGGTTCAGCTCCTCCAGGTTCTCCTTCATGATCACCGTGGACTTGACCAGCAGTCCGGACATGCCGATGACGTCCGCGCGGTGCTCCTCGGCGGCCTCCAGGATCGCGGAGACGGGCTGCTTGATGCCGATGTTGACGACGTTGTAGCCGTTGTTGGACAGGATGATGTCGACGAGGTTCTTGCCGATGTCGTGGACGTCGCCGCGGACGGTGGCGAGCACGATGGTGCCCTTGCCCTCGGCGTCGGACTTCTCCATGTGCGGTTCGAGGTGGGCGACCGCGGCCTTCATCACCTCGGCGGACTGGAGGACGAAGGGCAGCTGCATCTGGCCGGAGCCGAACAGTTCGCCGACCACCTTCATGCCGTCGAGCAGGGTCTCGTTGACGATGTCCAGGGCCTTGCGGGTCTGAAGGGCCTCGTCGAGGTCGGGCTCCAGGCCGTTGCGCTCGCCGTCGATGATGCGGCGCTTGAGGCGCTCCTCCAGCGGCAGCGCGGCCAGTTCCTCGGCCTTGCCGGCCTTGAGGGACTTGGCGGTGGCGCCCTCGAACAGGGCCATCAGCTTCTGGAGCGGGTCGTAGCCCTCGGCGCGGCGGTCGTGGATGAGGTCGAGGGCGGTCCGCACCTCTTCCTCGCTGAAGCGGGCGATCGGCAGGATCTTGGAGGCGTGCACGATCGCCGAGTCCAGTCCGGCCTTGACGCATTCGTCGAGGAAGACGGAGTTGAGCAGGATGCGGGCGGCCGGGTTGAGGCCGAAGGAGATGTTCGACAGGCCCAGCGTGGTCTGCACGTCGGGGTGGCGGCGCTTGAGTTCGCGGATCGCCTCGATGGTGGCGATGCCGTCCTTGCGGGACTCCTCCTGGCCGGTGCAGATGGTGAAGGTCAGGGTGTCGATGAGGATGTCGGACTCGTGAACGCCCCAGTTCCCGGTGAGGTCGTCGATGAGCCGCTCGGCGATCTCGACCTTCTTCTCGGGGGTGCGGGCCTGGCCCTCCTCGTCGATGGTCAGCGCGATGAGCGCGGCGCCGTGTTCCTTGGCGAGCGCGGTGACCTTGGCGAACCGGGACTCGGGGCCGTCGCCGTCCTCGTAGTTGACGGAGTTGATGACCGCGCGGCCGCCGAGCTTCTCCAGGCCGGCCTGGATGACGTCGACCTCGGTGGAGTCCAGGACGATCGGGAGGGTGGAGGCGGTGGCGAAGCGGCCGGCCAGTTCCGCCATGTCGGCGACGCCGTCGCGGCCGACGTAGTCGACGCACAGGTCGAGCAGGTGCGCGCCCTCGCGGATCTGCTCGCGGGCCATCTCCACGCAGTCGTCCCAGCGGCCGTCCAGCATGGCCTCGCGGAACTTCTTGGAGCCGTTGGCGTTGGTCCGCTCGCCGATGGCGAGGTAGGAGGTGTCCTGGCGGAAGGGGACCGTCTGGTAGAGGGAGGCGGCACCGGGCTCGGGCCGGGGGTCGCGCTCGCCGGGGGTGAGGCTGCGGGCCCGCTCGACGACCTGGCGCAGGTGCTCGGGGGTGGTGCCGCAGCAGCCGCCGATCAGGCTGAGGCCGTAGTCGAGGACGAAGTTCTCCTGCGCGTCCGCGAGGCCCTCGGGGCCGAGCGGGAAGTGGGCGCCGTCCTTGGTGAGGATCGGCAGGCCGGCGTTGGGCATGCACAGCAGGGGGATGCGGGAGTGCCGGGTGAGATAGCGCAGGTGCTCGCTCATCTCGGCGGGGCCGGTGGAGCAGTTCAGGCCGATCATGTCGATGCCGAGGGGTTCCAGCGCGGTGAGCGCGGCGCCGATCTCGGAGCCGAGGAGCATGGTGCCGGTGGTCTCGAAGGCCATGGAGACCAGCAGGGGCACGTCGGTGCCGGTGGCCTCCATGGCGCGGCGGGCGCCGAGGACGGATGCCTTGGTCTGCAGGAGGTCCTGGGTGGTCTCGACGATCAGGGCGTCGGCGCCGCCGGCCAGGAGTCCCTCGGCGTTGGCCTGGTAGCCGTCGCGGATGACGGTGTAGCCGACGTGGCCGAGGGTGGGGAGCTTGGTGCCGGGGCCGACCGAGCCGAGGACCCAGCGGGGGCGGCCGTCACGGGCGGCGTACTCGTCGGCGACCTCGCGGGCGATGCGGGCCCCGGACTCGGACAGCTCGTGCACCCGGTCGGCGATCTCGTACTCGGCGGCCGCCGTGTGGTTGGCCCCGAAAGTGTTCGTCTCGACGCAGTCGACGCCCACCGCGAAGTACGCGTCGTGGACGGAGCGGACGATGTCGGGGCGGGTGAGATTCAGGATCTCGTTGCACCCTTCGAGGTTCTCGAAGTCCTCGAGGGTGGGGTCCTGGGCCTGGAGCATGGTGCCCATGGCTCCGTCGGCGACCACCACTCGGGTGGCGAGTGCCTCGCGGAGCGCGGACACGCGGGTCCGGCTGTCGGCGGAAGGGGTCGTTGGCAACGAGGCCATGTAGGGGCTCCCTGAGGTGCGACGGCTGTCGGCTTTGCGCCCTTGCGGTCGGATCCGCGGTGGGCGCACGCCGCCAGCGTAACCGGGACCCGGCGCCGATGGTCGGCACGTCCACGGGGCGGACGGGGATGACGGGCGGACCACGATCGCGATACCAGTGACGCAACAGATCCCGGCCGACCATTGGCGGTTGGTCGTCATGGACCGGTAGTGTTCGGCATTGCCGAACATCGGCAGCGACAGCGTCGAGGTCGGCGGTCGAAGGGGACGGAGGCAGGGACGGCGATGGCACGGAACATCCAGTCGCTCGAAAGGGCGGCCGCGATGCTGCGACTGCTCGCGGGCGGCGAGCGTCGGCTCGGCCTGTCGGACATCGCCTCCTCGCTGGGGCTCGCCAAGGGCACCGCGCACGGCATTCTGCGCACGCTCCAGCAGGAGGGCTTCGTCGAACAGGACGAGGCGTCCGGCCGCTACCAGCTGGGCGCGGAGCTGCTGCGCCTGGGCACCACCTATCTGGACGTGCACGAGCTGCGGGCGCGCGCCCTGGTGTGGACGGACGACCTGGCCCGCTCCAGTGGCGAGAGCGTCTACCTGGGCGTGCTGCACCAGCAGGGCGTGCTGATCGTGCACCATGTCTTCCGCCCCGACGACAGCCGGCAGGTGCTGGAGATAGGGGCCATGCAGCCGCTGCACTCCACCGCGCTGGGCAAGGTGCTGTCGGCGTACGACCCGGTGGCGCACACCGAGGCGCTGGAGGGTGACCGCAAGGCGTTCACCGACCGGACCGTGTGCGAGCTGGACGCCTTCGAGAGCCTCCTGGACCTGACCCGCGCGCGGGGTTACGCGGCGGACGTGGAGGAGACCTGGGACGGGGTCGCCTCCCTGGCCGCGCCCATTCACGACCGCAGGCGGATGCCGGTGGGCGCGGTGGGCGTCACGGGTGCCGTGGAGCGGCTGTGCCAGGACGGCGAGGTGCGCCCCGAGGTCGTCGCCGCGGTACGGGACTGCGCCCGCGCGGTGTCGCGGGACCTGGGCGCCGGGCGCTTCTGAGTCAGGACGGTTCGTGGACCGGGATGCCTTACGGCATTCCGGTCCTCGCCATACCCTGATACGGACAAAACGGGAATGTCGCCCCAAGGGTCCCGGTCCGCATAGATAACCCACACCGATCAATAACGATCGCGCTTTCGATAACAGAACTCTTGACGCACACGTAACGCCGGAGCAAGACTCCCGTCCATCGGTCGGCATTGTCGAACACCTACCGGCAATACGCGCTAGAGTGTGACAACGCCAAGGGCCGGTACTGCTCTCACCCCCGAGGGCGCGAACCACCGGTGGGACCCGGGGTTCGGCTTCCCCTGGACGAAGGACAAAGGAGTCGCGGGTGTCCAGCTCCGACATCTTCATCGGCGAGACCATCGGTACCGCCATACTCATCCTGCTCGGCGGCGGCGTCTGCGCCGCTGTCACGCTGAAGGCCTCCAAGGCCCGTAACGCCGGCTGGCTCGCCATCACCTTCGGGTGGGGCTTCGCGGTACTCACGGCGGTCTACATCTCGGCGCCCCTGTCCGGCGCCCACCTCAACCCGGCCGTGACGCTCGCACTCGCGATCAAGGACGACGGCATCCCGTGGAGCGACGTTCCGGTCTACTTCGCCGGCGAGCTGCTCGGCGCGATGATCGGCGCGGCCCTGGTCTGGGTCGCCTACTACGGCCAGTTCCAGGCCCACCTCACCGACAAGGAGATCGTGGGCGGCCCCGGCGCCCAGGCCACCACCGCCAAGGCCGTCGAGGCCCGGGAGAAGGGCGCGGGCCCCGTCCTCGGCGTCTTCTCCACCGGTCCGGAGGTCCGCGTCGCCTGGCAGAACGTGGCCACCGAGGTCATCGGCACCTTCGTGCTGATCCTCGCCGTGCTCACCCAGGGCCTCAACGGCTCCGGTGACGGCCTCGGCATCCTGGGCGGTCTGATCACCGCGCTCGTCGTGGTCAGCATCGGCCTCTCCCTGGGCGGCCCGACCGGGTACGCGATCAACCCGGCCCGTGACCTCGGTCCGCGCATCGTCCACGCCCTGCTGCCCCTGCCCAACAAGGGCGGTTCCGACTGGGGCTACGCCTGGGTCCCGGTGGTCGGCCCGCTGCTCGGCGCGGCCGTCGCCGCAGGCATCTACAACGTCGCTTTCGTCTAGAGCACAAAGCACAGGTAGACACCCCTCAACCCACGGACTTCCAGGAGCACACAGTGACCGACGCCCACACCGCCGGCCCCTTCATCGCCGCCATCGACCAGGGCACCACCTCGTCGCGCTGCATCGTCTTCGACCGCGACGGCCGCATCGTCTCCGTCGACCAGAAGGAGCACGAGCAGATCTTCCCCAAGCCGGGCTGGGTCGAGCACAACGCCGACGAGATCTGGACCAACGTCGAGGAGGTCGTCGCCGGAGCCATCGAGAAGGCCGGCATCACCCGCGACGACATCAAGGCCATCGGCATCACCAACCAGCGGGAGACCACTCTCCTGTGGGACCGGAACACCGGTGAGCCCGTCCACAACGCCATCGTCTGGCAGGACACCCGCACCGACGGCCTGTGCAAGGAACTCGGCCGCAACGTCGGCCAGGACCGCTTCCGCCGCGAGACCGGCCTTCCGCTGGCCTCCTACTTCGCCGGCCCCAAGGCCCGCTGGCTGCTGGACAACGTCGAGGGCCTGCGCGAGCGCGCCGAGGCCGGCGACATCCTCTTCGGCACCATGGACTCCTGGGTCATCTGGAACCTCACCGGCGGCGTCAACGGCGGCCGGCACGTCACCGATGTCACCAACGCCTCGCGCACCATGCTGATGAACCTGCACACCATGGAGTGGGACGAGAAGATCTGCGAGTCCATCGGCGTGCCGATGGCGATGCTCCCGGAGATCCGCTCCTCCGCCGAGGTCTACGGCGAGATCACCGGCGGCAAGCTGGGCGAGCTGCTCGGCGGCATCCCGGTCGCCTCCGCGCTCGGCGACCAGCAGGCGGCCCTGTTCGGCCAGACCTGCTTCTCCGAGGGCGAGGCCAAGTCGACCTACGGCACCGGCACCTTCATGCTGATGAACACCGGTGAGAAGATCATCAACTCCTACTCGGGCCTGCTGACCACGGTCGGCTACCGGATCGGCGACCAGGCGCCGGTCTACGCCCTGGAGGGTTCCATCGCCGTCACCGGTTCGCTGGTGCAGTGGATGCGCGACCAGATGGGCCTGATCTCCACCGCGGCCGAGATCGAGACGCTCGCGCTCTCGGTCGAGGACAACGGCGGCGCCTACTTCGTGCCGGCCTTCTCCGGACTGTTCGCCCCGCACTGGCGCTCCGACGCCCGCGGTGTGATCGCCGGTCTGACCCGGTACGTCACCAAGGCGCACCTCGCGCGTGCCGTCCTGGAGGCCACCGCCTGGCAGACCCGTGAGATCACGGACGCCATGACCAAGGACTCGGGCGTGGAGCTCGCGGCCCTCAAGGTCGACGGCGGCATGACCTCCAACAACCTGCTGATGCAGACGCTCTCGGACTTCCTGGACGCCCCCGTGGTGCGCCCGATGGTCGCCGAGACCACCTGCCTCGGCGCCGCCTACGCCGCCGGTCTCGCCGTCGGCTTCTGGACCAGCACCGACGACCTGCGCGCCAACTGGCGGCGGGCCGCCGAGTGGACCCCCCGCATGGACGCGGACACCCGCGACCGTGAGTACAAGACCTGGCTCAAGGCCGTCGAGCGGACCATGGGCTGGATCGACGACGACGAGCAGTGACCGAGGGCCGCGGGGAGCCCGTCAGCGGGCTCCCCGAGCCCTGCCGCACGCTCTGATGAGGAGTAAGAACCCGAAATGACCAGTCAGTCCACCCTGCAGTCCGTGCCTGCCCTCGGCACGCGCCCGGCCTCCGGCTCCAACCCGAGCCGGGCCGAGACCCGGGAGCAGCTCTCCAAGGCGTCGTACGACCTTCTCGTGATCGGCGGCGGCATCCTGGGCATCTCCACCGCCTGGCACGCCGCGCAGTCCGGCCTCAGGGTGGCTCTGGTCGACGCCGGCGACTTCGCCGGCGCCACCTCCTCCGCCTCCTCCAAGCTGCTCCACGGCGGTCTGCGCTACCTGCAGACCGGCGCGGTGAAGCTGGTGGCGGAGAACCACTTCGAGCGGCGCGCGGTCTCCCGCCAGGTGGCCCCCCACCTGGCGAACCCGCTCACCTTCTACCTCCCCGTGTACAAGGGCGGGCCGCACGGCGCCGCGAAGCTCGGGGCGGGCGTCTTCGCCTACTCCGCGCTCTCCGCGTTCGGTGACGGGGTCGGCCACCTGCTCTCCCCGGCGAAGGCCGCGCAGGACGTGCCCGAGCTGCGCACCGAGAACCTCAAGGCCGTGGCCGTGTACGGCGACGACCAGATGAACGACGCCCGTATGGCGCTGATGACGGTGCGTGCCGCCGTCGACTCCGGCGCGGTCGTGCTGAACCACGCCGAGGTCACCGGGCTGCGGTTCACCAAGGGCCGGGTCACCGGCGCCGAGCTGCGCGACCGGGTGTCGGGCGACGAGTTCGGGGTCACCGCCCGCCTGGTGCTGAACGCGACCGGCCCGTGGGTGGACCACCTGCGCCGGATGGAGGACCCCGATGCCGCGCCGTCGATCCGTCTGTCGAAGGGCGCGCATCTGGTCCTGAAGCGGACCTCCCCGTGGAAGGCCGCGCTGGCCACCCCGATCGACAAGTACCGCATCACCTTCGCCCTGCCGTGGGAGGACATGCTCCTGCTCGGCACCACCGACGAGGAGTTCGAGGGCGACCCGGCGGACGTGTCCGTCACCGAGCAGGACATATCCCAGATCCTCGACGAGGCCGCGTTCTCCATCCGCGACCAGCAGCTGTCCCGTGATCTGATCACCTACTCCTTCGCGGGTCTGCGGGTGCTGCCGGGAGGCCCCGGCGACACCGCGAAGGCCAAGCGCGAGACGGTCGTCACCGAGGGCCGCGGCGGGATGCTGTCGATCGCGGGCGGCAAGTGGACGACGTTCCGGCACATCGGGCGGACCGTCATGCAGAAGCTTCAGGCGCTGCCGGGCCACCCGCTGGGCGACGACTTCGAGCCGGTGAAGTCGCTGCCGAAGAAGCTGCCGCTGCCCGGTGTCGCCAACCCGCGCGCGGTGGCGCACCGGCTGCTGGTGGACCGGCCGGCGCCGGGCCCGCGGATGGGCGCCGACACCGCCAAGCACCTGGCCACGCACTACGGTTCGCTGGCCTTCGACATCGCCCGGCTGGCCAACGACAACCCCGAACTCGCCGAGCGCGTCCACCCCGACGCCCCGGAGATCTGGGCGCAGGTCGTCTACGCCCGGGACACCGAGTGGGCCGAGACGGCGGACGACGTGCTGCGCCGCCGTACGACGCTGACGATCCGGGGCCTCGCCACCGACGAGGTCCGCGGCAAGGTCCAGGGTCTGCTCGACCAGCGGTAGTTCCTCCGCTTCCCTGCCCGCCGGTGCCTGACCACCGGCGGGCAGGGGTGTTCGGGGGTGGTGATCGGGGCAGTGATCCGTTCACTCCCCCGTGCAAGGGGGCTGCGGGCGCCCCCGCCGCACGCCGTAAGGTTGGGTGGTCAGGCGAGGGCACGTCGGAAGGAGGCACTGGGTGATCGAGCTCGAGGGGGTTCCCGAGCTGATCGACCCGGTCATGGTGGCCGCGTTCGAGGGCTGGAACGATGCCGGCGACGCAGCCTCCACCGCGGTCGCGCATCTCGACAGGGAGTGGAAGGGCGAGGTGTTCGCGGCGCTGGACGCCGAGGACTACTACGACTTCCAGGTCAACCGCCCCACGGTGTGGATGGACGCGGGCGTACGGAAGATCACCTGGCCCACGACCCGGCTGTCGGTGGTCCGGGTGGGCGGCGAGAAGCCGCGGGATCTGGTGCTGGTCCGCGGGATCGAACCGTCCATGCGCTGGCGCTCGTTCTGCAACGAGCTGCTCGGCTTCGCGCACGAGCTGGGCGTGGAGCTGGTGGTCGTGCTGGGCGCCCTGCTGGGCGACACCCCGCACACCCGTCCGGTCCCGATCAGCGGGACCACGTCGGACGCGGACCTGGCCCGGCGCATGGACCTGGAGGAGACCAAGTACGAGGGCCCCACGGGCATCGTCGGGGTGCTCCAGGAGGCGTGCACGCACGCGGGGGTGCCGGCGGTCAGCCTGTGGGCGGCGGTGCCGCACTACGTCTCGCAGCCGCCCAACCCCAAGGCGACGCTGGCGCTGCTGAACCGGCTCGAGGACCTGATCGACGTGCGGATCCCGCTGGGCGAACTGCCCGAGGACGCGCGTGCCTGGCAGGTGGGCGTGGACCAACTGGCCGCGGAGGACAGCGAGGTCGCCGAGTACGTGCAGACGCTGGAGGAGGCGCGGGACACCGCGGAGCTTCCCGAGGCGTCGGGCGAGGCCATCGCCCGGGAGTTCGAGCGGTATCTGCGGCGCCGGGACGGCGGCCCGACGGCCGGCGGGCACGCCACCGCCGAGGGCGGCGAGGGCACCTACCGCAGGGACGGCCCCGGCGGACGGACGCGGCCGCCGAAGCCGCCGAGGCCGGAACCCGAGGACGACGACTCCTCGGAGGAGTGAGCGGCAGGGACGAGGGCGGTGCGCACCGGCGCACCGCCCTCGTCCGTCATACCGGCGCGCTGCCCGGTCACTTGGGCACGGAGACCACGGAGTACGTCGTGGACGGCGTCGGGGTGGTGGTGAAGCGCGCGTTGGGCAGGTAGAGCCGGCCCCGGTACGCGGCCACCGTCGTCGGCACGTCGAAGGCGGGGTCGGTGATCCGGCGCCGGAAGACTCCGCTGCGGCCGTCCGCGGCCAGGGTGAACACGTCGATGGCGTTCTGCCGGTTCTGCACGACGTACAGGGTCCGCCCGGTCAGCAGCAGACCGTCGCCGTTGGTGAGGGGGGCCGCGTCACCGAGGTCGACCAGTGCGGTGACCCCGGTGCGCGGGTTCACCCGGTGCAGCGCGCCGACCCCGGACTGGACGACCAGCAGGGCCGATCCGTCGGGGGTGCGGGTGATGCCGTTGGCGTTGACGACCTCGCCGGGCACCTGGCTCCAGGCGCCGCCGAGGGTGATCCGTACGACGTCGTCCGCGCGCGGCAGCTGGCCGTGCCTGCCGAGCGGGAGGGCGTGGAGGACGGGCTGGTAGGAGTCGGTGAACCAGGCCGCGCGGCGGGTCAGGAACACGTCGTTGGCGAAGGTGGGGGTGGTGGTGCTCAGGACGTACGAGGCGAGGATCTCGCCGCTGCGGGCGTCCACCACCCGGGCGCCCTGACCGCGCCCGGCGACGAACAGCCGTCCGCGGTCGTCGAGTTTGAGGCCGACCGAGGGCGTGCCGGGTCCGGGCGATACGACGGTGCCGGTGCCGGTGCGCAGGTCGGCGCGGTAGAGGGAGCCGTCGCCGAGGGAGCCGAGGTAGGCGTAGGGGCCGCCGCCGATGGTGATGCCCTCGGGGCGGAAGCCGTCGGGCAGCGGGATGACGGTCGTCGGGTTGGCGGCCCGCGCGGGCGTGCCGGCCAGCGCGGCGCCGGTGGCCGCCGCGCCGGCGGTCAGCAGTCCGCGTCGGCTGAGGGGTTGTGCGAAGGAACCGTGAGTGGGAGCCACGGGGAGCCCTTCCGCGTGAGGGACCGGCAGTTGGCCGGTCCGACGGTCAACTGCGGTCCACCCCATCACACGGGGCGCGCCGCCCACAGCACTCCTCAGCCGTTCGACAGCGACTCGACAGCACCGGCCGGGCGGCGGGTGCTGCCGGGTCCGCGTCCTACAGCGCGACGCCGAGCAGGGCGTCCACGGCGCGCGAGACGACCCCGGGGGCCGTGATGTCCTCGCCGCCGCGCTCCTGCTGGAGCGCGGCCCAGCGGTCGACCGCGGCCAGGGCGGCCGGGGCGTCCAGGTCGTGGGCGAGGGCCTCGCGGATCTCCTCGACGAGCGCCTCGGCGGGCGGGCCGTCGGGGCGGGAGACCGCGGCGCGCCAGCGCGCGAGGCGGTCCTGGGCGTCCTGGAGCACCTGGTCGGTCCACTCCCAGTCGGAGCGGTAGTGGTGGGCGAGGAGGGTGAGGCGGACGGCGGCCGGGTCGACGCCGTCGCGGCGCAGCGCCGAGACGAAGACCAGGTTGCCCTTGGACTTGGACATCTTCTCGCCGTGCAGGGCGACCATGCCGGCGTGGACGTACGCCTTGGCCATGGGGAACTCGCCGGTCAGCACCTGGGCGTGCGAGGCGCCCATCTCGTGGTGCGGGAAGACGAGGTCGGAGCCGCCGCCCTGGACGTCGAAGCCCATGCCGAGGTGGTCCAGGGCGATGGCGACGCACTCGATGTGCCAGCCGGGGCGCCCACGGCCCAGGGAGCCGCCGTCCCAGCTGGGTTCGCCCTCGCGGGCCGCCATCCACAGCATCGGGTCGAGCGGGTTCTTCTTGCCGGGGCGGTCGGGGTCGCCGCCCCGCTCGGCGGAGAGCAGCCGCATGGCGGCGGCGTCGAGGTGGGAGACCTGGCCGAAGTGGGCGTCGGACTCGACGGAGAAGTAGGTGTCGCCGTCCAGCTCGTAGGCGGCGCCCGCGTCCCGGAGCCGCTCGACGAGCGGCACGATGCCGGGTATCGCCTCGACGGCCCCGATGTAGTGCCGCGGGGGCAGCATGCGCAGGGCGGTCATGTCCTCGCGGAAGAGGGCGGTCTCCTTCTCGGCGAGCGCCACCCAGTCGACGCCGTCGCGCTCGGCCCGCTCCAGCAGCGGGTCGTCGACGTCGGTGACGTTCTGGACGTAGTGGACCTGCCGCTTGGTGTCGAGCCACACGCGCTGCACGAGGTCGAACGCGTTGTAGGTCGCCGCGTGACCCATGTGGGTCGCGTCGTACGGAGTGATGCCGCAGACGTAGATACGGGCGACGGGACCGGGGTCGAGGGTGACGAGTCCACCGGTCGCGGTGTCGTGGATCCGGAGGTCGCGGCCCTCGCCGGGCAGGGCGGGGACCTCAGAAGCGGGCCAGGCATACATGACATGAGCGTAACCGGACCGTCGTTCCATATACGAACCGGACCGGGCCGGATGGCCGGTAGGGCGTTCTTGCGGGTGCCCGGTCCGTGTGCTGGGGCTATACGGGCGGCCAGGGGATCGCGGGCCACTCGCCGCCCGGCTCGGGGTGGGTGCCGGTGGCGAGCATCGCGGCGATACGGGCGCGGGTGGCGTCCAGTTCCGCGGCGGTGATCAGGGGGGTGAGGGCGGCCGTGAGGGTCCCGTCGGGCTCCAGGGCCCGCTGGAGGCCCTCCAGCACGGTGACGGCCTCGGGGGTCAGGGGCTCGCCCGCCCAGCCCCACAGCAGGGTGCGCAGCTTGTCCTCGACGTTGAAGGTGACGCCGTGGTCGATGCCGTAGAGCCGCTCCCCCGCCGCCGGCAGCAGATGGCCGCCCTTGCGGTCGGCGTTGTTGATGACGGCGTCCAGGACGGCGAGGCGGCGCAGCCGCTCGTCGTCGGCGTGCACGAGCAGGGCGGTGCGGCCCTCGCCGACGTCGGCGAACCCGACGGCGCGCCAGCCCGGTCCGGGTTCCTCGCGGTCCACGAGGGCGAGCAGTTCGGTGCCGGGCACGACGTCGATCCACAGCTGGCACATGCCCTCGCCGTAGGGGCCGTCGCGCAGCACGGTGGGCGGGACGAGGCCCCAGCCGGTCGCCTCGGAGACCGTGTATGCGGCGACCTCGCGGCGGGCGAGGTCGCCGTCGGGGAAGTCCCACAGGGGCCGCTCGCCGGCGATCGGCTTGTAGACGCAGGACGCCTCCCGGTCCCCGAGGGAGACCGTGCAGAACAGGGCGGCGTTGGAGGCCTCACGGATGCGTCCGCGTACGGTCAGCTCGCCCTCGGTGAGCAGGTCCGTCGTGGTCACGCTCCGCGGCGGTATCCGTTCTGGCGCGGACATACGTGTCCCTCCGGGTCCAGGGGCAGGCTGCACAGCGGGCACGGCGGCCGCCCGGCGTTGACGACGTCCAGGGCGCGCTTGGCGAAGGCACGGGCCTGCGCGCCGGTGAGCCGGACCCGCAGCATCGGGGGGCCGTTCTCCTCGTCCTGGAGGAGCCGCTCCTCGGCCTCGGCGAGGTCCTCGTCGGACTCTGCCTCCAGCTCGACCAGCGCCTGCGCCTCGACGATCATGCGCTGTTCGTCGCCGTCCCAGGCGAGGGCCATCGTGCCGACGCGGAACTCCTCCTCGATCGGCGTGTCGAGGGGGGCGGTGTCGGCGACCTCGGTGGGGGCCATGGCGGGGACGGGGGCGCTGCCCCCGGTGCGGCGTACGACCTCGTCGAGGAGTTCGTCCATGCGTTCGGCGAGTGCCGCGACCTGGGTCTTCTCCAGGGCCACGCTGGTCACCCGGGAGCCGGCGGACGCCTGGAGGAAGAACGTACGGCGTCCGGGCAGTCCGACCGTGCCGGCCACGAAACGCTCCGGCGGGTCGTAGAGGAACACCTGACGGGACACGTCCTGTCTCCATGGGAATCGTGAGGGGTCGTGAGCGGGCCGCTACCGCGACCGCTTCACCCTACTGCGCCCGGCGATCACGGTGCGCCCGCACCGCCACCGACCGGGGCGTCGCCGGCGGGCGGTTCCTCGCGCGGCGCGAGCGAGGCGAAGTCCCCGGTGTCGCCGAGGCGGACGAGAAACGGCCTGAGACGGGTGTAACGGATCGCTGTGATGGAACAAGGTTCGACAGCGATCCGCTGGAAGAGGTCGAGATGAAGCCCCAGAGCCTCCGCCACGAGCGACTTGATGATGTCGCCGTGCGAGCACATGAGATACACGGCGTCGGCGCCGTGGTCGCCCTCCACGCGCGCGTTCCACTCGCGGACCGCCTCGGCGGCGCGCGTGGACATCGCGCGCATGGACTCCCCGCCGGGGAAGGCGGCGGCCGACGGATGGGCCTGGACGACGTCCATCAGCGGCTCGTCCTTGAGTTCGGCGAGCTTGCGGCCGGACCAGTCGCCGTAGTGGCATTCGCCGATCCGCTCGTCGGTGTGGGCGCGCAGCCCGGGGCGGGCTTCGAGGAGCGGCCGGACGGTCTCCTGGCAGCGTTGCAGCGGGCTGGTGACGATCTCGGAGATCGGCAGCCCGGCGAGGCGCCCGGGGAGGGCGGCGGCCTGTGCGGCGCCGCGTTCGTCGAGGGCGACGCCGGGGGTCCAGCCGGCGAGCAGTCCTTCGGTGTTGGCGGTGGAACGTCCGTGCCGGACCAGGATCAGGGTGGGCATGCGGCCCAGGGTAGGCGCACCTCGGGGTGCGTCGGCCGGGGGCGGACGGGAGAATACGCTCCGTGATCGTCGACTGTGCCATCTACCGGGACGGCCGGCGGACCGAGGGGCCGGTGGACCTCTCCGACGCGCTCGGCACGGCCCGCGCGGCGGGCGGGTTCGTCTGGATCGGTCTGCACGCTCCGTCGGAGGAGGAGTTCGACCTGGTCAGCCAGGAGTTCGGACTGCATCCGCTGGCCGTCGAGGATGCCTTGAAGGCTCATCAGCGGCCCAAGCTGGAGGTCTACGACGACTCGCTGTTCGTGGTCCTGAAGCCGGTCGTGTACGAGCCTCAGAGCGACACCGTGTCCAGCGGCGAGGTGATGGTCTTCCTCGGCGACTCCTTCGCGGTGACGGTCCGCCATGGTGAGGGCTCCCCGCTGAAGGCGGTGCGGGCCCGGCTGGAGCGGGAGCCGGAGCTGCTGGCCAAGGGGCCCACGTCGGTGCTGTACGCCATCGCGGACGCGGCGGTGGACCACTACGTCGAGGTGGCGGCGGAGCTGCTGACGGACCTGGAGGAGCTGGAGGCGGACGTCTTCTCGCCGAGCGGCGGCTCCCGGCACGCCGCGTCCCGGATCTACACGTTCAAGCGGCAGATCCTGGAGTTCCGACGGGCGACCGGGCCGCTGGCGATGCCGGTGGCGCGGCTGGCGGGGACGGGCGGCGGGACGTCGGTGCCGTTCGTGAACGAGGCCGCGCGGCCGTTCTTCCGGGACGTCGGCGACCACCTGACGCGGGTGAACGAGTCGGTGGAGGGCCTGGACCGGCTGGTGTCGGACATCCTGTCGGCGCATCTGGCGCAGATGAGCGTCCGGCAGAACGACGACATGCGGAAGATCTCCGCGTGGGCGGCCATGGCCGCGGTCCCCACGATGATCGCGGGGATCTACGGCATGAACTTCGACCACATGCCCGAGCTGCACTGGACGTGGTCGTACCCGGCCGTGATCGCGCTCATGGCCGCCCTGGAGGTCCTGCTGTACCGGATGTTCAAGAGCAGGGGCTGGCTGTGAGGGGCTAGGCGAACTCGGGGGCGGAGGTTGCCGGGCCGCCGAGGGCGTCGCGGCGTTCGGGCATCTCCAGGGACACCATCCGGCGCCAGCCGGCGGCCCGTTCCCAGGCGTACACGGCGTGGATGCCGGCGGCGAGCAGCGCGGACTTGGCGCGCGGCCAGCCGAGGATGCGGCCCATGTGGGCCATGACGGCGAGGCTGACGTCCCGGTAGATCCGGATCTCGGCGAGCGCGCACTCCCTCAGGGTCCGCTGGATCGCTCGGCCGTGGCCGGCGCGGGCGAAGCGGAGCAGTTCCTCGTGGCAGTAGGCGAGGTGGTTGTCCTCGTCGTTGGAGATCATCCGTACCGCGCGGCCCAGGTCGGGGTGGTCGGAGAAGTGCTTGCGCAGCAGCTCCATCTCCTCCGAGGCGCGCTGTTCGGTGACCCTGCTGTGGGCGAGGTAGGTGACGATGTCGTCGACGGTGAGCCGTTCCTCGCCCTTGAGCTTCTCGTGGGCCAGGCCGATGCCGTGGTTCTCCAGGAGCATCGTGTAGTCGGTGTCGGGCGGGACGGGGACGGCTTCCAGTCCGCGCTTCTTCATCAGGGCGGTGAAGATCCGCCCGTGCTTGTCCTCGTCGGCGCCGTGGCGGGTGATCTTGGGGGCCAGCGCGCGCTCGCCGTCCGGGACGAGCGCGGCGATCCGGGCGTTCTCCCAGCCGCCCTGGGACTCCCCGCTCGCGGCGATGGAGCAGAACAGGGCGAAGGACTCGTCGTTGTCGAGGATCTCCTGGAACAGACTCTTGGCCGAAAGCATCGTGAGCACCTCTCTGCGTGCCTGCACGGGACTCCGCAAAGAACGAGTCAAATGCGGCGCGCGGGGTGCTGCAACAGGTGTGTCGGACAACTCCGCCAAAAGGAGGACCCCCGGGGTCACGTCCGGGGCGTAACCGCACGGGCGTGGGCGCGTTGTTCCGCGTGACGGCCGTGGCGGGGAAGACCCCCGAGCCCCCACCACGGCCGCGGAACTTTTCCCCGCGGGTTACGCGAGTCCGGCCCGCTCCAGGGCCTCGGTGCCGGCCCGGAGGGCGGCGAGGCGCTCGTCGAGGGTGAAGCCCGCCGGGGCGAGGGTGAGGGTGGTGACCCCGGCGGCGGCGTAGGCCTTCATCCGGTCGGCGATCCGGTCGACCGAGCCCAGCAGGGCCGTCTTGTCGATCAGGTCGTGCGGTACGGCGGCCGCGGCGCCCTGCTTGTCGCCGGAGAGGTACTTGTCCTGGATCTCGACGGCTTCCTTCTCGTACCCCATGCGCCGGGCGAGCTGGTTGTAGAAGTTCTGCTTGCGGCTGCCCATGCCGCCGACGTACAGGGCGGTGTACGGGCGGAAGGTGTCGGCGAGGGCCGCCACGTCCTTGTCGTCGCCGAGGGCGAGCGGGAGGGTCGGGCAGACGTCGAAGCCGTCGAGGGTCTTGCCGGCCTTCTCGCGGCCCGCGCGCAGGGAGGAGAGCGCGGTCTCCTCCAGGTGCTCGGCGGCGGGGAAGATCAGCAGCGCGCCGTCGGCGATCTCGCCGGTCTGCTCCAGGTTCTTCGGGCCGATCGCGGCGATGTACAGCGGGATGTGCTCACGGGTGGGGTGGACGGTGAGCTTGAGGGGCTTGCCGGGGCCGCCGGGCAGCGGCAGCGTCCAGTGCTCGCCCTCGTGGCTGAGGCGCTCGCGGCTCATCGCCTTGCGCACGATCTCGACGTACTCGCGGGTGCGGGCGAGCGGCTTGTCGAACTTGACGCCGTACCAGCCCTCGGAGACCTGCGGTCCGGAGACGCCGAGGCCGAGGCGGAACCGGCCGCCGGAGAGGGAGTCGAGGGTGGCGGCGGTCATGGCCGTCATGGCCGGCTGACGGGCCGGGATCTGGAAGATCGCCGAGCCGACGTCGATGCGCTCGGTCTTCGCGGCGACCCAGCTGAGCACGGTGGCCGCGTCGGAGCCGTAGGCCTCGGCGGCCCAGCAGACGGCGTAGCCGAGGCGGTCGGCCTCCTGGGCGACGGCGAGGTTGTCCCCGTCCATTCCGGCACCCCAGTAGCCGAGGTTGATCCCGAGCTGCATGGCCGATCCCCTTACTGATCAGTAACGTCTTTGTTGCCGAGACCATAGCGCGGCGGCGGGCTCGCGGGGAGGGCGGAGGGGTGCGGCGTCGGCCTCGTTCCGGCGCTGGATCACCGTGCCGTCGTGGAGATCGAAACTGCTTGTCCACAGGTACCCACGCGACATGCTCTGGCCAGTAATCTCGGCGTCCATGGAGCAGAGGCATCTCGGCCGGACCGGCCTTCGTGTGTCCCGTATCGGACTCGGCACACTCACCTGGGGCAGGGACACCGACGAGCATGACGCCGCGGACCTCCTGAAGACCTTCTGGGAAGCCGGCGGCACCCTCGTCGACACGGCGGACGTGTACGGCGACGGGGAGGCCGAGTACCTGCTCGGACAGCTCATGGAGGGGCTGGTGCCCCGCCATGACCTGGTCATCTCGACCAAGGCCGGCAGTGTGCCCGACCCCGACCGCCGCGTCGACGGCTCCCGGGGGCATCTGCTCGCCGCCCTGGACGCCTCCCTGGCACGGCTCGGCACCGACTACATCGACCTGTGGCAGATCCACGCCTTCGACCCGGACACCCCGCTGGAGGAGTCCCTCCAGGCCCTCGACATCGCCGTCAGCAGCGGCCGCGCGCGGTACGCCGGCGTCTCCAACTTCTGCGGCTGGCAGCTCGCCAAGGCCGCGACCTGGCAGCTCGCGGCGCCGGGCACCCGGACCCGGCTGGCCGGTACGCAGCTGGAGTACTCGCTCCTCCAGCGGGGCGTGGAGCGCGAGGTGCTGCCGGCCGCGCTGGACCTCGGGGTCGGCCTGCTGCCCTCCTCCCCGCTGGGCCGCGGGGTGCTCACCGCCAAGTACCGTGCCGCCACGCCGCCGCCGGACTCCCGGGGCGCGTCCGAGCACCTGGCGCGCTTCGTGGCGCCCTATCTCGACGACACGGCGAGCCGGATCGTCGACGCGGTGCGGACGGCCGCGGACGGGCTCGCGGTCACCCCCCTCCAGGTGGCCCTCGCCTGGGTCCGCGACCGACCCGGGGTCGCCGCGCCGATCATCGGCGCGCGCAACGCGCAGCAGCTCACGGGGGCATTGTCAGTGGAGGCCCTTAGTCTTCCTGACGAGATCTGCCGGGCGCTCGACGATGTGTCGGCGCCGGTGCACCGCTATCCCGATCACGACTGGAGCACGCTGTGAGCACGGAGCCCGAGACCGCGGGAGAGTCCGGACCGGGAACGCCGGACGGGACACCCGGGGGTGCGGAGCCGGAGGGCGTGAAGGAGGACGCGGGGACGGGGGCCGCGGTGACGGAGGACGCCGGGGCGGAGGACGCGGGGGCGGAGGACGCGGGCTCGGGCGCGGGTGAGGGCGCCGCCTCCGACGCGGGCGAGGACGCCGCCTCCGACGCGGGCGAGGACGCCAAGCAGCGCTCCGAGGCCGAGGCCGAACTCGCCGCCCAGCGGGTGGAGCGGGAGCGCATCGCGCGGCGCAGGGCCGAGCGGTCCGGGCCCGTCGACGCCGGTGCCAAGCTCAGCGGCACGGCGGCCGACCTGATGGCCGCCGTCCGGGCCGTGGAGGGCGGCGCGAAGCCCACCGCCACCGTCTTCGCCGAGCCCGAACCCGCGCCCCGGCGGCCCGCCCCGGAGCCGGTTCCGCGCGCGCGGCCCGTGCCCGTCGAGGCGCCGGCGACGACCGCGCCGCAGACGGTGGAGGACGTACGGAAGGTCCTCGCCGAGGGAGGCGCCCCGGCCCCGCTCGCCGACCAGGTCGCCACGGTCCTCGGGGAGAACGCGGCCGACCACCTGCGGGAGGACCCCTGGCAGTTGCTGCGCGTCGGCGGGGTCCGGCCGGAGCAGGCCGACGGTTTCGCGCGGGCCCTGCTCGGCGCCGGGTGCGGACCGGACGACGAGCGGCGCGGGCGCGCGCTGACCGGCTGGCTGCTGGAGCAGGCAGCGGTGGCCGGGCACACCGCCCTGGAGCTGCCGACGCTCACCGCCGCGCTCGTCCGGCAGGGCGTGCCGGACGCCGACACGGCCGTGCAGAACGCGCTGGCCGAGGGCGAGGCGCTGGCCTTCCAGGACGCGGTCGACGAGGCGCGGGGGGCGGGCGAGGAGGACGGCTCGGCCGAGGAACCCGACGAGGAGCGGCCCGTGCGGGTCCTGGTCGGACTGGAGCGGTACGCCCTGGCCGAGGAGAGCCTCGCCGACGGTCTGGGCCGACTGGTCAACTCCGTTCCCGAGCCCGCCGGTTCGGAGCCGGGCTGGGCGGAGGCCGCCACTGCCGCCGGTGGCTCGGCGGGCGAACTGATCCGCGCGGTCGCCGGACACGCGCTGGTCCTGCACACCGGCGGGGCGGCCTCCCTCGCCGAGCCCGCGGAGCTGCTGCGGGCGGCGGGCGGTACGGGGCTGCGCGCCTGGGCCGCCGCCCACGGACCGCTGGGCCGGGAGGCGTTCGCCGCGCCGCTCGGCTCGGACGCGGGCGTCGCCACGGTCGCCGGACTGCTCTCCGGCGCCGAGGGCCCCGGCCGGGACTCCGACGGCGCCCTCGACCTGGACCTGCTGGTCCTGCTGGACGCGCCTCAGCTGGACGTCGAGACGGCCGCGCTGGTCGTGGAGTCGCTGCGGGACGGGGCCCGGCTGGTGCTGGCCGGGGATCCCGGCGTGCTGTGGTCGGCCGGTGCCGGGCGGGTGTTCGCTGATCTGCTGGCCGCGCGGGTCTGTCCGCAGATCGCGTCCCGGCGGCCGGACCCCGGCCCGCTCGGCGAACTGGTCTCGGGCATCGGGATCGGGGAGCTGAACCAGGTCGAGGCGCCCGGCAAGGAGGTCGTGATCGTGCCGGTGCGGGACGCCGGTGAGGCCGTGCACCGGACCGTGCAGCTGGTCGCCGACTCGGTGCCCCGGGCGATCGGCATTCCGCCCGAGGACACCCAGGTGATCACCCCGGGCCACGGTGGGGCGGCGGGCACCCGGGCGCTCAACGACGCGCTGAAGGAGCGGCTCAACCCCGGCCCCGGCCGCTTCGGCGGCTTCGACCCGGGCGACCGGATCGCCTACTCCCCCGCGCCGGGGCGCACGCTCACGGGCCGTGTGGTGAAGGCCGACGCGGACGGTCTGCACCTGTCCTGCGCGGGCGAGGACGTCGTCGTGCCGAAGGAGCGGGTGGAGCAGTCCGTGCGGCACGGGTGGGCGCTCACCGCGCACCAGGCCGCGGGCAGCCGGTGGCCCGCGGTCGTGGTCGTGCTGCCCGGTGACGCGGCGGGGACGCTGAGCCGCCCGTGGGTGTACACGGCGTTCGGCCGGGCCGAGCGTCATCTGTCCGTGGTGCACGGCGTGGAGCAGGCGCTGCCCCGGGCCGTGGCCGAGGTCCCGGCCAAGCCCCGGACGACCCGGCTGCCGGAGCTGCTCGCGCCTCAGGTCCCGGCCGACGGCCGGTAGGGGCGTAGCGCGCGCGAGGGGCGGTGGCCCGGAGTCGAAAGCTCCGGGCCACCGCCCCTTCCCGCGGTCGTGGATCCGGTGGCGCGGGTCAGCGATCGGCGTCCAGTGGCTCCAGGTCCCCGTCGTCCTCCAGCTCGGCGTCCAGGGCGTCGTCCCCGTCGTCGGTCTCGTCGTCGGTCTCGTCCTCCACGTCGTCGGTGTCCACCTCGTCGAGGGCGTCGTCGTCCAGGGCGTCGTCGTCGAGTTCGTCGTCGAAGACCGCGCTGACGTCGAAGCGGCAGACCACCTGCTGCGGGTCGAGCTGCTCGAACGGCGCCTCCAGCCAGTCACCCGGGTCGGCCGGCTCGTCGGCGGCGGTCACCCAGAGCGTGGAGTCGCCCTCCTCCAGGCCGAACTCCTTGTGCCGGGAGGCGATTTCGTCCGGTTCGAACTCCCCGAACAGGATGCCCAACGCGCCGTGGACCGTGCCCGATGCCTCGCCGTCGTTGTCCGCGTCGTAGTCCGCGGCCTCCACCCGCTGCGCCTGGGCCAGCAGCCGCTGCGGTTCCGCCACGGTGTAGTCACGGCGGATCAGCACGCTCAGCGCGTTCGGCTCCTCGGGGCCGTTGTACGGGGGCAGACCGTCGTCCGTGCCGGGGATCTCGAAGGGCGTGACCTCGTCGTAGCGGTCGTAGAGCAGCTCGTCGTAGGCCTCCGCGGCGGTGGCCAGGAGGTTGAACGCCTCGTAGACGGCCGGGTCGTCCTCCCCCGACCTGCGTTCGACCGCGGCGAGATGGCGGTCGAGCGCGGTCTTGACCGCCTCGGCGGCGGCGCGTACCTCGGCAGCGGTGGGCTGCGCAGCATCAGACATAGAGCAGACGCTATCCGTACCGGGCCCCAGCCCGCACAATAGATGCGATGCCGGAATACGAATTTGTCGACGTGTACGTACCGCGCGGGGTCTCCCGCAAGGACGCCACGCGTCTGCTGACGGACCATGCCGAGTACGGACACTGGGAGTTGGACCGACTGAGTCTGCTGCGCGACGGAAGCCGCAGGGTGCGGCTGCGCCGGAGGATCATCCGGCAGGTACGCGCCACCTGGTGAGAGCGGCCGGATACGGAGCGGGCCCCGCCTGACGGTGGGGCCCGCTCCGTCGTACGCGTGCTGGTCTCAGGCCGAGGCGCGTGCCCTGCGGTACAGCACGGCACCGGCCAGGACGGCGCCCGCGCCGAGGGGCAGGGCGAGCCCGAGGGGCAGTTCGGCGCCGGTCGCGGCGAGCAGGCCGTCCGCCGAGGGCGGGGAGACCGACCGCGTGCCCGGCAGGTCGGTCGACGGGGTACCGGCGGGGTACGTGCGGCCCGAGGTGTCCGGGGTGTGGCCCGGGGTCCCGGACCCGGGCCGGTCCACCGAGCCGCCGGGGTTGCCCCGGTCGTCGGGGTTGCCGCGACCCTCGGGGTGGGCGCCGTCGTCCGGACCTCCGGGCGGGCCGCCCGGGTTCTCCTGACCGCCCGGCGGCTGCTCATGGCCGGTTCCCGGCGGGTTGTGGCCTCCGCCGCGCCCTCCGCCGTCCTCCCACCCGCGCCCGGCGCCGCCGTTCGCGCAGTCGTCGCCGGTCGTCCCGTTGCCGATGCCGACGACGTCGACGCTGTTGCCGCAGACGTTGACCGGGGCGTACACGGGCACCTCGACGTGGTTGCCGGAGCCCACCCCGGGCGAGTTCGAGGCGTGACTGCCGGAGTGCGCGCCCCCTGGGCGCCCGGAGTCGCCGTAGCCGCCATGGCCGTCGGAGTCGCCGTAGCCGCCGTGCGCGTCGACCGAGCGGTTGACGCAGGTGTTGCCGGCGGCGGGGTTGAGCACCCCGACGACGTCGATCGTGTTGCCGCAGGCGTTGACCGGAACATGGACCGGCGCCTGGACGGTGTTGCCGGAGAGCACTCCGGGCGAGTTCGAGGCGGCCTCGCCCGCGCCCGAGTGGGCCTGGGCGGTTCCCCCCGCGGCGGCGATCACACCCGTCGCGGCCGCCACGGTCATCAGTCCCTTGCGGGTGACCTGTCGCATCGCTGCATTACCTGCCTTCCCCCATATGAACAGTGAAAAGACCGGTCGGTCCCGGAGCGCATGGCACGCGCTCCGGGACCGACGGTGTGGGACTCAACCTGGGAAAGGCAGGGTCACGCGTTGACGCAGGTGTTGCCGAAGGCGGGGTTCAGCAGACCGATCACGGAGATCGTGTTGCCGCACACGTTCACCGGGATGTGCACGGGAACCTGAACCACGTTGCCGGACAGGACACCCGGGGAGTGCACGGCGGCACCCTGGGCACCCGAGTCGGCGACGGCGAGGCCCGCACCCGCGAGAACCAGGCCACCGGTGGCAGCCGCAGCGGCGACGACCTTCTTGATCATTATTCCTCCTCGTTGGCAATGCGATCCCAAATCGCGGATCGCATGACCTGTAACGAGGAGGGAGTAATGGAGCTACGAGCTTATCGTCGCATTCACTCTTCTCAGTTATTCCCGCACGGGCTGGCGAATTGCCGGGGCGGGTGTTTCAGGACGCGTCGAGGAATCGGTCGAGCACGCGCACACCGAACTTGAGTCCGTCCACCGGCACCCGCTCGTCGACCCCGTGGAACATGCCCGCGAAGTCCAGCTCCGGGGGCAGCTGGAGCGGCGCGAAGCCGAAGCAGCGGATGCCGAGATCGTCGAAGGACTTGGCGTCGGTGCCGCCGGAGAGCATGTACGGAACGGCGCGCGCGATGGGGTCCTCGGCGCTCAGCGCGGTCTGCATGGCGTCGACGAGCCTGCCGTCGAAGTCGGTCTCCAGGGCCTTGTCGGCGTGCACGTCCTCCCGCCGGACGCGCGGGCCGAGCAGGCGGTCGAGGTCGGCGAGGAACTCCTCCTCGTAGCCGGGCAGGAAGCGGCCGTCGACGTGCGCGGTGGCCTGGCCGGGGATGACGTTGACCTTGTAGCCGGCGCCGAGCATCGTGGGCGCCGCCGAGTTCTTCAGGGTCGCGCCGACCATCTTGGCGATCCCGCCCAGCTTGGCGAGCGTCTCCTCCATGTTCTCGGGGTCGAGTTCGGTGCCGAGCGCGTCGGAGAGCTCGTCCAGGAACGAGCGCACCGTCTTGGTGACGCGGACCGGCCACTTGTGCCGGCCGAGCCGGCCGACGGCCTCGCACAGCTCGGTGATGGCGTTGTCGTCGTTGGTCATGGAGCCGTGGCCGGCCGTGCCGTCGACGGTGAGCCGCATCCAGTGCATGCCCTTCTGGGCGGTCTCCACCAGGTACAGCCGCAGCTGCTCGTTGACGGTGAAGGAGAACCCGCCGACCTCGCCGATCGCCTCGGTCACGCCCTCGAAGAGCTCCGGGTGCTTCTGGACCAGGTACTTGGCGCCGTAGGTGCCGCCCGCCTCCTCGTCGGCGAGGAAGGCCAGGACGATGTCGCGCGGCGGCTTGCGGCCGCTGCGCAGCCGGTCGCGCACGACGGCCAGCGTCATCGCGTCCATGTCCTTCATGTCGACGGCGCCGCGCCCCCACACGCAGCCGTCCGCGATCTCGCCGGAGAAGGGGTGGTGGGTCCAGTCGGCCGCGTTGGCCGGGACGACGTCGGTGTGGCCGTGGATGAGCAGCGCGGGCCGGGAGGGGTCCTCGCCCTCGATCCGGGCCACCGTGGAGGCGCGCCCCTGGTGCGACTCGATGATCCGCGGTTCGAGCCCCACCTCGGCGAGCTTCTCGGCCACGTACTCGGCGGCCTTGCGCTCGCCGGGGCCCGAGTGGTCGCCGTAGTTGCTGGTGTCGATCTGGATCAGCTCGCGGCAGAGGTCCACGACCTCGTCCTCGCCGGTGACGTTCCTGGCCGTGTCCGTCCCGCTCACGCTGCTTCCTCCCGCTGTCACTGCTGGTGGTTCCCCTCATACTCCTCCTGCGACCGGCCGGGCCCAAGCCCGCCCCTCGCACGTCACGAGGCGTTCACGCCGGAACGGGGGGTGATCGGCCCCCTTCGAAAGCCTGGTAATGTTTCCTCTGTCGCCGCGGGGGAAGCCCCGCACGACAGACACCTTGTCCGGGTGGCGGAATGGCAGACGCGCTAGCTTGAGGTGCTAGTGCCCTTTATCGGGCGTGGGGGTTCAAGTCCCCCCTCGGACACCAGCTGAGACCCCTGTTCATCAGGGGTCTTTCGCGTTTTCCGCCCCTTGCTGACACGCTGCGCAGTCGGTCCGGCGCTCTGTGTGGGGCATCTCTCCCCGCTCTCACGAAGTGCCTGGTCAGCGCGGTGTCCATGTCACCCGGACGGGCCCGGGAGGGCCCTCACAAGTGGCCACGGCCGGGGGGCGCACCTAGCGTCGTACTAAAATTTCCGGCTTGTTACGGAGCCGGTGCCGGACAACCCCAGGCAGACCTGCGGGCCCGCCGGCGCCCCGGAGGCTTCCGGGATCGAGACGCGAGGACCTGATGGCAGCCATACACGAGAGCAGTGCTCTCGGTCTGCTCGACGAAGAGATCCGCGAGCGATTCGGTGACAGGGCACGTTTTTCCGGAGGTCACGCGGCCTCCCCCCGCACCCTGGTCGACATTCTCGACGCGTCCGTGCGGTCGTACCCGGACGAGCCGGCCCTGGACGACGGCACGACCCGGCTGACGTACCGGGCGCTGGCCGTGGAGGTGGACCGGGTGCGGCGGCTGCTCGCCGACGCCGGAGTGGGTCTCGGTGACCGGGTGGGCGTGCGGGTGCCGTCCGGGACCACGGATCTGTACGTCGCGGTCCTCGCGGTTCTCGCGGCCGGGGCCGCCTACGTACCGGTCGACGCGGAGGACCCGGACGAGCGGGCCGAGCTGGTCTTCGGGGAGGCGGAGGTGCGGGCCGTCATCGGGGCGGGGCACGCGATCACCTCCCACGGCCGGTCGGAGGTGCCCGCCGGGCGGCCCGGGACCGGGCACGACGCCTGGATCATCTTCACCTCCGGTTCGACCGGGAAGCCGAAGGGCGTCGCCGTCACCCACGAGAGCGCCGCCGCCTTCGTGGACGCCGAGGCCGCGCTGTTCCTCACCGAGGAGCCGATCGGGCCCGGTGACCGGGTCATGGCCGGTCTGTCGGTGGCCTTCGACGCGTCCTGCGAGGAGATGTGGCTGGCCTGGCGGTACGGGGCCTGTCTGGTGCCCGTACCCCGGTCGCAGGTGCGCAGCGGCGCCGATCTCGGGCCGTGGCTGGTCGAGCAGGAGATCACGGTCGTGTCGACCGTGCCCACGCTGGCCGCGCTGTGGGAGCCGGAGACCCTCAACGACGTACGACTGCTGATCTTCGGCGGTGAGGCCTGCCCGCCGGAGCTGGCGCAGCGGCTGGTGACCGAGGGGCGCGAGGTGTGGAACACCTACGGGCCGACCGAGGCGACCGTGGTGGCCTGCGCGTCGCTGCTGACGGGCGCCGAGCCGATCCGGATCGGGCTGCCGCTGAACGGCTGGGAGCTGGCCGTGGTCGACGAGGCCGGGGAGCCGGTGCCGATGGGCGGCAGCGGTCAGCTGGTGATCGGCGGCGTGGGGCTGGCCCGCTACCTGGACGCCGGGAAGGACGCGGAGAAGTACGCGCCGCTGGAGTCCCTGGGCTGGGAGCGCGCGTACCGCAGCGGTGACCTGGTGAAGGCGGAGCCCGAGGGGCTGATCTTCCTGGGGCGGGCCGACGAGCAGATCAAGCTCGGCGGGCGGCGGATCGAGCTGGGCGAGGTGGACGCGGCGCTCCAGGCGCTGCCCGGGGTCGCGGGCGCGGCGGCGGCCGTACGGACCGCCCGCAGCGGCAACCAGCTGCTCGTCGGTTATGTCGTCACCCAGGACGGCTGGGACCAGGCCGCGGCGGTGGAGAAGCTGCGCGCCGAGCTGCCGGCGGCGCTGGTACCGCTGCTGGCACCGGTCGCCGACCTGCCCACGCGGACCAGCGGCAAGGTGGACCGGGGCGCGCTGCCGTGGCCGCTGGAGAACCTGGGGACCCCCGAGGCGGAGCAGCTCTACGGCACCGAGGCGTGGCTCGCCGAGCAGTGGACGGCGGTCCTCGGCATCCCGGTGACGGGCGCCGGTGACGACTTCTTCGCGATCGGCGGGGGCAGCCTGGCGGCCGCCCAGCTGACCACGAAGCTGCGGGCGCGCTATCCGAGCGCGGCCGTCCTCGACATCTATCAGCGTCCGACGCTGCGGAAGCTGGCGCGGCACCTGGAGGAGTCCGCGCAGGACGACGGCGCCCGGCGCACGGTGCTGCCGGTGCCCGCGCGGGCGCGGGCCGTGCAGGTGCTTCTGCTGCTGCCCCTGTTCACCCTGCTCGGGCTGCGCTGGATGGTGCCGCTGGCGGCGCTGGGCAATGTGCTGACCGCGTACGCCTGGCTGCCGACCGCGCCCTGGTGGCTGGTGGGCGCCGGGGCGGTGGCGCTGTACAGCCCGCCGGGGCGGCTCGCGATCGCCGCGGGCGGGGCCCGGCTGCTGCTGCGGGGGGTGCGGCCCGGCCGGTACCGGCGCGGTGGGAGCGTCCATCTGCGGCTGTGGACGGCGGAGCGGCTCGCCCAGTTCAGCGGGGCGACCTCGCTGACCGGGAGCTGGCTGGAGCGGTACGCCCGCGCGCTGGGCGCGAAGGTGGCGCCGGACGTCGACCTGCACTCGCTGCCTCCGGTCACCGGTCTGCTGAAGCTCGGGCGGGGCGCGGCCGTGGAGTCCGAGGTGGATCTGTCCGGCTACTGGCTGGACGGCGACCGGCTGGAGATCGGCACGGTCAAGGTCGGCGCGCACGCCGTCGTCGGCACGCGCAGTGCGCTCTTCCCGGGTGCCCGGGTCGGCAAGCGGGCCGAGGTGGCGCCGGGGTCGGCGGTGACCGGGCAGATCCCGACCGGGCAGCGCTGGGCGGGGGCGCCCGCGGTGAAGCTCGGCAAGGCCAAGCGGAACTGGCCCAAGGAGAGGCCGCGCCGGGGCACGTTCTGGCGGACCATGTACGGCGCGAGCGGACTCGCGCTCGGCGCGCTGCCGGTGCTCTCCGCAGCGGCGGCGCTCGCGGTGGCGTACCCGTTCGTCGACGCGGACGCTCCCCTCGCGGGCGCCGCGGCGGCGCTGGTTCCGGCGACGCTCGCCTTCGGGCTGGTGTACGCGCTGCTGATCCTGGTCCTGGTGCGGCTGCTCAGCGTGGGGCTGCGCGAGGGCACCTACGCCTCGCACAGCCGGGTCGGCTGGCAGGCCTGGACGGTCACGCAGCTGATGGACCGTTCCCGGGAGACGCTGTTCCCGCTGTACGCCGGGCTGGTCACCCCGTGGTGGCTGCGGCTGCTGGGGATGCGGATCGGGCGGGGCGCCGAGGTGTCGACCGTGCTGGCGCTGCCGAGTCTGACGACGGTCGGTGACGGCGCGTTCCTCGCCGACGACACGCTGACCGCGCCGTACGAACTGGGCGGCGGCTGGATGCGGATCGGGCGTGCGGAGATCGGGCGGCGGGCGTTCCTCGGCAACTCGGGGATGACCGCGCCGGGGCGGACGGTGCCGGACGGCGGTCTGGTCGGGGTGCTGTCGGCGACGCCGAAGAAGGCGAAGAAGGGCACCTCGTACCTGGGGCTGCCGCCGGTGAAGCTGCCGCGCAGCAGTGGTGGCGGCGACCAGAGCCGGACGTACGACCCGCCGGCGCGGCTGCTGTGGGCGCGCGGGCTGGTGGAGCTGTGCCGGATCGTGCCGGTGTTCTGCTCGGCGGCGCTGGCCGTGCTGACGGTGGCGGCGCTGTGCGTGCTGGGCGGCTGGGCCTGGCTGCTGGGCGGGGTGGTGCTGCTCGTGGCCGGCTTCGCCGCGGGGCTGGTGTCGATCGGGGCGAAGTGGGCACTCGTCGGGCGGCACCGCGCCGGGGAGCACCCGCTGTGGTGCGGGTTCGTGTGGCGCAACGAGCTGGCCGACACCTTCGTGGAGGTGCTGGCCGTGCCGTGGCTGGCCGGTTCCGTGCCGGGTACACCGTTGATGACGGCGTGGCTGCGCGGGCTCGGCGCACGGATCGGCAAGGGCGTGTGGGTCGAGAGCTACTGGCTGCCGGAGACGGATCTGGTGACCCTGGAGGACGCGGCGACGGTGAACCGGGGCTGCGTGCTCCAGACGCACCTCTTCCACGACCGGATCTTGCGGACGGATACTGTGGTCCTCCGTGAGGGCGCGACGCTGGGTCCTGGCGGAATCGTCCTGCCCGGCAGCACGGTCGGGGCCCGCACCACGCTGGGTCCCGCCTCGCTGGTGATGGCCGCGGAGTCCGTTCCCGACGACACGCGCTGGCTGGGCAACCCGATCGAGGCGTGGCGGCGCTAGGCGCGGCCCGTACGACGTCGGGGGGCGAGGGACGTCGTACGAGCACAGCGCAGGGAGCAGACGCAGCAGTGGCAGTTCAGCAGTCCATGGGCGCGGACCCGTACTTCCCCGACAACGGTGATGCCCGTTACCGGGTGCACCGGTACGAGCTGGCGCTGGACTACCGCCCGGGTCCCAACCGGCTGTCGGGGACGGCGCGGATCAACGCCATCGCGGGCCGCTCGCCGGTCGCCGAGTTCCAGTTGAACCTGGCCGACTTCCGGATCGGCCGGGTCCGGGTGGACGGCCGTCAGCCGCACTACACGCATCGCGGGGGGCGGCTGCGGGTGAAGCCGGCCAAGGCGATCCGGCCCGGTGCCGCGTTCACCGTGGAGGTGCACTGGTCGGGCAATCCCAGGCCGGTCAACAGCCCCTGGGGCGGGCTGGGCTGGGAGGAGCTGGAGGACGGGGCGCTGGTGGCGAGCCAGCCGGTCGGGGCGCCGTCCTGGTACCCGTGCAACGACCGTCCGGCGGACAAGGCGTCGTACCAGATCTCCGTGACGACGCCGTCGGCGTACGCGGTGGTCGCGGGCGGCAGGCTGCTGACCCGGACGACCAGGGCGTCGACGACGACCTGGGTGTACGAGCAGTCCGCGCCGACCTCCAGCTATCTGGTCGGGCTGTCGATCGGGAAGTACCAGACGGTGCTGCTGGGTGATCCGGGGCCGGGCGGGGTGCCGCAGCACGGGCACATCCCGGCGCATCTGCTGCCGCGGTTCTCCCGGGACTTCGCGCGCCAGCCGCAGATGATGGAGCTGTTCCAGGAGCTGTTCGGGCCTTACCCGTTCGAGGAGTACGCGGTCGTGGTGACCGAGGAGGAACTCGATGTGCCCGTGGAGGCACAGGGGTTGTCGCTGTTCGGCGCCAACCACGTGGACGGGGCGCGGGGTTCGGAGCGGCTGGTCGCGCACGAGCTGGCCCACCAGTGGTTCGGCAACAGCGTCTCGATCGCCGACTGGCGGCACATCTGGCTGAACGAGGGGTTCGCCAAGTACGCGGAGTGGCTGTGGTCGGAGCGGTCCGGGGGGCGGACCGCGCAGCAACTCGCCGCCGCCGCGCACCGGTTGCTGTCCTCGCAGGCACAGGATCTGAAGCTGGCCGACCCGGGCCGCAAGCTGATGTTCGACGACCGGCTCTACCAGCGGGGCGGGTTGACCGTGCACGCGCTGCGCTGCGCGATGGGTGACGAGGCGTTCTTCCGGATGCTGCGGGGGTGGGCGGCGCTGCATCGGGGCGGGGCGGTCACCACGAGTACGTTCACCGCGCACGCGGCGCGGTTCTCCGGTGAGCCGCTGGACGAGTTGTTCGACGCGTGGGTGCGGCGGACCGCGTTGCCTCCGCTGCCCGGTCCGCTGACGGCGCTGCCGGTTCAGCCGCCCTATCCGCCGAGCACGGGAGCGTCCGCGTGAGTGTCTGTCCCTGCGGTCTGGGCGGGCCGTACGAGAGGTGTTGCGGGCGGTATCACTCGGGTGCGGGTGCGGCGCCCACGGCGGAGGCGTTGATGCGGTCGCGGTACAGCGCGTTCGTGCGGGGGGATGCGGCGTATCTGCTGCGGACGTGGCATCCGCGGACTCGGCCGGCTCGGCTCGAACTCGATCCGGGGATGCGGTGGACGGGGCTGGTGATTCTCGGGACCGAGGCGGGGAGCGCGTTTCATTCCACCGGGGTGGTGGAGTTCCGGGCCTCGTATCGGGGTGGCTCGTTGCACGAGCGGAGCCGGTTCGAGCGGGTGGAGGGGGCGTGGGTTTACGTGGACGGGGAGTTCGCGGAGTAGGGGTGCCGGGATTCGGGGGTGGGTGCGGCGCCGTCGTGGCTGGTCGCGCAGTTCCCCGCGCCCCTGAAAGCGAGCGCCGTCGTGGCTGGTCGCGCAGTTCCTCGCGCCCCTAAAAGCCTTCAGGGGGCCAGGATGTCCAGTTCCTGGAGGGCTCCTACGGTGATTTCTCGGACCAGGTGTTCCGCTCGGGCCGCGTCTCGGGCCCGGACCGCTTCGGCGACCTGGACGTGGAGGGTGACGGCGGCGGGGTCGGGGTCCTCGAACATGACCTCGTGGTGGGTGCGGCCGGCGAGGACCTCGGCGACGACGTCGCCGAGCCGGGCGAACATCTCGTTGCCGGAGGCGGTGAGGATGACCCGGTGGAAGGCCATGTCGTGGAAGAGGTAGCCCTCCAGCTGGTGGCCGCGGGAGTTGGCCACCATGCCGAGGGCGCACTCGGTGAGTTCGGCGCACTGCTCGGCCGTGGCGTTCCGCGCGGCGAGGCCCGCGGCGACCGGCTCGATCGCGGAGCGCAGCACGGTCAGTGAGCGGAGCTGGTGGGGCCGGTCGGCGCCGGCCAGCCGCCAGCGGATGACCTGGGGGTCGTAGACGTTCCACTCGGACTTGGGGCGGACGGTGACGCCGACGCGGCGGCGGGACTCCACGAGGTACATGGACTCCAGGACGCGGACCGCCTCGCGCATCACCGAGCGGGAGACGTCGAACTGCTGGGCGAGTTCGTCGGTGCGTAGAACGCTGCCCGGAGGGTAGTCGCCCGCGGTGATCGCGGGGCCGAGGGTTTCCAGTACGTGTCCGTGCAGCCCCCGGCCGGTTGTGCTCATGCACACAGCGTACGGGGGAGCTCACGGGAACAAAAAGTCAGACTTATTTGTCACAGACTCTTGAATTCGTCGTACCTAATGCGTTTCAGTGTGGCCGACGTCAGATGTCGACGTCGTGTGTCGAGGAAGACAGCGAGGCAGTGATGCACACCCCCCACGTCGTCGTTGTGATGGGCGTCGCCGGAACGGGCAAGACCACGATCGGTCCCCTGCTCGCCGCCCGGCTGGGCGTCCCGTACGCCGAGGGCGACGACTTCCACCCGCAGGCCAACATCGACAAGATGTCGGCCGGTGTCCCGCTCGACGACGCGGACCGCTGGCCGTGGCTGGACGCCATCGGTGCCTGGGCCCACGAGCGGACCGGGCTCGGTGGGGTGGCCAGCAGCTCCGCGCTGAAGCGGGCCTACCGCGACCGGCTCAGGGCCGCCGCTCCGGGGCTGGTCTTCGTCCACCTCGCGGGCGACCGCGAGCTGATCGAGGACCGGATGCGGCAGCGGCAGGGCCACTTCATGCCGACCGCGCTGCTGGACTCCCAGTTCGCCACGCTCCAGCCGCTCCAGCCGGACGAGGCGGGCGTCGTGGTGGACGTCTCGGGTTCCCCCGAGGAGATCACCTCGCGGGCCAAGGCCGCGCTGGACACCCTCGGCTCACCGTCGTCGGCCACGGCGCCGTAACACCCCCCACGCGCTCCCCTCCCCCCTCCCCCGTAACCGCAAGGAACCTCCCGTGACCAGACTCAATGTCGAGCTGCTGGCAGCGGACACCGTCGAGCCGATCACCTCGGCCGGCCATGCCCAGCTGGGCATCGCCGTGCTGGCGGGCATCGCCGTCATCGTCCTGCTGATCACCAAGTTCAAGCTGCACGCCTTCCTGTCGCTGACCATCGGGTCGCTGGCGCTGGGCGCGTTCGCCGGGGCGCCGCTGGACAAGGTGATCGCCAGCTTCACCGCCGGGCTCGGCACCACCGTGGCCGGTGTGGGCGTGCTGATCGCCCTCGGCGCGATCCTCGGCAAGATGCTCGCCGACTCCGGCGGCGCGGACGAGATCGTCGACACGATCCTCGCCAAGGCCGGCGGCCGCTCGATGCCGTGGGCGATGGTGCTGATCGCCTCGGTGATCGGCCTGCCGCTGTTCTTCGAGGTCGGCGTGGTGCTGCTGATCCCGGTCGTGCTGATGGTCGCCAAGCGCGGCAACTACTCGCTGATGCGCATCGGCATCCCCGCGCTGGCCGGTCTCTCCGTGATGCACGGCCTGGTCCCGCCGCACCCCGGCCCGCTGGTCGCGATCGACGCGGTGCAGGCCAACCTCGGTGTGACGCTGGCGCTCGGTGTGCTGGTGGCGATCCCGACGGTGATCATCGCCGGCCCGGTCTTCTCCCGTTTCGCCGCCCGCTGGGTGGACGTCCCCGCGCCCGAGAAGATGATCCCGCAGCGGGCCTCGGAGGAACTGGAGCGGCGCCCCGGCTTCGGCGCGACGCTGGCCACCATCCTGCTGCCGGTGGTCCTGATGCTGTCCAGGGCGCTCGTGGAGATCGTCGTCGACGACCCCGAGAACCCCACGCAGCGCGTCTTCGACGTGGTCGGCTCGCCGCTGATCGCGCTGCTGGTGTCCGTGCTGGTCGGCATCTTCACGCTGCTGCGGCCCGCCGGGTTCGCCAAGGAGCGGGTCTCCGGGCTGGTGGAGAAGGGCCTCGCGCCCATCGCGGGCATCCTGCTGATCGTCGGCGCGGGCGGTGGCTTCAAGCAGACCCTGATCGACTCCGGTGTGGGTCAGATGGTGCTGGAGATCTCCGAGGACTGGTCGATCCCCGCGCTGCTGCTGGCCTGGCTGATCGCGGTGGCGATCCGGCTGGCGACCGGTTCGGCGACGGTGGCCACCGTGTCGGCGGCTGGTCTGGTGGCGCCGCTCGCGGCGGGCATGTCGACCGGTGAGACGGCCCTGCTGGTCCTCGCCATCGGCGCCGGCTCGCTCTTCTTCAGCCATGTCAACGACGCGGGCTTCTGGCTGGTGAAGGAGTACTTCGGCCTGGACGTCGGCCAGACCATCAAGACCTGGTCGGTGATGGAGACGATCATCTCGGTGGTCGCCGGTGGCTTCGTGCTGTTGTTGTCCCTGGTCATATAGCGCCGCTCCGACGGCGCCGCCCCCGGGCCCGCCCGCTCCCCTGCGCGGGGGAGCGGGCGGGCCCGTTCCGCTTCCGGCTCAGGGCCGCCACAGCGGGTGTTCGCGCTCGGCCCAGTCGGGGCTCACCGAGCCGGTGCGCATGCCGCGGCGGGCCTCCGGGTCGGCCAGGGCCATGCCGATGTGGCCGGCGAGGACGATACCGATGGTGAGGGCGAGCCAGTCGTGGACGAAGGTGGCACTGGTGCGCCACATCAGCGGGGTGAGGTGGGTGAACCACATCATCAGACCGGTGCCGAGCATCACCAGCGTGGCGCCGGCGATCCAGGCCGCGTAGATCTTCTGGCCCGCGTTGAACTTGGCGGCCGGCCGGGACGCGGGACTCCGGTCGCGGCGCAGGACGGCGCGCAGCCAGCGCCGGTCGTGCGGGCCGAAGCGGTTCAGGTGACCGAGGTCGGCGCGCAGCGCCCGGGAGGCGAGGCCCGCCAGCAGGGGTACGGGCAGGGCGAGGCCGGCCCATTCGTGCAGGCGGACCACCAGGGCGCGGCGGCCGACGAGTTCGGCGAGCTGGGGGACGTACAGGCAGGCGGCGGTGGCCACGCAGACGCCCATGAGCAGGGCGGTGGTGCGGTGGACCCAGCGGGCCGCCCGGCCGAAGCGCCGGACGCGGGGCCGCTCGGGGGCCTCAGCCGGTGGGTTCATCGTCGCGTCCGTTCGAGCGGCCCACCCAGGCGTCGACGTCGTAGCCGCGTTCCTCCCAGTAGCCGGGGCGGACGTCCTCGGTGACGGTGATCCCCGAGAGCCACTTGGCGGACTTGTAGAAGTACATGGGCGCGACGTACAGGCGGGCGGGGCCGCCGTGGCTGTGGCCGAGGTCCTCGTCCTGCATGCGCAGGGCGACCATGACGTCGGAGCGGCGGGCCTGGTCGAGGGTGAGGCTCTCGGTGTAGACGCCGTCGAAGCAGGTGAAGCGCACCGCCCCGGCCGAGGGGCGCACTCCCGCGGCGTCCAGCAGCCGGGACAGGCGGACGCCCTCGAAGGGGGTGTCGGGGACCCGCCAGCCGGTGACGCACTGCACGTCGCGGACCAGCCGGGTCTGCGGCAGGGCGCGCAGTTCGGCCAGGGTGTACGAGGCCGGGCGGTCCACGAGTCCGTCGACGGTGAGGCGGTAGTTCCCGGCGTTCCTGCGCGGCACGGAGGAGGCGACCGAGTAGTAGCGGAAGCCGCCGCCGTTGGGGAGCAGTCCGGTCAGGCCGGTGGGGTCCCGCTCGGCCGCTCCGGCGAGGAAGGACTCCATACCGCGCTGGAGGACCGGCGCGGTGGCCACGCCGAGGGCGCCCAGGCCCAGGGTGCCGAGGAGGACCCGGCGGCCGATGGGCTTGCCGCGTTCCTCGGGCCGTTCGGGTTGTCCGGGCCGTTCGGGTCGTTCGGGGTTCACCTGTTCATTCGAGCACCCGCGTCCCCGGGAGGCCAGGGGCCGCGGGTGCCCGTCAGAGTTCCGTAAGGTCAGCGCTCGGCGCCGGGGGTGGTCTCCGCCGCCTTCTCCAGCTGGAACGCCTCGTTGCCCAGGCCGATGCGGGCGTGGCGCTCGGGGTCGCGGGAGCGCAGGAGGAGGCCCTGGGCGAGGCCGACGGCCAGGGCGAGGGCGATGATGCCGGGCAGGATCCAGTTCAGGGAGGAGTCCGGGCCGGAGCCGACCAGGATGTCGAAGTCCTTGACGGTGTAGATCACGATGAAGAGCAGCGCGATCGTGGCGAGCCCGGCGGCGGCGAGGCGCCAGAACTGGGCGCCGGTGGCGCCGCGGCGGACGAAGAAGACCACCACGGACACCGAGGCGATCGCCATCAGCAGGGTGACGCCGAGGGCGCCCACGTTGCCCATCCAGGTGAACAGGTGCAGCACCGGGGCGGTGGGGTCGCCGGTGGGCTTGTCGTCGGCGAGCGCGAAGGCGGCGACGACGACCAGGGCGATCACGGTCTGGAGCAGGGATCCGGTGCCGGGGGCGCCGCTGGCGCTGCTGGTGCGGCCGAAGGCGGCAGGCAGCAGGCCCTCGCGGCCCATGGCGAAGGCGTAGCGGGCGACCACGTTGTGGAAGCTGACCATGGCGGCGAACATGCCGGTCACGAAGAGGATGTGCAGCACGTCGGTGAAGGTCTCCCCGAGCAGGCCCTCGGTGAGGAAGAACAGCATGCCCGCGCTCTGCTCCTGGGCGGTGCCGACGACGGCGTCGGGGCCGGTGGCGACCGTGATCGCCCAGCAGCTGACGGTGTAGAAGACGGCGATGCCGCCGATGGCCAGGTACATCACGCGGGGCACCAGGACGTGCGGGCGGCTGGTCTCCTCGGCGTAGACGGGGGCCTGCTCGAAGCCGAGGAAGGCCGCGACGCAGAAGCAGAGGGCGGTGCCGATGCCGGCGCCGCTGAGGGTGTCGGGGTTGAAGGCGTGCAGCGACAGGCCCTCGGGGCCGGGGTCACCGAGGGCGGCGACGTCGAAGATCACGACGAGGGCGACCTCGATGAGGAGCAGGACGCCGAGGACGCGCGCGTTGAGGTCGATCTTCAGCCAGCCGAGCCCGCCGACCAGGAGGACCGCGAGCAGGGCCGGTATCCACCAGGCCAGTTCGATCTCCAGGTAGGTGGCGAACAGGCCGGAGACCTCGAAGCCGAAGATGCCGTAGATGCCGACCTGGAGGGCGTTGTAGGCGACGAGCGCGACCAGGGCGGAGCCCGCACCGGCGGTGCCGCCGAGGCCGCGGGAGATGTACGCGTAGAAGGCGCCGGCGTTGTGCACGTGCCGGCTCATCTCGGCGTAGCCGACGCTGAACAGGGCGAGGACCACGCCGAGGATGACGAACAGCAGCGGCTGTCCGACGATGCCCATCACCCCGAACGTCGTGGGCATGACACCCGCGACCACCATGAGGGGGGCGGTCGCGGCGAGTACGGACAGCAGCAGACCGGTGGTGCCGAGCCGGTCGGCGCGCAGGGCCCGGTCCTGGCCCTTGAAGGTGCTGATGCCCTCGCCGTCGGGGGTGAGTGTGCCGCTGGTGCTGGATCTGCCCGTCGTCATCGCGGGTGGTCCTTTCGGGGGTAGCGGGGTGGAGGTGCCGGGGTGCGGATGCGGGTGCAGTGCGAGTGCGGGTACCGGATGCGGGTGCCGGGGTGGCGGTGCCAGGTGGGGGCGCGGGTGCGGGTGCGGGTGGGGGTGCGGGTGCGGGTGGGGGTGCGGGTGGGGTGCCGGTGCTTCACACCGTGCCGAGCGCGTTGTCGCGGGCGGCCCGGAAGGCGGGGTACGGGTCCCGGTCCGGGTAGGACCAGGGCTCCGGGGTGACGTGCTCGCCGATGCGGTGGAACAGGGCGGCGGCCTCGGCGCCCCGGCCCTCGCAGTACTTGGCGTGCGCGAGGAAGTTCAGGTCGACCAGCCGGCGCGGGTGGCCCTCGTGCTCCCACTCCAGCCACCAGTCGAAGGCGGCCTTCATCACCTGCCGGGCCCGGCGGCCGACCCAGTGCCCGGAGGCGGCCGGGTCGGCGCCCTCGTGTCCGGCGGCGGCGAGCACCCGGTAGCGCTCGGCGTGCGCGACGACGGGCAGGACGGCGAGCGGGGAGTCGGCGGGGGCGCGCTCGGCGGCGGCGTTGGCGAAGTCGTACACCTCGTGCAACGGGTCCGGTCCCGCCGCCGGCCGGCGCTCGGCGAGCCGGGCGACCATCACATGGTGGGCGTGGTGGTGGTCGGCGTACCGGTGCCGGACCTCCTCGAAGACCTTCAGCACCTCCTCCTCGGTGCCCGTGCCGCGAGTGAGCATGAGCAGGCCGAGCCAGGGGGTCGGATCGGCCGGGGCGTGGCCGGCCGCCGCGTGGCAGGACTCGCGGGCGCGGTCCGGCTTCTCCTTGCCGCGCAGGGCGCGCTGCACCTGGGCGAGCGCGAGCAGGACGCGGGCGTCCGCGGACTCGGGCTCGGCGAGCAGCCACTCCCGCGCCCAGGGGACGGTGTAGGGCTCCTGGGCGAGGACGGTGATCCGGTGGCCCCGGCGGTCCCAGTCGTCGCCGGTGTGGGCGAGGAGGGAGCGGGCGGACTGCCACCGGCCCTGGGCGAGCGCGGCGCGCGCCGCCGCGAGGTCGAGGTCGTCGAGGGCGCCGTCGGGGGCCTGCGCCGCGCGCTTGCGGCCGCGGCCCAGGGGTGGCGGGGGTGGGGACACCGCGGGAACATCCTCACGCGACGCGGTCGTCGTCTGGTTTCGGTTTGCCATCGAGCGATCACGCACAGCCAACCCCCCGCCCATGGTTTACGTCAAGGGCCGCCCGAGCGTTACACGCGTCAACTCGTGTTACTGGTGGGGCACTTGTGGCACAGCGGCGAGGCGCCCGTGACGGCCGGGGAGCGGGGATGTGGCGTACGCCATAGTGGTTCCGGCGCGGGACGCCCACCATGGCCGGGAGGCCGCGGCCCCCTCGGAGCACCGGGGGCGCGCCGGGCACCGGGGCGCTACAGTCGGCCCCTACGTCGTACGCACCCCGAGCCCCGTACCAACGATCGAGGAACGTCGCGTGTCGCTTCAGGTTCTGCTTCTCTCCGTGGGCGCCGCCTGCTGTCTGGGCTTCGGCTTCGTCCTGCAGCAGAACGCGGCCCAGCAGGCTCCCCTCAAGGACTTCCTCTCGCCCCGGATCCTGCTGGACCTGGTGCGGGTACCGCGCTGGCTCGGCGGCATCGCGCTGATGGTGGTCGGCATGGCGCTCGGCGCCGTCGCGCTCGGGCAGGGCCGGCTGTCCCTGGTGGAACCGCTGCTGGCCACCAACCTGCTCTTCGCCATGGCGCTGTCCCGGCGCCAGACCCGGCAGCCGCTCGGCCGCCAGGGCTGGGGCGGGCTGCTGCTGCTCGCGGGCGGGGTGACCGCGTTCATCGTGGCCGGCCGGCCGTCCGGCGGCACCGCCCTCACCGATCCCTCCCGGCAGTGGCTGATCATCGGCTCGATGATCGGCGCGGCCGTGCTGCTCACCGGGTACGCCAGGCGCTCCCGGCTCGGCGCGGGACCCGCCCTGCTCGCCACCGCCGCCGGCCTCCTCTACGGCGTCCAGGACGCGCTGACCCGGGTGACCGGGCAGCGCTTCGGCGAGGGCGGTCCGGCCGAGGTGCTCACCAGCTGGCAGCCCTACGCCGTGCTGGCGCTCGGCGTCACCGGCCTGGTCCTGGTGCAGAGCGCCTTCGAGACCGCGTCGCTGCGCATGTCGCTGCCCGCCCTGACCGCCGCCCAGCCGCTGGCCGGCATCGCGTGCGGGGTCGGCTTCCTCGGCGACCGGTTGCGCACCGACACGGGCGCCCTGGCCTGGGAGGCCGCCGGGCTCGCCGCGATCGTGGTGGGCATCGTCCTGCTGGGCATGCACCCGGCGATGCCGTCCGGCGGCGCGAAGGTCCGGGAACCGGCCCGCGCCCTCCAGCCGGGCTGACCGGCCGACGGTACGGGTTCGGCCGCGGCGCCGTGGGGGCCGGTCGCGCAGTTCCCCGCGCCCCTGGGTGGGTACACCTGCCCGGCGCCAGCAACCTGCGGTCCGCGAAAGCCCTCCCCCCCAGGCCGCGGCGCCGTGGGGGCCGGTCGCGCAGTTCCCCGCGCCCCTGGGTGGGTACACCTGCCCGGCGCCAGCAACCTGCGGTCCGCGAAAGCCCT
>NZ_JBEZNL010000012.1:0-61837 GCF_040653275.1 Streptomyces sp. NPDC048002 | reverse complement strand
CCCCCCCCCAGGCCGCGGCGCCGTGGGGGCCGGTCGCGCAGTTCCCCGCGCCCCTGGGTGGGTGTGGCTGGCCGGCGTCAGGAATCTGCGGTCCGCGAAAGCCCTCCCCCAGGCTGCGGCGCCGTCGGGGCCGGGGGCGCAGTTCCCCGCGCCCCTGGGTGGGTGTGGCTGCTGCAGTCTGTGAAAGCCCCCTGGGCTCGGTGCCTCCGGTTCGGGCACTGGTTGGATGGCTTCATGAGCGCAGCTGACGAAATCCTCGACGTCGTCGACGAGCACGACCGGGTCGTCGGGCAGTCCCCGCGCGGCCTGGTCTACGCCGAGGGCCTGCGGCACCGGTGCGTGTTCGTGCAGGCCCGGGACGCCGAGGGCCGCCTGTTCGTGCACCGCCGCACCTCGACCAAGCTGGTCTTCCCCTCGCTGTACGACATGTTCGTCGGCGGCGTGGTCGGCGCCGGCGAGTCCTACGACACGGCGGCCCTGCGGGAGGCCGAGGAGGAGCTCGGCGTCTCCGGGCTGCCGCGGCCGGAGTTCCTGTTCAAGTTCCTCTACGAGGACGGCGCCGGACACAGCTGGTGGTCGGCCGTGTACGAGGTGCGCTGCGAGCTGCCCGTCAGCCCCCAGGTGGAGGAGGTCGCCTGGCACGCGTTCCTGCCGGAGTCGGAGGTGCGGGACCGCCTCACGGAGTGGGAGTGGGTGCCGGACGGGCTCGCCGCGTACGAGCGCCTGTGTGAACACCGGGCCGGGGACGGCTCCCGGTAGGGTCCGGGGCGTGATCGAATTCGTGCGGAACGCCCGGTTGTGGTTCGCGCCGGAGCAGGTCCGGCGGGAGGGCGGTACGCCCGACTACCGGTTCTCGCTGGCGAACGAGCGCACCTTCCTGGCCTGGCTGCGCACCGCGCTGGCGCTGATCGGCGGCGGCTTCGCGGTGGACCAGTTCCTGCCCGACCTGCCCTGGGGCTGGCGGGTCGGGCTGGCGCTCGCGCTGCTCGCGGCGGGCGTGCTCTGTTCCCTGCGCGCGGTGAACCACTGGGTGCGCTGCGAGCGCGCGATGCGCCGGGGCGAGGACCTGCCGGTGTCCCGGTTCCCGGCCTTGCTCGGTGTGCTGGTGGCGGTGGTGGCGCTGGTGATGGTCGTGGTGGTGCTCGCCGGGTGGGAGGGGTGAGCGCACCGCCGGAGCGGGACCCCGGGCTCCAGCCCGAGCGGACCCGGCTCGCCTGGCGCCGTACGACGCTCGCCTCGACCGTCGCCGCGGTGCTCGCCGCGAGGACGGCGCTGCACGACGGCCCCTCGGCGTCCGGGATCGCCCTGTGCGCCCTGTGCGCGCTGCTCTGGCTCGGCTTCCTCGCCTGCGCCCACCGCAGGATCCACGCCCTCGCCGCGAGCCCCGAGCCCCGCGCCCTGACGCCCCGGCACGCGACGGCGGCGGTGCTGTGCACGGTGGCACTGGCCGCGTGCGGGGCGGCGCTGATCCTCTAGGGCCTGCCGCGAAGGCTTGGCTCACCTGGGCGCCACGAGGGTGGAATGAGAGGATATGTTCCGTTCGCGTGACAGCCTGTCCGTCGTCATCGCCCGCAGCTTCGAAGGTGAGCACCATGACCACCCTCCACACGGAACACGTCTCGCACACCCACGCCCACGGACCCGGCTGCGGCCACACCGAGGTGCCGCACGGCGACCACGTCGACTACGCGCACGGCGGGCACCTGCACCGCGAGCACGGCGGGCACTGGGACGAGTGCGAGCCGGGCGGCCACACCACCCACCAGGGCCACGACCACCAGCACGGCGACGCCTGCGGACACGAGAGCGTCCTGCACGGCGACCACGTCGACTATCTGCACGACGGCCACCGGCACGCGGCGCACGACGGCCACTGGGACGACCACTGACCCGTCCGCACCGGTCACGACCGGCCCTCCGACAGCCCCTCGGCGCCCCGCGCGAGGGGCTGTCGGCCTATCGTGGCTCCGATCACGTTGGCTCCGCGCACTGGACGACATACCGACCGGTCGGCATCATTGGTCGAGACTCGTTCACCTGCCCGTAGGAGCATCGATGAGCCCCGACCACCCGCCCGGACTCGATCTCGACCGGCTGCGCGCCCTGCTCGACCGCGAGCGCCCCGGGCTGGTCCGGGGCCCGCTGACCGGCAGGCTGATCGAGGGTGGACGGTCGAACCTCACCTACGCGGTCCAGGACGGCACCGCGCGCTGGGTCGTCCGGCGGCCCCCGCTCGGCCATGTCCTCGCCACCGCCCATGACATGAGACGCGAGCACCGGGTGATCAGCGCCCTGCACCCGACGCGCGTGCCGGTGCCCCGGCCCGTACTCCTGTGCGAGGACGAGGAGGTGCTCGGGGCTCCCTTCTACGTCATGGAGTTCGTCGAGGGCACCCCGTACCGCACCTCCGACCAGCTGGTGCCGCTGGGCCCGGAGCGCACCCGTGGGGCGGTGCTCGCGCTGGTGGACACCCTGGTGGACCTGCACGCGGTGGACCCCGAGGAGGTGGGGCTGGCCGACTTCGGGCGCCCCGAGGGCTTCCTCGACCGCCAACTGCGGCGCTGGGGAAAGCAGTTGGACGCCTCCCGCAACCGTGAGCTGGCCGGCATCGACGAGCTGCACGCGACGCTCGGCCGCCGGCTGCCGGTCTCCCCCGCCGCGACCGTGGTCCACGGCGACTACCGGCTGGACAACGTCCTGATCGGGGACGACGACCGGATCAAGGCGGTCCTGGACTGGGAGATGTCCACGCTCGGCGACCCGCTCACCGACCTGGGCCTGCTGGTGATGTACAGCATGTCCCTGGACATGCCCGACTCCCCCGTCTCGACCACCGCCGAGGCCCCGGGCCACCCCGACCCGGCCGAACTCGTCGAGCGGTACGCCGCGCGCTCGGGGCGCGACGTCTCCGCGGTCTCCTGGTACACGGCGTTCGCCTGGTTCAAGCTCGCCGTGATCCTGGAGGGCATCCACTACCGCTACACCCTGGGCCAGACCGTCGGACGCGGCTTCGACCGCATCGGCGACCTGGTCCCGGTCTTCATCCAGCACGGTCTGACCACTCTTCAGGAAGGCTGACGGGACATGGACTTCGCGTTCGACGCGCGCACCGAGGAGCTGCGCGGCAGACTGCTGGCCTTCATGGACGAGTACGTCTACCCGGCCGAGCCGGTCGCGGAGGAGCAGCGGGCCGCGCTGGCCTCGCCCTGGGACACCCCGGCGGTGGTGGAGGAGCTGAAGGCGGAGGCGCGCAGGCAGGGCCTGTGGAACCTCTTCCTGCCCGACCACGAGTACGGCGCCGGCCTCACCAACCTCCAGTACGCGCCGCTCGCCGAGATCACCGGCCGCTCGCCGCACCTGGCGCCGACCGCGCTGAACTGCGCGGCGCCGGACACCGGCAACATGGAGGTGCTGGCCCAGTTCGGCGACGAGGCGCAGCGCAAGCAGTGGCTGGAGCCGCTGCTCGCGGGTGAGATCCGTTCGGCGTTCGCGATGACCGAGCCGGACGTGGCCTCCTCCGACGCCACCAACATCACCACCCACATCGAGCGGGACGGCGACGACTACGTCGTCACGGGACGCAAGTGGTACATCTCCGGGGCGATGAACCCGGACTGCAAGATCTTCATCGTGATGGGCAAGACGGACCCGGACGGCGCGGACATCCGCCGCCAGCAGTCCATGATCCTGGTCCCCCGGGACACGCCGGGCGTCACCGTCAAGCGCGCGATGCGGGTCTTCGGCTACGAGGACCACTCCCACGGCGGCCACGCCGAGGTGGTCTTCGACCACGCGCGCGTGCCGGTGTCGAACCTCGTCGGCGAGGAGGGCGGCGGCTTCGCCATCGCGCAGGCGCGGCTCGGCCCGGGACGGATCCACCACTGCATGCGGCTGATCGGCATGGCCGAGCGGTCCATCGAGCTGATGTGCCGGCGGGCCGTGTCCCGGACGGCGTTCGGCAAGGCGCTGGCCCAGCAGGGCGTGGTGCACAACTGGATCGCCGACGCGCGGGTCGCGGTGGAGCAGCTGCGGCTGCTGGTGCTGAAGACGGCCTGGATGATGGACACCGTGGGCAACAAGGGCGCCCACACCGAGATCCAGGCCATCAAGATCGCCACTCCGCGCACGGTCGTCGACATCATCGACCGCGCGATCCAGCTGCACGGCGCGGGGGGTGTGAGTCAGGACTTCCCGCTGGCGGAGCTGTACGCGAGCGCGCGGACGCTGATGCTGGCCGACGGTCCGGACGAGGTGCACCAGCGGTCCCTGGCGCGGCGGGAGCTGAAGAAGTACGTGTAGGAGCCGGCGGCACGCCCCGGGCCCACCGAGGGCCCGGGGCTGCGCGGACTCAGGGCCGCAGTGCCTTCAGCAGGAGGTCGGCCAGGTGGTCGGCGACCTCCTGGGGGCTCATCGGGCCGTCGGGGCGGTACCAGGTCGACAGGTGGTGGACCGAGCCGAAGTGGTAGTCCACCACCAGGTCGGCCGGGGTCGCCGTGGAGAAGACCCCGGCCTGCTGGCCCTCCTCGATCAGCGCGCGGAAGCGTTCGTGGTAGCGCCGGCGCTCGGCCCGCACCTGCCGGTTCTTCTCCGGGCTCAGGTGGTGCATCGAGCGGAAGAAGATCGACGCGTCGTCGAGGTTGTCGATGGTGGTGACGACCACGTCGGCGGCCGCGGCCCGCAGCCGCTTCTCCACCGGCTCGTCGGCCTCCGCGAAGGTGTTGAGCCGCTCCTGCTGGAGGCGCAGCACCCGGGCGTACACCTCGTGCAGCAGGTCGTCCTTGGAGCCGAAGTAGTGGTACAGCGCGCCCTTGGTGACGCCGGCCGCCTCCACGATCTCCTGCACCGAGGTCCGGTCGTAGCCCTGCTCCGCGAAGAGCCGGGTGGCGGCGGCCAGCAGCCGCTGCGGGACGGGCGTGCCGTCTCCGTCCGTCGTCCTGGGCACTGAGCCGCCACCTGCCTTCCGAGTTCTCACTGGCTGTCGTGCGCGCGGGAACGGAGTTCCCGCCGGAGGATCTTCCCACTGGCCGTCTTCGGCAGGTCGGGCAGGATCTCCACCTGGCGCGGATATTTGTAGGCGGCCAGTCTCTCCTTGCAGTACACCGCGAGTTCATCCGGGTCCGGGGCGGCGCCCGGACGCAGGCTGATGTACGCCTTCACGGTCTCCCCGCGGTACCCGTCGGGCACCCCGACGACCGCCGCCTCGCGTACCGCCGGATGGGTGTACAGCACGTCCTCGACCTCGCGCGGCCAGACCTTGAACCCGGACGCGTTGATCATGTCCTTCTTGCGGTCGACGACGTACAGCCAGCCCTCGTGGTCCATGAAACCGATGTCGCCGGTACGCAGCTCGCCGCCGGGGAAGGTCTCGGCGGTGGCCTCGGGGCGCCGCCAGTAGCCGGGCACGACCTGCGGGCCGCTCACCACGATCTCGCCCTGTTCCCCGAAGGGCACCTCCGCGCCCTCCTCGTCGAGGATCCGGACGACCGTGTCGGGTCCGGGCACGCCCACGGCGAGCGTCCCCGACACCGGGTCGACCGGTGCCTCGTGGGCGGGCGGCACGGCCGCGCAGGGCGCGGTGCACTCGGTCAGCCCGTAGCCGTTGCGGAGGTAGGGACCGAATCCGGCGCGGAACTTCTCCACCAGCGCCGGCGGCAGCGGGGCGCCGCCGGAGGAGATGATCCGGAAGGAGGCGAAGTGCTCGCGGGTGACGGACGGGTGGGCGGCCAGCGCCATGAACGCGGTCGAGGGGCCGACCGTGTAGTGCGGACGGTGTTCGGCGAACGCGTCCAGCACCGCCCCGGCCTCGAAGCGGTAGGCGAGCACCAGTGTGCCCGCGCTGTTCAGGCAGGCGCCGAACTGGCAGACCATGCCGGTGATGTGGAACAGCGGGGCGAGCGCGAAGTACACCGGCGCCTCAGGCAGCGGCAGCCCCGTCCGCTGCCGCTCCGCGTTCTGCATGATGTTGGCGTGGGTGTTGGTGGCGCCCTTGGGGGTGCCGCTGGTGCCGGAGGTGTAGCTGATCAGGGCGAGGTCGGAGGGGGCCGGGTCGCGGCCCTCGGGGGCCGGGTGTCCGGCTCGGGCGACGGTGGCGAGGTCCTCGGCGTCGGCGGCCAAAGGGAGCCGCTCGAAGGCGAGGACGCGGGTGTCGCCGCGGGTCTGGAAGTCCAGTTCGCAGCCCGTGAGCACGATCCGGACCGGGGAGTCGGCGGCCGTCCCGCGCAGGTACGCCTCCCAGGAGCGGTCCGAGCAGATCAGCGCGGTGACCTCGGCGTCGCGCAGGACGTGCGCCATCTCCCCCGACTTGTACATGGGGTTGACGGGGACGACCGTGGCGCCCGCCTTCCAGGCGCCCAGCACCGCGAGCACGAAGAGCGGGGAGTTCTGGAGCAGTACGGCCACCCGGTCGCCGGGTTCCAGGCCCCGGGCGGCCAGGTGACCGGCGACGGAGTCGCTCAGCTCGTCGGTCTCGCGGTAGGTCAGGCGGCCGTCGAAGTAGGCGAGGAAGTCGCGCTCGGGGGTTTCGGCGACGGCCCGGCGCAGCGCGTGCACCAGGGAGTCGGCGGGGTCGATGGGGGCGCGCTGGGCCTCGTCGAGCAGGGCGAGCCAGGGCCGGTCCGCGTACCCGGCGGCGGTCACCGCGCGGCCTCCCACTTCTGCTGGACGCGGTTCATGGTGCCGAGCCAGCGGTCGGGCTCGGCGGCGCGGGCCTGGTAGTACCCGGCGACCTCCGGGTGCGGCAGCACCAGGAACCGGTCCTCCTCCATGCCCTTGAACAGGGCGTCCGCCACGTCGTCCGGTTCGATGGCGGTGGGCTGGAGCACCAGGTCGCCGGCGCTTCCGGTGGCGGCGAGCATGTCGGTGCGCACGCCCTGCGGGCAGATGGCGTGCACCTTGATCCCGCGGTGCCGGTAGGTCAGGGACAGCCACTCGGCGAAGGCGTACGCGCCGTGCTTAGTGACGCTGTAGGGGGCGGCGCCGATCATGGTGAGCAGTCCGGCGGCGGAGACGGTGGAGACGAACCGCCCCGACCCGCGCTCCAGCCACTCCGGGACCAGTTCCTGGGCGGCCCGTACGTGCGCCATCACGTTCACGTCCCAGGCCAGCGCCCAGACGTCCTCCCCGGCGGACTCGGAGCCGCCGGAGCCGACGCCCGCGTTGGCGCAGTACACGTCGATGCCGGTGCCGAGGGCCTCGCGGGCGGCGGTCACGATGCCGGAGGCGTCGCCGGGCACGGCGATCCCGCCGATCTCGGCGGCGACGGCCTCGGCCCTGCCCGCGTCCAGGTCGTTGACGACGACCCGGGCCCCGGCCCCGGCGAACCGCCGGGCGAGCGCCGCGCCGATCCCCCCGCCCGCCCCGGTGACGACGACTCCGGCATCCTGCAAGGCTTCCACCATCGGTCTCCTTCGACGAGCGGCTCGGCTGGCGACGCCAGACTAACCGGTCGGTATGTACGAATGAAAGGGTGTGGACGGCGCCCGTTCGCGGCCCCTCGGGGGCACATCCCGGGCCACGCGCGCCCGACGGCTTACCAACGGCACCGGCAGCCCCTACCGTGCCCTGCATGCGCTTCACGAGACGAACTCTCCTGGCCGCAACCCCGGCCCTGGCCGCCACCGCCTCCGTCACCTCCCCCGCCGCGGCGGCCGCCGACCACGACCGGGGCCGCCGCCTGCGGACCGGTTTCGAACGCCTGGTCTCGGACGGGTACTCCGTACTCGACGGCCAACGCGTCGGCATCGTCACCAACCCCACCGGCATCACCCGCACGGTCCGGCACATCGTCGACGTCCTGCACGCCGACGACCGGGTGAACCTCACCGCGGTCTTCGGCCCCGAGCACGGCTTCCGGGGCACCGCGCAGGCGGGCGGCTCGGAGGGCCGCTACGACGACCCGGCCACCGGTCTGCCCGTCTACGACACCTACCTCAAGAGCGGCCGTCCGCTCGCCGACATCTTCACCGCCTCCGGCGTGGACACGGTCGTCTTCGACATCCAGGACGCCGGCGCCCGCTTCTACACCTACATCTGGACGCTCTTCGACTGCATGGAGTCGGCCCAGCTCGCGGGCAAGCGGTTCGTGGTGCTGGACCGCCCGAACCCGGTCACCGGCCGGGCCGCCCAAGGGCCCGTGCTGCACAAGGAGTTCGCGACCTTCGTCGGCCGGCAGCCGATCTCCCAGGCGCACGGCATGACCGTCGCCGAACTGGCCCTGCTCTTCAACGGGGAGTTCCTCACCACCCCGGTCCCGCTGGAGACGGTGAGAATGGCCGGCTGGCGGCGCTCGGACTTCTACGACGCCTCCGGCCTGCCCTGGGTGCCGCCGAGCCCGAACATGCCGACGCCCGACACGGCCCTCGTGTACTCCGGCACCTGCCTCTTCGAGGGCACCAACCTCTCCGAGGGCCGGGGCACCACCCGCCCCTTCGAACTCCTCGGCGCGGAGGGCGTCGACGGCCGCTGGGCCGCCGCCGCCAACGAACTCGGGCTGCCGGGCGTGCACTTCAGGGAGGCGTACTTCGCGCCGACCTTCTCGAAGTTCCAGGGGAAGACCGTCGGCGGGGTCCAGGTCCACGTCCACGACCGGGCCGCCTACGACCCGGTGCGCACCGGGATCGGCCTGCTGGTCACCGCCAAGCGGGTCTGGGACGGCTTCGCCTGGCGGTCGGACAACTGGATCGACAAGCTCACCGGCTCCACCCAGGTCCGCACCGCGATCGACGCGGGCGCGAGCACCGACGAGGTGGTGGCCGGCTGGCAGGAGGAACTCGCGGCGTTCCGCCGGATTCGAAAGGAATACCTGCTCTACGGATGACCCGAGCCGTATGGCCAACTCTGCCCCGCGGCGGGACGATACGACCGCATCGCACCGCCGCGGGGTACGAGGGGGGCCGGTCATGGCGCGTCCGGAGATGAGCGTTTCACCCTACTGGGAGCTGACCTTCGACGCGGACGGCGACCCCGAGGCGCGCTCCAGGGACCGGCTGCTCGCCGGGGTGGTCCAGCGGGGCGTGCGCGATCTGCTGGTCTTCGCCCACGGCTGGAACAGCGACCGCTCCGGGGCGACCCGGCTCTACGACCGCTTCTTCGCCCCCGTCCCCGCTCTCGCCCCGACGGCCCGGCTCGGTTACGTGGGCGTGGTGTGGCCGTCGATGCGCTTCTCGGACGAGCCGATCCCCGACTTCCCGCGTGCCGTCGCCGCCGAGGCTCCGCCGCCCCCGGCGCTCGACAAGGACACCCGGCACGCGCTGCTGGAGACGTTCCCCGGCCGGGCCACGGTCGTCGACCAGCTCGCCCGGCTGCTGGAGCAGCAGTCGCGCGAGGAGGCGGAGCTGGAGGAGTTCGGGCGGCTGGTGCGGGTGCTGGTGGAGCTGGTGCCGCCGGGCCCGCAGGCGCTGTTCGCCGCGGACACGCTCGCGGAGGGCGTCCCGCAGGACGAGCCGGCGTTCTTCCACGGGACGACGGCGCAGACCTGCGAGGAGTTCGCGCGGGCGCTCGCGGGCCTGCGCTCGCCGGGCGGGACCGCGGAGACCTCCTTCACGCTGCCCAACCCGTGGGCGGGGGCGCACGAGTTGCTGCGGCAGGCCACGTACTTCGCGATGAAGCGGCGGGCCGGCACGGTCGGCGAGCGCGGGCTCGGGCGGGTGGTCGGGCAGTTGGCGACCCGGGCGCCGCGGACGCGGGTGCATCTGGTGGGGCACAGTTTCGGCGGGCGGCTGGTGTCGTTCGCGCTGCGCGGGCTGCCGCCCGGGGTGCGGACGGTGAAGTCGGTGACCCTGCTCCAGGGGGCCTTCTCGCACTATGCGTTCTCGGCCCGGCTGCCGCACGACCCGCGCGCGGGCGGGGTGCTCCAGGGCCAGCACAACCGGATCGACGGCCCGCTGGTGTGCTGCTTCTCCCAGCACGACGACGCGCTGGGCACGATCTATCCGCTGGCCTCGCGGATGGCGGGCCACGACCGGGAGCTGCACGACCTCTCCGTCGGCCGGGCGCTGGGCGCGCGGTGGGGGGCGATGGGCTTCGACGGGGTGCAGGCGGTGCCGGGCACCCGGTCGCTGAAGCTCGCCGACGCGCTGCGCGGGCCGCTGCCGGGGACGGGGTGCGTGAACGTGGACGTGTCGGCGGTGGTCCGGCGTGGGGGTCCGCCGACCGGCGCGCACAGCGACATCGCGCACCCGGAGCTGGCCCGGCTGGTGCTGGCGGCGGGCCGCGTCCGCTGACCCGCGGCGTGCGGGGCGGTACGCCCGGCCGGGCGTACCGCCCGCTCCCGGCGTCACAGCCTGCGCGGCGGCACCGCACGGGGGGCTCTTGCACCCGCCCGGCGGCACCGCCCGCGTGGCGTCACCGGTGCGAGGTGAACTCCACCACCTGCTGGTAGGTCGGACGGTTCTGCCAGCTGATCCGGGCGTGGTTGATCCCGCCCAGCGGGCGCTGCACGATCGAGTCGGCGCACCACTGGTCGCCCGCGGCGCAGCCCTCGTCCCCGGGGTAGACCTGGGCGGCGGTCCGGCCGGCCGCCGTCCGCAGGGTGCCGAGCAGGCTGTCCCGGCAGGCGCCGAGGCTGCCGTCCCCGCAGTACTCGCGGGCCAGCGGGCCCTGGACGGGTTCGCCGAGCACCGACCTCAGGTCCTTGTCGACATAGCTCCACCAGCCGTACTGGAAGGCGCTGCCGGCGTGGGCGCCGGTCGGTCCGTGCGCGGCCGACGGGGACTCGTCGACGGGCAGGCTGGCGGTGAGGGCGGTGAACAGGTCACCGCCCAGGCCGGGCTGGAACTCGGCCTGCACCAGCAGCGGCCACCAGGCGTCCAGGATGCGGATGGCGTCGGCGTGCGCGTAGGTCCTGGAGCCGGCGGAGGTCTCCGTGCGGCGGGAGCCCGCGGTGACCCACGCGGAGAGCTTGTCGACGGCCGCCTTCGCCGCCGTGTCGGTCACCGGTGAGCTGTTCACCACCTTGAGCAGGTCCGGCAGGACGTCCTCGGCCCGCAGGTCGGCGAGGCCCGCCTCGGCCATCGCCTTCACCAGCGCGGCCCGTGTCACGCCGCCCTGCGCGACCAGCCGCGCCACCCGGTCGTCGAGGAGGTCGCCGCGGTGCACGGAGCCGTCGCCCCAGGGGGCGGTGGTGTAGCGGGACGCCTGTTTGTTGTTCCAGGAGATGTAGTAGTCCTGGTCGACGGAGTTCGGGTGGGCCGAGGACGGGGTGTAGTCAGCGGTGTTGGCCGCCGGGTCCCAGCCGCGCCACTCGTACGACGGGCGCGCCCACACCGGGAACTCGGCGTCCACTCCGGTGGCGCGCACCGGGTTGTCGCCGCTGTTGTAGTACGCGGTGTGCTCGGAGTCGACGTAGAACCAGTTGAAGGTGAAGTTGATGTGCTCCACCGCGGTGCGGAAGGTGTCGGGGCCCTTGACGTGGTCGGGGTCGTTGAGCATCTGGAAGCCGATGATGGAGTCGGCCTCGTGCAGGTAGGACGAGCGCAGGGTGGTGTAGGCGACGCGGGTGCCGTCGACGGTCGCGCGGTGCGAGACGGGTCCGTACTTCGTCCGCCAGACCCGCATGGTGTACGAGCCGGCGGGGGTGGCGTCGGCGGTGGTGGGCTTCCAGGCGTTCCTCCGCTCGACCTTTTCCATTGCGGTGCAGGTGCCGCGGTAGAGGTAGTGGAAGTCGTCCTGGCACAGCTCGACGGCGTAGGTGTCGATGATGTCCTGGCCGGAGGTGGTGGCGCTCCAGGAGTAGTCCTGGCCGCGGCCGAGTTCGACGTACATGCTCAGGCCGGCGAAGGACGCGCCGCGGGCGCTGATGCCGGGGCCCTGGATCTCCTGGAGCAGCAGGAGCTGAGGGGCGAAGTAGCCGGTCTGGGGGCCGAAGACGGCGATGGGGTGGCCGCTCGCGGTGTGTTCGCCGCTGACCACGAGGGCGTTGGACATGCCCCTGCGGGCCGAGGTCATGGCCGACCGGGTGGCGGCGGCCGAGGTCTCGGCGGCGGCGGTGGTCGCGGCGCTGCCGGTGCGGTCGTGGACGAGCGGTTCGGCGGTGACGGAACCGGCGTCGGGCAGCGCGGCGCCCTGGGGGTCGGCGGGCTTCTCGGCGTAGGGGAAGTCCTGTCCGCGGACGGTGAGGGCGGCCTCGGGGTCGTCGCGCATCCGGAAGGACTCCCAGACCTCGGTGCCCTCGGCGAGGCCGTACCGCTCCTGGGCGGCCAGCAGGGAGATCGCGTTGCCGACCTCGCCGCCGCCTCCGGAGCCGAACAGGGCGCCGATCACGGAGGCCAGCGCGACCAGGTCGGTCGGTTTGAAGTGCTCGATGGTGCCGGCGTTGGTGATCGAGTCCTTGTGGCCGGTCAGTACGTACTCGCCGGGGTAGTAGCGGCCGCTGTCGGAGGCGTCGATGTAGGCGTTGATGCCGGCGACGTAGGCGTTGACGTCGGCGAGCGCCAGTTGTCCGCGGGCGCCGTTGTCCGCGACCGCGCTGTCGATCTGGGCCTGGAGGTCGGCCTCGGTGTAGGGGGCGTGGCGCCAGAACTCCTGCTCCAGGCCCTGGTTGGCGGGGTCGCCGCCGGCGAAGGGGGTCAGCTGTCCGCGGCCGACGTGCCGGAAGACGTCCATGAGCCACAGGCGGTCCTCGGCCGCCGCGTATCCGGCGCCGAACTCGGTGCCGTAGCGCGTGGTGCCCGTGATGTGCGGCACACCCGTCCTCTTGTCGCGGACGATCGTGACGTCGGTGCGGCCGGCCGGGCGGACGGTGGAGGCGACCTGGTCGGCGGGGACGCCGAAGGAGGCGTCGTTGAAGAAGGTGCTGAGGGTGGCGTTGGTGAGGGTCTGATGGCCGGTGGCGAGCGCCGCGTACGGTCCGAGCTGGTCGGAGGCGTGCGCGGGCATCGTTCCGAAGGCCTGGTTGAGCAGGATCTGGGCGAGCGTGGCGTTGCCGTTCTCGCCGGGCGGCAGGATGTCGGAGCACTGTCCGCCGCAGTGGTCGGCGACGGCGGCCGCGGCGGGTGCCGCCTCCTCCGCGGCGACCGCTCGGGAAAGAGGTGACAAAAGACCGGCAATGAGCACGCATACGGTCACGGTCTTCAGGAACCCGATGAACGTGCCGGGAGTTCTCAGTCTGTCGAGCGCGGTGCGGGGGATGCGCCGTGGCATGGCAGCTCCTACCGACGGGGGTGGGCCGGACGTTACCGGCGGTATCCCCGGGATTGAAGATGAACATGCTTCAACTTTCGGGGAGTTGGGGCGCTGCCCGGGCGGGCCGAGAGGGTCCGCCGGAAATCGGAGGGAGCCGAATCGCGTGTCGATACGTCTATTCGGAGACGTCCGAACGACGACGCCGAAGTGACCGAAGTACAGGTGCAGGTGTGACGGAGGTGCAGGGCGATGGCCGGTTTCCGGAGTCTGGCGAGACAGGTGCGCGACCCGCGCTGTGATCTGGCGCTGCGGCGCTACTCGCTGCGCAAGTGCCTTGAGCGGTTCGCCCCCTACGGGCACAGGGCGACCTGGGACCACTTGTGCTCCCGGGCGGGGTTCGGCCCCGAGGACCGCTCCCCCGATCCGGCGCGGCTCGTGGCCGCGTTGGAGGAGCTGGAGGAGGCACGCTCGGTCTGGCTCGCCTACGAGGCCGAGTTCGCGGGGCGCCGCAGGAAGGAGAAGCACGACGGACTGCGCAGGCCGGGGAGTGTCGACGACTGGCACCGGCTGACCTGGGGCGGTTTCGGCGTCGCGTGGTGCGACGACCCGCGGGTTCATCCCCGCGAGCCGCTGGCCGAGGTGCTGCGCAGGCTGATCTCCGCGCTGGAGCGCGATCCGGGCACGGCCTGCCCGGTGTGCGGGGGCGAGCGGCTGACCTGGAAGTACGACCTGGCCCATGAGCCGTCCTCGGGCCCGGTCTGCGGGGACTGCGGGATCGTGGTGCCGCGTCCCGTACTGACGCCGGAGGCCCTGGCGGCCGCCCGGCGCGAACGCCGACTGCTGATGTCGGCCTGAGCGATCCGCCGGACGAGCGGGGGGTGTCGTCGCCGTTCCGGCCCGGTACGAGGGGGGTGCGCAGGGGATGCCGCACCCCCGACCGCTGGGGGGATCCGTGGCGCGGGTCCGTCCGGAGCAGTGCCGTGGGGCCTGCCGCGCGCGGCCTGTGGCAGGGGGCCTGTGGCAGGCGGCCTGTAGCAGGGGGAAATCCGGTCGTTCCAGCCGTTTACCGCAAGGACAGTTGGCGGTGATGAGACCCGGCTGACGAACGAACCAGGAGCCGCCGATGTCCACGCTGCGTGTCACCGCGGAAGTGCTGACCGTCCTCGAACACCCCAACGCCGACGCCCTCGAACTGGCCCAGGTGGGCCTGTACCGGGCGGTCGTGGCGAAGGGCGCCTACCGCACCGGCGAGGTCGCGGTGTACATCCCCGAGCAGTCCGTGCTGCCGGCCGCCCTCGTCGAGGAGCTGGGGCTGACCGGACGGCTGGCGGGGAGCAACTCCGACCGGGTCAAGGCGGTCCGGCTGCGCGGGGAGCTGTCCCAGGGGATCGTGTGCCGGCCGGCCGCGCTGGCGGGCGTGGACCTGGAGCGGGCCGCCGCGGACGGCACGGACTTCGCGGAGCGGCTGGGCATAGCCAAGTGGGTGCCACCGGTACCGCCGACGATGTCCGGCGAGGTGGAGTCGGCGCCGGAGCTGCTGCCGTGGACCGACATCGAGAACATCCAGCGGTATCCGGGGATCTTCACCGCGGGCGAGCCCGTGGTGCTCACCGAGAAGCTGCACGGGTCGGCCTGCCTGCTGACCTACGTCGCGCCGGCGGACGGCTCGGCGGAGCGGGTGCACGTGTCCTCCAAGGGCTTCGGCGCCAAGTCCCTGGCCCTGAAGGAGGACCCGCGGAACCTGTACTGGCGCGCCGTGCGCGGGCACGGGGTAGCGGAGGTGGCGGCCGGGCTCGCCGAGCGGCTCGGCGCGCGCCGGGTCGGCATCTTCGGCGAGGTGTACGGGGCGGGGGTCCAGGACCTCACGTACGGGGCGGACGGCCGGCGGGAGACGCTGGGCTACGCGGCGTTCGACGTCTCGGCGGAGATCGACGGCACGGTGCGGTGGCTGGACGCCGCCGAACTGATCGGCGATGCGCTGCCGTTGGTGCCCCGGCTGTACGAGGGTCCGTACGACAGCGCGCGGGTGCTGGAGATCGCGAGCGGCCGGGAGACGGTGTCGGGGCGGGAGCTGCATCTGCGCGAGGGCGTGGTGATCCGCGCGGCCGGGGAGCGGTACAGCGCGGTCACCGGCGGGCGTGCCATCGCCAAGGCGGTCAGCCCGGCGTATCTGACCCGCAAGGGCGGCACCGAGTACGAGTGACACCGGCCGGGCGGCGGGGTGGCGGGCCCCGCCCCCCGGCCTCCGTCAGCGGGCCGGGCGGCGCTCCACCAGCAGGCGCGAACCGGCGCGGTGTTCGCCGAAGGTGTCGTCCGGGTTGGACAGCACACAGGTGTCCAGGGAGAGACAGCCGCAGCCGATGCAGTCGGTCAGATGGTCCCGCAGCCGGTTCAGCTGGGTGATCCGCTCGTCCAGCTCGGCCCGCCACGCCTCCGACAGCCGCGCCCAGTCCTCGTGGGTGGGCGTGCGCTCCTCCGGGAGTTCGGCGAGCGCCTCGCGGATCGTGGCGAGCGGGATGCCGACGCGCTGGGCCGCGCGGATGAAGGCGACCCGGCGCAGGGTGTCCCTGCTGTAGCGGCGCTGGTTGCCGGCCGTGCGGCGGCTGCCGATCAGGCCCTTGGCCTCGTAGAAGTGCAGCGCGGAGACGGCGGCACCGCTGCGTGCGGAGAGCTGGCCGACCGTGAGCTCATGGATCTTCTCGGGAATCTTGGGCACCCCTCGGAGCCTACCCACCTCCGGCGGGGCGCCGGGTCCGTTGACAGCGGGCCTCCACCCGAGCATGCTAAGCAGTCGCTTAGACTTTTGGGAGGCCAGGGACATGGCAGAACCGAGGACTTTCACCTCCGTCGACGACCTGAAGGCCGCGATCGGCGAGCAGCTGGGGCACACCGACTGGGTGGAGGTCGACCAGAAGCGGATCGATCTGTTCGCGGAGGCGACCGGGGACCACCAGTGGATCCATGTCGACCCCGAGAAGGCCGCCGCCGGCCCCTTCGGGACGACCATCGCCCACGGATATCTCACCCTGTCGCTGCTGCCCCTGTTCGGACCGCAGCTCATCCGCGTCGAGGGCGTGAAGATGGGCGTCAACTACGGCACGAACAAGGTCCGTTTCCCCGCCCCGGTCCCGGTCGGCTCCCGGCTGCGCGCGACCGCCACGATCACCGGCGTCGACGACGTCACCGGCGGCGTCCAGGTGACGATCGCGTTCACGGTGGAGCGCGAGGGGGGCGACAAGCCCGTGTGCGTCGCCGAGTCCGTCTCGCGCTACTACCTGTAGACCTACTTCGCCCCGACCATCCGCAGCACGAGGTCGGCGTACAGTTCGCCGACCTCCTCGGGGGTCCAGGAGCCGCGCACGTCGAACCAGCGGGCCACGTCCACGCAGAGCGAGAGCACGGCGAGGGTGGTGCCCTTGACGTCCGGGACGTCGAACTCGCCCGAGTCCACGCCGTCCTGGATGATGCCGCGGATCTCGGCGTCGGCCTGCCGGCGCAGTCCGACGATCTCGGCGCGCGCCTCGGGGCCGAGCGAGTCCAGCTCGTACTGCACCACGCGGGCGGTCGTCCGGCCGCCCGCGTGCCAGCGGACGAACGAGCCGACGGCGTCCGCGAGCCGGTCGGTGGCGCTGCCCTCGCGCCCCGACGCCGTGCGCAGGATCTCCACCGCCTTCTCGTGGCCGATCCGGCTGATGCGGTGCAGCAGCTCTTCCTTGGTCTTGTAGTGGATGTAGAGCGCGGCCGGGCTCATCCCGGCCCGTCCCGCGATGTCACGGGTGGTCGTGGCGTGGTACCCGCGCTCGGCGAAGGCCTCCACCGCGGCGATCAACAGCCTCCGGGCCGCGTCGGGCGTGACCTCGCCCCACGCCGTGCCCTCGCCGTCGGCCGTCTCCTCCGCCGTACTCATCGCTCGTTCGCCCCTCTCGCTGACAGGGGCACCACCATACCGCCGACCATGAGCGGGCGCTTAGCGCGCCCGCTCAGTGCTTCTCGTAGGGGCTGTAGGGGCGGGCCGCGCCGTCCTGGCGGTCGCGGATCACCTTGGCGAGGGTGAAGGCGGAGGTGACCAGGTAGAGGACGGCTATGCCAAGGAAGGCGCGGACCCAGGGGTCGGCCTCCAGCTGGTAGATGCCGATGGCCGTGGCCGCGATGGCGACGGCGAAGGAGGCGACGGCCTGACCGTAGAAGGCGGCCGTGTTCTGCGCTTTGCCCGATGTCTCACTCATGGGGACATGATTCGCCGGACGGGCGGGCCGCCACATCCGCGCACCTACTCAGTTCGGATACTCGGTTCGGTACCCGGATAGGTACTCGGTTCGGCTACTCGGTTCGGTTACTCAGAACGCGGAGACCCCCGTCAGCGCGCGGCCGATCACCAGCTTCTGGATCTGGCTGGTGCCCTCGTAGAGGGTCATCACGCGGGCGTCGCGGAGCAGCTTGCCCGCCGGGTACTCGTCGATGTAGCCGTAGCCGCCGAAGACCTGGAGGGCGTTGTTGGCGGCGCGGACGGCCGCCTCCGAGGCGAACAGCTTGGCCTTGGAGGACTCGACCGCGAAGGGCAGGCCCCGGTCGATCAGATCGGCGACCCGCCAGGTGAGCAGCCGGGCCGCGTCGACGTCGACCGCGATGTCGCTGATCAGCTCCTGCACCAGCTGGTGGTGGGCGATGGTCTTCCCGAACTGCTCGCGCTCCCCCGCGTACCGCACGGCCACGTCCAGCGCGGCCTGGGCCAGGCCCACACAGCCCGCGGCCACCGACATCCGGCCCTTGGCCAGCGCCGACATGGCGACGGAGAACCCCTTCCCCTCCTCGCCGAGCAGCGCCGAGGCGGGCACGCGCACGTCCTCCAGGACGAGTTCGGCGGTGGCCTGGCCGCGCAGGCCGAGCTTGCCGTGGACGGTCCTGCGGGTCAGCCCGGGGGTGTCGGTGGGGACCAGGAAGGCGGAGACGCCCTTGTGGCCGGGGGCGTCGGTGGAGCGGGCGAAGAGCAGCACCACGTCGGCCCAGGTGCCGTTGGTGATGAACATCTTGGTGCCGTTGATGACGTAGTCCCCGCCGTCGCGTACGGCCCGGGTGGCGAGGTGGCCCGCGTCGGAGCCGGTGCCCGGCTCGGTCAGGCCGAAGCAGCCGACGTACTCGCCGCCGGTCAGTCCGGGCAGCCAGTGCCGCTTCTGCTCCTCGCTCCCCCAGGCGGCGATCGTCTTGGCGACCAGGCCGAGGGAGACGGAGACGATGCCGCGCACCGAGGAGTCGCCGCGCCCGAGTTCCTCGGTGACCAGGCAGTACGCGAGGTGGTCGCCCCCGGAGCCGCCGTACTCCTCGTCGACGGTCAGCCCGAGGAAGCCGATCTCGCCGAGCTTCTTGACGATGCCGCGGTCGACCTCCTCCGCGCGGTCCCAGGCGACGACGTGCGGGGCGATCTCGCGGGCCACGAAGTCCCGGGCCAGCTGCCGCACCGCGGTCTGCTCCTCGCTGAGCTCCAGGTTCATGCCGAGTCACCCCAAATTGAAAGCCGTACATTTAAATTAGCACTGCTAGTTTCCAGTCGCAGCCCTACTATGTGCCGCATGGCCCGACCGCGCAAGCCCCTGCTCAGCACCGACCGGATCGTGGACACGGCGCGGGTGCTCGTGGACACGGAGGGCCTCGCGGCCGTCTCCACCCGGCGGCTCGCCGCGGAACTCGGGGTGAGCGGGCCCTCGCTCTACAACCACTTCCGCACCAAGGACCAGATCCTGGAGGCGGTCGCGGACTCGGTGAGCGCGCAGGTCGATCTGTCGATGTTCGAAGACGGCCGGGACTGGCGTACCGCGCTGCACGACTGGGCGGTCTCCTACCGGGCGGCCCTGCGCGACCATCCGAACATCGTGCCGGTCCTCGCCCGGGGCCCCGGCCGCCGTCCGGCCGCGCTGCGGCTCGCGGACGCGGTCTACGGGGCGATGGTGGCGGCGGGCTGGCCCGCGGCGCAGGCCACCTCGATCGGGGCGCTGATGCGGTACTTCATCATGGGTTCCGCGCTGGGCTCGTTCGCGGGCGGATTCGTCGACGACGAAAGCGCCTACGACCCCGCCGACTACCCGCATCTGGGCCAGGCCCATCTGCTCGCCGAGCGCCAGGAGAAGATCGACGAGCGAGCCTTCGAAACAGGCCTCGCGGCGCTGCTGGACGGTCTCCAGGGGCAGTTCGAGTCGATCGGGCGTTCCGCCTGACGCGCAGCCCGAGGCGACGTTTCGGCCGGTGCCGCGGGGACGTCGCGGGCGAGGAGGCGGGGACGTGTCGGCCGCGGCCGTGGGGACGTTTCGGCCGCGGCCGTGGGGACGTTTCGGCCGGGGCTGAGGGGACGTTTCGGCCGGGGCCGCGAGGACGTTTCGGCCGGGGCCGCGAGGACGTCGCGGGCGAGGAGGCGGGGACGCCTCGGCTGTGGCCGTGGGGACGTGTCGGCCGCGGCCGAGGGCACGCTTCGGCCGCGACTGAGGGGACGTTTCGGCCGCGGCCGTGGGGACGTTTCGGCCGGGGCCGCGAGGACGTCGCGGGCGAGGAGGCGGGGACGCCTCGGCTGTGGCCGCGGGAACGCCTCGGACGGGGCCGCAGAAACGCCTCGGCCGCGGCCGAGGGGACGTGTCGGCCGCGGCTGAAAGGGCGTCGCGGGCGGAGCGGCGGGGACGCCTCGGACGGGGCCGCAAGAGAACACCCCGGCTGTGGCCGCGCGGACGCCTCGGGCGGGGTCGCGGGGACGTTTCGGCCGGGGCCGAAGTGACTGGGACGCATCCTGGTGTCCATGACCGATCGTGATCCCCGCGCGTCCCACCTCGCCCGGCTCGCCGGGCTCCTCGCCGACGAGACCCGGGCCGCCTGTCTGCTGGCGCTGCTCGACGGACGGGCCTGGACCGCCGGTGAACTGGCCCGGCACGCCGGGGTCGCCGCGTCGACGCTCAGCGAGCACCTGGGCAAGCTGGTCGCGGGCGGGCTCCTCACCGAGGAGCGGCAGGGCCGGCACCGGTACGTGCGGCTCGCCGACGCGCGGGCCGCACAGCTGGTGGAGGACCTGGCCTCCCAGGTGGCACCCCGGGCCGTCGCGGAGCCGCGGAACCTGCGGCAGGCCAGTGCCGGGGCGGCCATGGCGCGCGGCCGGACCTGCTACGACCATCTCGCCGGGCGGCTCGGGATCGCGGTGACCGACGCCTTCGCGGAACTGGGGCTGCTGCGCCGGGACACCGGGTTCGCGCTCACCGACGAAGGGGTGGCCTGGTTCGCCGCCGCGGGGATCGCACTGGACCGGGGCGGCCGACGACCGCTGGCCCGTGCCTGCCTGGACTGGACCGAGCGGCGGCCGCACCTGGCGGGGGTCGCCGGCGCCGCGGTGTGCCGGCACGCGCTGGACGCCGGATGGTGCGAACGGATCGGCTCCGAGCGGGCGGTACGGGTGACTGCCGCCGGGGATCTGGCGCTGGCGGAGCTCCTCGGCATCCCCGCCGGGTCACTGCGGTGAGGTCCGAAATCCGCGAGCGTCCGCGCCCTTCCCTTCCTAGCCTTCGGAGCATGATGAACGCCTCCTCCGCCCGCCGTCCGGAGCTGCTCGCCGCCGGGGCCGCCACGGTCACCGTCGTGCTGTGGGCCTCCGCGTTCGTCTCCATCCGCAGCGCGGGCGCCGAGTACGCGCCGGGCGCGCTGGCGCTCGGCCGCCTGCTCGCCGGGGCGCTGGTCCTCGGCGTCATCTGCCTCGTACGGCGGGAGGGGTGGCCGCCGCGGCCCGCGTGGCGCGGGATCGCCCTGTCCGGGCTGCTCTGGTTCGGGTTCTACATGGTGGTCCTGAACTGGGGCGAGCAGGAGGTGGACGCCGGTACGGCCGCGCTGGTCGTGAACGTAGGGCCGATCCTGGTGGCGCTGCTCGGGGCCCGGCTGCTCGGTGACACCATGCCGCCGCGCCTGGTCGCGGGCATGGCGGTGTCGTTCGCGGGCGCGGTGGCGGTGGGCCTGTCGATGTCGGGCGGGGGCGGTTCCTCGCTGCTCGGCGTGGTGCTGTGCCTGCTGGCCGCGGTCGGGTACGCGGGCGGTGTCGTCGCGCAGAAGCCGGCGCTGGCCCACGCGAGCGCGCTCCAGGTGACGACGTTCGGGTGCCTGGTCGGCGCGGTGGCCTGTCTGCCGTTCGCGCCCCAGCTGGTGCGCGAGGCGGCCGGGGCGCCGATGTCCGCGACGCTCAACATGCTGTACCTGGGCGTCTTCCCGACCGCGCTGGCCTTCACGACCTGGGCGTACGCGCTGGCCCGCACGACCGCCGGCCGCATGGGCGCGACGACGTACGCGGTGCCCGCCCTGGTCGTCCTGATGTCCTGGCTGGCGCTGGGCGAGGTACCGGGCGGGCTGACGCTGGCGGGCGGTGCGCTCTGTCTGCTCGGGGTGGCGGTGTCGCGGTCGCGGCCGGCTTCGGACAGGGGGCGGGGCCGGGGCACGGTTCGGGTACGGGGGCTGGGCGCGGCCCGGCGGCCCGCCGCCAGGGACGGCGGGCGGGCCTCGTCGGCGGGCGCGGGAACGACGGACTGAGTCGGGGCGCGGGAACGACGGACTGCGGACGGGCCGCCCCGAGGAGACGGCCCGGTACCGCGGTTTCGCGCACGCGTGGGGCGTGTGGGCGGTCAGAACGTGACCAGGGCGCGGCCCCCCTTGCCCGCCAGCATGTTCTCGAAGGCGGCCGGGATGCCTTCCAGGCCGATGCGTTCCGTCACCAGCATGTCCAGGTCCAGACGGCCCGCGCGGACGTGCTCGGCGAGGATCGGGACGTCGCGGGCGGGGACCGAGTCGCCGTAGACGCAGCCCGTGAGGGTGCGGCCCCAGTGGAAGATCTCCAGGGCGTTGAAGGTGACCTGCTGGTCCTTGCCGCCGATGCCGACGACGGTGGTGCGGCCACCGCGGCGGGTGGACTCCCAGGCGGTGCGGATCGCGGAGGCCCGGCCGACGCACTCGACCGCCACGTCCACGCCCTGCTTCCCGGTCAGCGCGCGGATCTCCCGGGCGGTGGTCTCGGAGGCGACGACGTAGTCCGTGGCGCCCGCGGCGCGGGCCAGTTCCTCCTTCGCCGGGGAGACGTCCACGGCGACGATCCGCGAGGCGCCCGCGATCCGGGCCGACTGGAGGGCGGCGAGGCCCACTCCGCCGACGCCGTAGACGGCGACGGTCTCACCGGCCCGTACCCGTGCCGAGTGGTGGACGGCGCCGTAGCCGGTGAGGACCGCGCAGCCCAGCAGGGCCGCCTCGGTGAGCGGGACGCCCTCCGGGGCGGGCAGGAGGCAGGAGACCGGGACGACCGTCTCCTCGGCGAACGCGGCGACGTTCAGCCCGGGATGGAGGTCGCTGCCGTCGTCGGCGCGGCGGGCGTGCACGGCAGCGGCACCGCTCAGGGCCTCGGCGCACAGCCACACCTCACCGAGCAGGCAGGGGTGGCAACTTCCGCAGGAAGGAGCCCAGTTGAGGACGACCTCGGAGCCGAGGGACACCTCGGTGACACCCTCGCCCACCGCCACCACGGTGCCCGCGCCCTCGTGGCCGAGGACGGCCGGGACCGGAAGACGCATCGTGCCGTTGGTCAGGGACAGGTCGGAGTGGCAGACCCCCGCGGCGGCGAGCCGGACCCGGACCTGGCCGGGTCCGGGGTCGGGGAGTTCGATCTCGGCGATCTCCAGCGGAGCGCCCACGGCGGGCAGGACGGCGGCGCGAACCATCGGTGCGAACTCCTCTAGAACTGGAGGGACTTGGTCTGAAGGTACTCGGCGAGTCCGTGGGTGCCGAGTTCCCGGCCCACGCCGGACTGCTTGTAGCCGCCGAACGGGGCGAGGGGGTTGAAGCGGCCGCCGTTGATGTCGACCTGGCCGGTGTCCATGCGCCGGGCGAAGGCGACCGCCTCCGCCTCCTCGGCCGCCCAGACCGCCCCGGCCAGCCCGTACACGGTGCCGTTGGCGATGCGCAGGGCGTCCTCCTCGTCCGTGTAGCGCAGGATCGACAGGACGGGGCCGAAGATCTCCTCCTGCGCGATCGTCATCTCGGGGGTGACGTCGGCGAAGACGGTGGGGCTGACGAAGTAGCCCCGCTCGCGCGGGGATTCGGTGCCCCCGGCGACCAACCGGGCGCCCTCGGCGACGCCCTTCTCGATATAGCCGCGGACCCGGTCCCGTTGCCGCGCGTTGACCAGCGGGCCGATGCGGTCGGCGTACTTGGCGGCGGCCTTGGCGGCCAGCTCGACGGCCTCGTCGTACTGGTCGGCGTGCACGAGCATCCGGGTCCAGGCGCTGCACGTCTGCCCGGAGTTGGACATCACGTTGGCGACGCCGACGTTGACGGCCTTGGCGAGGTCGGCACTGGGCAGGATGACGTTGGCGGACTTGCCGCCCAGCTCCAGGGCGACCTTCTTGACCGCGGCACCGGCCGTCACGGCGATCTGCCGGCCGACGGCCGTGGAGCCGGTGAAGGAGACCAGGTCGACGCCTGGGTGCTCGGCGAGCGCCTGGCCGGCCACCCGGCCGATCCCGGTGACCAGGTTGAAGACGCCGGCCGGGAAGCCCGCCTCGTGGACGGCCTCGGCGAAGAGCTGCGCGGTCAGCGGGGTGTCCTCGGCGGGCTTGAGCACGATCGTGCAGCCCGCGGCGAGCGCGGGGGCGACCTTGGCGACGATCTGGTGGAGCGGGTAGTTCCAGGGGGTGATCGCGCCGACGACGCCGATCGGCTCGTGCAGCACGGTGGAGTTGCCGACCTTCTCCTCGAAGGCGTGGCCGGCGGCGATCTCGGCGTACGAGGCCGCCACGGCGATCGGCACGGAGGCGTGCACGGCCTGCGAGAAGGCGAGCGGGGAGCCGAGCTCCTCGGTGACCGTCCCGGCGATCTCGTCCTTGCGGGCGGCCAGGACGTCCCGCAGGGCCGCGAGGCGTTCGGCGCGTACCGCGGGCGGGGTGGCGGCCCAGCCGGGGAGCGCGCGGCGCGCGGCGCGTACGGCCGTGTCCACGTCCTCGGGGGTGCCGGCCGGGACCTGGGCGACGATCTGTTCGTCGGCCGGGTTCACGACGTCGATCGTGTCCCGGCCGGCGGCGGGGTGCCAGGCTCCGTCGATGTAGAAGCCGCCGTGTGCCTTCATCGCGTTCCTTCCGGACGTCCTGCGGATGCGGGTGCGAGTGCGGTGCGTGGAGTGCGTGGACCCTTAAACTAGCGCCGTTAGTTTTCTGGCACCAGGGACCGTCCGCATGGCACAGCTCACCCTGCCCGGGAATGGACGCGGAGACGCCCCCTACTCCTCCAGGTCCGGCAGGCGCGCCGGTGCGGGGCAGATCCGCTCGCCGTGCTGGTCGAAGACGAACAGATGGGCGATGTCGACGAGGAGCGGCACCTGCATGCCCGGCCGGAGGTCGATGTCGGGCGTGGTGCGGACGATGAGGTCGCCGGGGAGCCGGCCCTCGGGCGGCACCGGTTCGGAGGACGGGACCGGACCGGCGTCGGCGGGATCCTCCAGGACGACCACCGGACCCGCCCGCAGTGCGCCCGCCCGCTCCCGGATCCGCTCCAGCACGGTCGCGCCCTCGCGCCTGCGCCGCCGGGCCCTGCCCACCGGCCGGGGCGCCTCCAGCTCGGGCACGACGGCCGGGCGGGAGCCGGTGTTGAAGTGGACGAGGACCTCGTGGCCCTGGAACTCGACGTGTTCCACCAGGCCGGTGATGAGGGCCTCACCGGGCCGCGCTGAGGCCGGTTTGGCGATCCGCACCGACTCCGAGCGCAGCCCCACGATGACCTCGCGGCCCTGCTGGACCCGGAGCAACTGGTGGTCGAGCGAGAGCGGTTCGGGCAGGCGCAGGAACTGCTTGCCGAGGCTGATGGTCATCGCGCCGTCCAGCGGGGCGCGGACGACTCCGCGCAGCAGGTTGATGCGCGGGATGCCGATGAAGGCGGCGACGAAGACGTTGCGGGGCAGCGCGTAGACCTCGCGGGGGGTGCCGACCTGCTGGAGGACGCCGCCGCGCAGCACGGCCACCCGGTCGCCGAGCGACATGGCCTCGGACTGGTCGTGGGTGACGTAGACCGTGGTGACGCCCAACTCCCGGGTGAGCTTGGTGATCTCGGCCCGCAGGTGGTTGCGGAGCTTGGCGTCCAGGTTGGACAGCGGCTCGTCCATCAGGAAGGCGGAGGGGTGGCGGGCGATGGCCCGGCCCATGGCCACGCGCTGGCGTTCACCGCCGGAGAGCTGGGCGGGCAGCCGGTCGAGCAGCTCCTCGATGCCCAGCATCCGGGCGGTGGCGTCCACCCGGGGGGAGGGGTCCTCGCCGGGGGCCTCGATGCGCAGCGGGAAGCCGATGTTGTCGCGGCTGGACATGCTCGGGTAGAGGGCGAAGTTCTGGAACACCATCGCCATGTCCCGGCCGGACGGTGGCAGATCGTTGGCCCACTCCCCGTCGAGCCGCAGTTCGCCCTCGTCGATCTCCTCCAGCCCTGCGATCATGCGCAGCACCGTCGACTTGCCGCACCCGGACGGGCCCAGCAGGACGAGGAATTCGCCGGGCGCGATGTCCAACGTGAGCCGTTCCACGACCCGAACGCCCTTGGTGTAACTCTTGCTCACGTCGTGCAGAGAGATCGCGCGTGTCATGAGGGGTGCCCCCGGGGGCTACGTCGGCGGCCCTGTGCTCCGCGGCTGGATACCCCGTACGGGTCGCACGGGGCCTGTGAGTCACGGAAGTTAACGGAATGTGTGCGGGCGGGGGAAGGGGATGGGCGGGTTCCGGCGCCACCGTCCATCAGCTGAGAAAGCGGACGCCCGAATTCAGCCGTGGCGGGGGGAGGTGGGGGCGGGTCGAGGTATCAGCGGGAGGGTATAGCGTCCACATTCGCCCCGGTTACCACCCCGAGGGCGCTGAGTCCCACCGCAATGGATCAGCCAGCCGGGCCGTTCGGCCGTCGGAGGTCCGCGACCGCGCTCCGGGGCCCGGGGCCCGGGGCGCCCGAGGGCGACGGCTTGTGTACGGCGGTCCGGAACCCCGGATCAGCCGGGCCGGGCCTACGCCGGGCCGCTGGGGCGGACCGGCCCGCCGCCGAGTCACCGGGGGCGGTCTCGCCGACGGCGCCGGCCCGGGCCCGCCGCGTTCCTCAGGCCCCGCGCCGCGTCTTCGGGCGGGTCCGGTCGGGGCGCGGGGTCTCGCCGGACGGTGGTTTCGACGGGGAGCGCACGGCCACGCCCGCCGAGGCGAGAAGCAGCACGCCCAGCATCACGAACGGGGCCGCCACGCCCGCCACGCCCGCGACCAGGCCCGCCGTGGCGGGGGCCGCGACCTGGCCGAGGCGGTTGCCGGTGAGCCGCAGGGCGAGCGCGGTGGAGCGGGCGCCGTCGGGGGCGGCCTGGACGACCGTCGTCATGGACAGCGGCTGGCCGACGCCCAGGCAGAAGCCGAGCAGCGCCATCGTCACGGCGAGCGCCCACACCGGCACCGGCACCGCGACCGCGGCGCACAGCACGGCCGCCAGCAGGCAGGTGACGGTCAGCAGGGCGGGGCGGCTGAGCAGCCGCAGCAGCGGGGTCAGCACCAGCCGGCAGGCGATGGTCGCCGCCGCGCGCAGGCTGAGCAGCAGTCCGACCACCGACGGCGCGATGCCCCGGTGCTCGCCGACCACCGGCAGATAGGCGGTGAGGACATCGGTGGCGGACAGCACGGAGAGGCTGATGAGCATGCCGGCGGGCACGCCCCGGGTACGCAGGATGCGGTGGACGGGGACCCGATCACCCTGTCCGGTAAGGGACTTGGACCCTGTGCGGCGGTCCTCGATGCGCCACAGCGAGGTGAACGCGACCGCCGCGCCGCCGCCCGCGGCGAGCAGGGCGAGAGCGCTGGTCCCCGCCATGTCGTGGCCGCCGATCAGCGCGCCCGCCGCGACCGGGCCGATGAGCTGGCCGAGCGAGGCGCCGATGGTGAAGTGCCCGAAGTTGCGGTCCTGTTCGTGCGGGGCCGACTGGCGGGCGACGAGGGACTGGGCGCCGATGACGAAGGAGAGGTGCCCGAGGCCCATCACGCCGCTCCACAGGGCCATCGTCCACAGCGAGCCGGCGAGGCCGCTGAGCGCGCAGCCACCGGAGACCAGGACGACACCGACGGGCAGCAGGGGCGCGCACCGGCCGTGGTCGGTACGGCGGCCGAGGGGGACCGCGACGAACAGCGGGAGCAGCGCGTAGACACCGGCGATGACGCCGACCGCCCGCTCGTCGGCGCCGAGCGCGAGGGCCCGGTAGGAGACGGCGGGCCGGGCCATCGACACCGCCGCCTGCGCGAAGCTGAAGGCGATGACGAGGCGGAGCAGCCAGCCGCGGTTCCTGCCGGGCGCCATGTACGAACTCCTGTGTCAGGAAGGACGGTTGATTCCGGGGGATCAGATGATTCCGAAGAGCATGCCCGCCGCCAGGATGACCAGGCAGGTGAGGGCGGCCCACTTGACCACGAACCGGGTGTGGTCGCCGAACTCGACCTTGGCCATGCCGACCAGGACGTATACGGCCGGGACGAGCGGGCTCGACATGTGCAGCGGCTGTCCGACCAGTGAGGCGCGGGCCATCTCCAGCGGCGAGACGCCGTGCGCGGCACCGGCTTCGGCGAGGACCGGCAGGACGCCGAAGTAGAAGCCGTCGTTGGACATGAAGTAGGTGAGCGGCAGGCTCAACAGGCCGGTGACCAGGGCCATGTGCGGGCCCATGCCCTCGGGGATGACGTCCACCATCCACTTGGCCATGCTGTCGACCATCCCGGTGCCCTGGAGGACGCCGGTGAAGACGGCGGCGGCGAAGACCATGCCGGAGACGTTGAGGACGTTGTCGGCGTGGGCGGCGAGGCGCGCCTTCTGGTCGGGGATGCGGGGGTAGTTGACGGAGAGCGCGAGCGCGGCGCCGAGCAGGAACAGCACCGGGATCGGCAGCCACTCCATGATCATGGCGGTCAACAGGGAGACGGTGAGCAGCGCGTTGAACCAGTAGAGCCTGGGGCGCAGGGTGTCGCGGTGGGGGTCGAGGCCCTTGAAGTCGTCGCCCTCGGCGCCGTAGCCGGATCCGGACTCGGTGCCGGTGCCGGTGCCGAGTCCGGAGCCCGATCCGGTCTCGGCGCCGGCGCCCGTGCCGGATCCGCCGGCGGTGCGCACGTCCCCGGTGCCCTCGGAGCCGCCCGCACCCACCAGGACCGTCTCGGCCTCCTGCGGCACCGGCGCGCTGTCCAGGGTGAGCACGCCGCGCCGCTTGCGCTCGCGCAGGCCGAGCACGTACGACAGGACGATCACGAAGAGCAGGCCCACGGCGAGGGCCGGGATCATCGGGACGAAGATGTCGCTGGCGTCGAGCTTCAGCGCGGTGGCGGCGCGGGCGGTGGGGCCGCCCCAGGGCAGGGTGTTCATGACGCCGTTGGCCATGGCGGCGACACCGGTCATCACCACCAGGCTCATCTTCAGGCGCTTGTAGAGCGGATACATCGCCGAGACGGTGATCATGAAGGTGGTGGAGCCGTCGCCGTCGAGGGAGACGATCGCCGCGAGGAGCGCCGTGCCGACGACGATGCGCAGCGGGTCGGCCTTGGCGAACCTGAGGATCCCGCGCACGATCGGGTCGAAGAGACCGACGTCGATCATCACACCGAAGTAGACGATCGCGAACATCAGCATCGCCGCGGTGGGGGCGAGGCTGGTGACGCCCTCGATGACGTAGTCACCGAGATGGGCGCCCTCGCCGACGAACACGCAGAACAGTGCCGGGATCAGCACGAGCGCCGCGATCGGCGACATCTTCTTCATCATGATCAGGACCAGGAAGGTCGCGATCATGGCGAAGCCGAGGATGGTCAGCATGAGTGGATACCTAACGTTCGCCCTTGAACATCCCACCAGGGCCGGCGGTGCGACGACGTTAGGTCTCTTCAAGTCGCGTTAACAAGACGTTGACGTGCGAGCAATAAGCGCAAAACTCCAGGTCAGGGCTTTGCTCAGGTCAGCGCGGTGAGCTGGACGGGCACCGCGTTGAGGACGGCGTTGCCCGAGAGGGGGTCGAGCAGGGTGCCGTCGAGGAGCTGGTTGACGTTGACGCCGGGGTCCTTCGCGGCATGGCTCATCCGGGTGCCGGGCCGGTCGTGCCCCCAGCCGTGCGGCAGGCTGACCACGCCGGGACGGACCGCGTCGGTGACCTCGGCGGGCGCGGTGACCTCTCCCCCGGCGCCCTTCAGCCGGACCGCGGCGCCGTCGCGCACCCCGAGCCGTTCGGCGTCCTCGGGGTGGATGTGGACCGTGCACCGGTTGGTGCCGCCGGTGAGCGCGGGGACGTTGTGCAGCCAGCTGTTGTTGGAGCGCAGATGACGGCGGCCGACGAGGACGAGCCCCTCGGGCCGGTCCCGCAGGGCCTCCCGCAGACGTGGCAGGTCGGCGGCGATCGGCTCCGGCAGCAGCTCGACCTTGCCGCTCCGCGTCTTCAGGGGCTGGGGCAGCCGGGAGGCCAGCGGTCCGAGGTCGATGCCGTGCGGGTGGGCGAGCAGCTTCTCCAGCGACAGCCCGTCGGGCCGTACGCCGAAGCCGTCGCCGTACGGGCCGAGGCGGAGCATCAGGTCGAGCCGCCGCTCGGGGCCGGTGTCGCCGGTGAGCGCCGCGGCGAGTTCGCCGGGGTCGCGTCCATGCACCGGGGAGTGCGGCTCCTTCACGGCCTTGCCCAGGGTCTGGGCCACGACCGTCTCGTCGACCGCCGCGGGGTCGGCGCCGTGCATGCCGCTCGCGGCGAGCACCAGCCGGGCCATGATCTCGGTCTCCGCCATCCGGCCGGGCTCCAGGGGCACGGCGGCGGGGCTGTAGCGGACCTGGTTGCGCACGGCGAGGGTGTTGAAGGCGAAGTCGTGGTGCGGGCTCTGGCCGGGCGGGGGCGGCGGCAGTACGACGGTCGCGTGGCGCGAGGTCTCGTTGAGGTACGGGTCGACGCTGGCCATGAAGTCCAGGGAGGCCAGGGCCCGGTCGAGCCGGTCGCCGTCGGGCGCGGAGAGCACCGGGTTGGCGCCGACCACGATCAGCGCCCGGATCGGCTCGCCCTCGTCGGTGGCGGTGTCGATCTCCTCGGGGAGGCAGGACAGCGGCAGTTCGCCCTTGGCCTCGGGGTGCCGGCTCACCCGGGAGTGCCAGCGGCCGAGTGCGAAGCCGTGGCTGGGGCCCGCGGGGCGGGGGGTGCGGTCGGTGGCGGCCTGGGGGAAGAGGGCGCCGCCGGGACGGTCGAGGTTGCCGGTGAGGATGTTGAGGACGTCCACCAGCCAGTTGGCCAGGGTGCCGTGGGCGACGGTGGAGCTGCCGACGCGGCCGTAGACGGCGGCGGTGGGGGCGGCCGCGAGGTCTCGGGCGAGCGCGCGGATCGTACCGGCGTCCACGTCGCAGGCGGCGGCGACGGCCTCGGGAGTGAAGTCCCGTACCGCCTCCCGGAGTTCCTCGACCCCTTCGAGATGCGGGGTCAACTCCCCCGTGTCGACGAGCCCTTCCTCGAACAGGACGGCCGTCATCGCCGCGAGGAGCAGCGCGTCGGTGCCGGGCCGGACGGCGACGTGCCGGTCGGCGAGGCGGGCGGTGCGGGTGCGGCGCGGGTCGATGACGGTGAGGGTGCCGCCGCGCGCCCTGAGGGCCTTGAGCCTGCCGGGGAAGTCGGGCGCGGTGCACAGACTGCCGTTGGACTCCAGGGGGTTGGCGCCGATGAGGAGCAGGTGGTCGGTGCGGTCGAGGTCGGGCACCGGGATCGCGTTGGCGTCACCGAAGAGCAGCCCGCTCGACACGTGCTTGGGCATCTGGTCGACCGTGGAGGCGGTGAACAGGCTGCGCGTGCCGAGCGCGGCGATCAGCAGGGGCGGGTAGAGGGCGCCGGCCATCGTGTGCACGTTGGGGTTGCCGAGCACGATGCCCACGGCGTGCGGCCCGTACCGCTCGACGACGGGCCGGATCGCGGCGGCGACGACGTCGAACGCCTCCTCCCAGGTGGCCTCGCGCAGCACGCCGTCCTCCCGGACGAGCGGCGTGCGCACCCGGTCGGGGTCCCCGTCGACGGCCCCGAAGGAAGCGCCCTTGGGGCAGATGAACCCCTTGCTGAACACGTCCTCCCGGTCCCCCCGGGCCCCGGTGACCCGGCTCCCCTCGACGGTGAGCGTCAGGCCGCAGGTGGCCTCGCACAGGGGGCAGATACGCAGAGCGGTGCGGGACACGGGTCCTCCCGGGGGCAGCGATGCCTGACGCGGGCAGCATACCGACCGGTACGAATGTTGGCGAGGGTCCGGCGCGGGCGTACCGGAGGGGCCCTTCAGCCCTGGATCGGCACTGGACCGACCGTTCAGTCCAGGACCCGTGCCAGATAGGCCCGCAGGAGTTCCCGGGCCTCCTCGATGATGCGGGGGTCCCCGTCGGGGGTGACGCGGAAGGCCAGGTGGACCAAGGTGTCGGCGGTCTCCACGGCGACCAGGAACACGCGCCGCAGATCGTCGTCGGGGGTGCGGCCGATGTGGCCGGCGAGGAGGTCGGTGAGGCGGTCGGCCACGCGGTGGTTGGGCTCGGCGCGGCGGGCGCCGACCGGTATCTGGTTGCCGAAGTCGACCAGGGAGAAGCCGGGCGCGGTCCGCTTCATCAGCAGGTACTCGTCGAGTACGGCGTCCATCGCGGTCCGCCAGCCCCCCGTCGCGCCGCCCGCGAGCCGTTCGGTGACGCGCTCGGCGTACCGGTCGAGGTTGCGCTGGGCGAGGGCGTCCGCCATCTGGCGTTTGTTGCCGAAGAAGCGGTAGACCGAGCCGATGGGCACGCCGGCCCGCTGGGCCACGGCACGGGTGCTCAGATCGTCGTAGCCGACCTCGTCGAGGAGGGCGGCGCAGGCGTCGAGGATCCTGGTCAGACGTTCGGCACTGCGCCGCTGCACGGGCGCGCGCCTGAGGGAGGTCGCGTGGGGCACGGGCTTCATGATGCCTTCCGGGCGCGGTGCGGTGAACCTTGCCCTTCTGTACGCACTCCGGTGGCCCGTGCACTCATCGTCGGGCTCGCCTCCGACGCCGTGATGTCCGCGCTGCTCTCCACCGGTTCCCCGTCGACCGCCCACACCGTGCCGTCGTCGGCGTAGAGGCGGACGGTGACATCGTGGGTGCCGCGTGGGACCAGGGTCGCCGGGAGGTGGTACTCGGGGCCGGTCAGCCGGGCGATCAGGCGGCCGTCGAGGTAGAGGTGGGCCACGCCCCGGCCGCCCACGGCCTTCGCCTCGGCGCCCGGGGGCGAGAAGCGGAAACCGGTCACGGTGAGCCGGACGTCCCAGCTGTCGCCGGAGTCGGGCTGCACCTCGACACGCACCTCGGGCGCGTCGTCCGCGTCCACCTCGCGCAGGACCCCGCCCGCCTCGTCGGTGTCCTCCAGCAGCTCACCCACCGGGGTGGTCCGGTCCCGGTTTCCCTCGTTCCCCTGCCCCTGTGCGCCACTGGTGCCGCAGCCCGCGGATCCGGTCAACGACAGGACGCAGACCGCGAGCGCGGCGAGCAGGCCCCGCGTCCACGTCATGCCGGGGAGCGTAGAACACAGGTCCGACACAGGGATCCCCCTGAGGGCTGGTTCCCGTCGTCCGCAGTGAGGAGATCCGGCTTCGCGTACGTACACCTCTTGCGCCCGTCGAAGCGCAATCCTACGGTGATGCATAGGATTCCGATGGCGAGGGAGCGATCATGAGCGGGGAAGCGCGGAAGACCGCGGAGGGGCTGGACCACCTCCACGGTTTCGGCAACGAGCACAGCTCCGAGGCGGTGCCCGGCGCCCTCCCCGAGGGCCGCAACTCACCCCAGCGCGCCCCCCTCGGGCTGTACGCGGAGCAGCTCAGCGGCTCGGCCTTCACCGAGCCCCGCGCCCACAACCGCCGCTCCTGGCTGTACCGGATCCGCCCCTCGGCCGCCCACCCGGCGTTCACCCGCACCGACAACGGCGCCCTGCGCACCGCGCCCTTCACGGAGTCCGTGCCCGACCCCAACCGGCTGCGCTGGGAGCCGCTGCCCGATCCGGCGCCCGGCACCGACTTCCTGGCCGGCCTGTGGACCGTGGGCGGCAACGGCGACGCGGCCCAGCGCACCGGGATGGCCGTGCACCTGTACCACGCCGACTCCTCCATGGACCGGGTCTTCAGCGACGCCGACGGTGAGCTGCTGATCGCCCCCGAGCGGGGCGGGCTGCTGCTGCGCACCGAGTTCGGGCTGCTGCACGCCGAGCCGGGCCATGTGGCGCTGATCCCGCGCGGGGTGCGCTTCCGGGTGGAGCTGCTGGACGCCACCGCCCGGGGTTACGTCTGCGAGAACTACGGCGCCCCGTTCCAGCTCCCCGACCTCGGCCCGATCGGCGCCAACGGCCTGGCCAACGCGCGGGACTTCCGTGCGCCGGTCGCCGCCTACGAGGACGTCGAGGGCCCGGTGGAGGTGGTGAACAAGTACTGCGGCAACCTCTGGCGGGCGACGTACGGCCACTCCCCGCTGGACGTCGTCGCCTGGCACGGCAACCACGTGCCGTACGTGTACGACCTGCGGCGCTTCAACGTCATCGGGAGCATCTCCTACGACCACCCGGACCCGTCGATCTTCACGGTGCTCACCTCGCCCTCCGACACCCCGGGGCTGGCCGGCGTCGACTTCGTGGTCTTCGCACCGCGCTGGCTGGTCGGCGAGGACACCTTCCGGCCGCCGTACTTCCATCGGAACGTGATGAGCGAGTACATGGGCCTGATCGAGGGCGCCTACGACGCGAAGACGGCCGGGAAGGGCGGCTTCGTCCCGGGCGGCGGCTCGCTGCACAACATGATGTCGGCGCACGGTCCGGACCGGGAGACCTTCGACCGGGCGAGCGCGGCCGAGCTGAAGCCGCAGAAGATCGACGACGGACTGGCGTTCATGTTCGAGACCCGGTGGCCGGTGACCCTCACCGCGCACGCGGCGGGCACGGAGCAGCTCCAGCCGCGCTACGACGACGTGTGGCAGGGTCTCGAACGCCACTTCCGCCCCTTGCACTGATCAACTCCTGCCGGTACGGATGGCCCCGTGACCTCCTTCGCCCCGGACTCCGTCGTCCTCAACCGCAAGCTGCCGCTCTGGTACCAGGTGTCGCAGTCGCTGCGGGCCTCGATACTCGGCCGCAGGCCCCAGGATCCGCTGCGGCTGCCCACCGAGGAGCAGTTGGCCGGGCACTACGGCGTGAGCGTGCTGACCATGCGGCAGGCGCTGAAGGAGCTGGAGGACGAGGGGCTGATCACCCGGCACCGGCGGCGGGGCACGTTCATCGAGCCGCATGTGCGGCGCGGCACCCCGGTGCGGCTGCTGGGCTCGGTGGACGCGATCGTGGCCCAGCAGTCGGGGATGACGACCCGACTGCTGGACCGGGGCAAGGGGCCGGTGCCGGCCGAGCTGGCCGAGTACTTCCCGGATCTGGACGAGGTGGGGACGTACCACCGGCTGCGCTGCGACGAGAAGAGCGGCGAGCCGACCAACCACGCCCGCAACTACGTGCGTCCGGAGCTGGCCGCGCGGGTCGATCCGGCGGATCTGGAGCGTTGGCCGATGACGAAGGTGCTGCGGGACGCCGTCGGCGCGGACATCAGCCGCATCACGGACACGGTGGAGGCGCGGCTGGCGGACCCGGAGACGGCCCGGCTGCTGGAGGTGCCGCTGCTGAGCCCGATCCTGCACTACACGGGGGTCACCTACGACTCGGCCGGCCGCGCCCTGGACGTGGCCGTCATCCACTACCGGGGGGACCGTTTCTCCTTCACCGTCACCCTCGACGCGACGTAGTCGGCACGTCGTACGATGCCCAGCGTGACGCACGACGACGCGCCGCCGCTGGCGGACCTCATGCCGTGGTCCGTCGCACCGCTCCGGCTGGGCCGGAGCTGGCCGGCGGGCCCCGATCCGGTTTCCCTGAAGGCCCGCTGGGACGCCCTGGTGAAGGCCGAGGGCCCGGACCGGGAGGCGCTGCTGGAGCCCTCCCGCTCGCGCACCCTGCACTCGGCGGTGCCGCAGCTCCCGGGCCGCGGGGGCGGTACGGAGCGGCTGGCCCGCGCCTTCGGCCCCTGCCCGGAACCGGTCCGGGTGCTGTCCGCGCCCTTCGACGAGCAGTGGCTGATCCCGGACCACCGGCTGATCGACTCGGCCCGCCCGGAGCTGTGGCGGGTGGCGGACGAGCGGCAGACGTTCCTGGTCGAGACGCCCGACCGGCTGCTCGCCAGCTCTTGTCTGCCGCTGCTGCGGCCCGGCCGGGTCCGCCCCCTCTACCGGCGCCCCGGCGGTTCGGAACCGAACCTGGCCCCGGGTCTGCTGGACCATCTCGCCCGGCGCCTGGGCCCGAAGCCCACCCCCGAGGACCTGCTCGCCTGGATTCTGGCGACGGCCCGGCCCGATCTGTCGGTGCCCCTCACCGGGGACCCCGAGGAGTGGGCGGCCGGTGTGGAGCTGGGGCACCGCGCCCTGTGGCTCATGCGCCGGGGCGGTGAGCGCCCCAAACTCCCCGGCGGCCGGCGCCCGTACGTCCGCGCTCCGCTGCCCGCCCGCCCCTCGGGCCTGCGCTACGACCGCGAGGAGGAGTCCCTCCACCTCGACGAGGGCCGTCTCTCGCCGGTCCCGCCGGGGGCCTGGGACTACGAGGTGGACGGCGTCCGGGTCCTGGAGCGGTGGTTCACGGCCCGCGCCGACGGGGCGGCGGAGCCCGGCACCCTCGCGGCGCTGGCCCCGGCCGCCTGGCCGCAGTCGTGGACCTCCGAGCTGCTCGAACTGATCACGGTCCTGGCGCTGCTGGCCGAACTCGGGCCACGGCTCGCGGAGTTCACGGTCACCGCGCCGGTCACGGCAACGGAGCTGCGTACGGCGGGAGTTCTCCCGGTGCCGTACCGGTCCCGCGGCCCGGCCTCGGTCCTGGACCACCAGGAGGAGGGCCCGGAGGGCCAGTTCACGCTGCTGTGAGGCCACCGCTCACCGGCGCCCGCCGGGCCCCGGAGAGCCGCCGCGCCGGCCCCTTCCCGAACTCCGGAATGCCGCCACCTCGACCCCCTCCCGAACTCCGGAATGCCGCCACCTCGGCCCCCTCCCAGAACCCCGGACAGCCACCACCTCAGCACCCTCCCAGAACCCCGGACAGCCACCACCTCAGCACCCTCCCGGAACCCCAGACAGCCGCCACCTCGGCACCGTGCATGACAAACCTGCTGCGCAGGAGCCATGATCAGCCGTATGGAACCGCAGCCCCCGCCGCTCGCCGGCCTCACCGTCGTCGCCGTGGAGCAGGCCGTCGCGGCCCCCTTCGCCACCCGGCAGCTGGCCGATCTCGGCGCCCGGGTGATCAAGGTCGAGCGGATCGACGGCGGCGACTTCGCCCGCGGCTACGACTCCGCGGCCGCGGGGCTCGCCTCGCATTTCGTGTGGTGCAACCGCGGCAAGGAGTCCATCGCGCTGGATCTGAAGGACCCGCGCGGGCTGGAGGTGGTCCGGCGGCTCGCGGGGCGGGCCGACGTCTTCGTGCAGAACCTCGCCCAGGGCGCCGCCGCCCGGCTCGGCCTGGACGCGGCCACGCTCTGCGCCGCGCACCCGCGCCTGATCGCCGTCGACATCTCCGGCTACGGCGCGGGCGGCCCGTACGCGGACAAGCGGGCCTACGACATGCTCGTGCAGTGCGAGGCGGGGCTGGTCTCAGTGACCGGGACGCCGGAGCAGCCGGTGAAGGCGGGGATCCCGGCGGCCGACATCGCGGCGGCGATGTACGCCTTCTCGGGTGTGCTCGCCGCGCTCGTGCGCCGGGGCACCACCGGGCGGGGCGGACCGGTGGAGGTGTCGATGCTGGAGTCGCTGGCGGAGTGGATGGGGCATCCGCTGCACCACACGATGCACGGGGGCACGGCACCGGCGCGCACCGGACTCGCGCACGCCGTCATCGCCCCTTACGACGCCTATGCGACGGAGGACGGCGGCCGGGTGCTGCTGTCGGTGCAGAACGACCGCGAGTGGCGACGGCTGGCCGAACAGGTGCTCGGGCGGCCGGAGCTGGGGACGGATCCGGAGTTCGCCACCAACGCGGCACGGGTGCGGAACCGGGAGCGCACCGACCGCTTCGTCGGCGGAGCGCTGGGGATGCTCGGTACGGACGAGGCGCTGGCGCGGCTGGAGGGCGCGGGGATCGCCTGCGCACGCCTGCGGGACCTGGGTGAACTGGCGGCGCATCCCCAACTCGCGGCCCGGGAGCGGTGGCGGGAGGTGGGGACTCCGGTGGGGCCGTTGCGGGCTCTGCTGCCGCCCATCACGCTGCCGGGCGGGGAGGAGGCACGCATGGGGGACGTGCCCGCGCTCGGGGAGCACACCGAAGCAGTGCTGCGAGCCGTGGGGATGACGGACGACGAGATCGCAGCGCTGCGCCGGGACGGTGTGGCGGCCTGAGCGCGGGCCGTGGGAACGCCGGTGTCGTTCAGCGTCCGCCGAAGAGCGAGCGGCGCAGCCGACGCAGTGGTGCGAAGAGCGAGACCCGGCTCACCCGCGCGCCCGTGGCGCTGCGCTGGTGCGCGGTGTCACGCGCGGTGAGCTCGACGATCAGCGAGGTCGCCTCGGCCGTCTCCCGCTGGGGGACGGCAGGGCCGGCCAGCACCGAGAGATGGCGGTCGAGGCGCGAACTGGTCGCGCTGCTCCCGCAGGTGATCGCAGGGACCCTCGCCCTGCTGCGCACTGTTATCTGTTCCATGTCACTCCCCACCCGTACGAGTCCACCCGGCCCGGGCAGGGTAACCCTATCGCCCCCTTGGGGCACTCGTGTATCGCGGTCACAGGATTCACCTTCCCCGTAAGGGTGTTGACGACCCGTCCTTGATTACTCTCCGAATCCAACCGATTTCAGGGCGAGTTGGACAACCGGCTGAGTGGTGGGCTGCGCCGACCCGCCGTCCGGCTCGACGGTCACAGCCAGTGACGTCGCGGACTTGTCCAATCCGGCCGCGACCAAGGGCGTGTCGTCGTCGAAGAGCCCCAGGGAGCGGGGTTGTGCGCCGGGGCGCATGAGCCACAGTTGATGCACGCGGTCGGCGGGGAGGTCGTCGTACCCGCCGAGGGTCACGACCGCGCTCCCCTCCGAGGCGGAGGCGATCACTCCGATACTTCGGCCCTCGGCGTCCCGTCCGGTGCTCGCGCGGGCGTCCGGGGCGGCCAGAACGTGGGCGATCTCACGCGCCTGAGCGCGCTCGGCGTCCAGCGTGTCCTGCGTCCGGTTCGCCTCCACGGCGAACAGGGAGGCGACCACCAGGGCCGCGGCGGCGGTGACGGTGGCGAAGGGCGCGAACAGCGGCCGTCGTATGCGGGCCCGGGGCGGCGGACCGGCCCCCCACACATGCGGCGGCAACTGCGGCTCCCGCGCCCGTGCCTCCGCGGGCGCGGCCGACCGCGGGCCCTCCTGCGGGGTGGTCCGTACGGCGGCCAGGACCCGTTCGCGCAGGGCGGCCGGCGGCGGGGCGGAGGTGGACCAGGCGAGCCGGACCGCGTCCTCGGACAGCGTCCGTACGTCGGCGGCGCACCGCTCGCACGAGCGCAGGTGTTTCTCGAAGCGCACGCGCTCCCCCGGTTCCAGGGCGTCGAGGGCGTAGGGGGCGGCGAGGGAGTGCAGGTCCGCGCGGCGGAACAGGCTCATGCGGCACCTCCCAGGCACTCGCGCAGCCGGGTCAGCCCGTCGCGCATCCGGGTCTTCACCGTGCCCAGCGGAAGGGAGAGCCGCTCGGCGACCTCCCGGTAGGTGTAGCCGTCGTAGTAGGCGAGGGTGACGGACTGGCGTTGCAGGGCGGTGAGCCGGTCCAGACAGCGGCGCACCCACTCGCGCTCCAGGCCCGCCTCGACCTCCTCGGACACCTGGTCGAAGGCGGGGTGGTGGGACCGGAGCGCCTCGCGCTGCTCGCGTTCACCGGCCGCGCGGGCGCTGCGTACCCGGTCCACGGCCCGGCGATGGGCGAGGGTGAGGACCCACGACAGGGCACTGCCCCGGCCGGGATCGAACCGCCCCGCCGTCCGCCACATCTCCAGCAGCACTTCCTGCGCCACCTCCTCCGACTGTGCCGGGTCCCGCACGACCCGGCGCACCAGTCCGAACACCGGCCCGGACACGATTGAGTACAGCTCCTCGAACGCCTTCTGGTCCCCGCCGGCCACGAGCACCAGCAACTCGTCCGCCTCCAACTCGTCCCCCCCTCCCGCGAGACCGCATCTCGGCCGTCCCGTCCCACGAGGTATTCGCAACGCACCCACCTCCGGATGGGGTTACGGATCAGCGGGCCGAAAACGCGGGTCGGCGGGGCGCCGAATCAGTTTTCCTGTTCGACCAATCCGCCCCCGGCCGCGCTCCGAATCCCGGTGCGTCAGGCAAGTTGAACCGAGGACGGACGGCATGACACCTATCTCCAGGAGCGGCTCCGGACGCGCCGGCGTCGCGACTCTCATCTGTGGTGCGCTGGCCGCCGGGGGGCTCGCGGCCGCCGGCGTCACCGTGCTGGAACCGGGGGCGGCTGCCGCCTCCAGCCACCGGGAGGCCCCGCTGATCTCGGGGACTCCGCAGTACGACAACACCGACGTGTACGCGTTCGTCAGTCCGGACAAGCCGGACACGACGACGATCGTGGCCAACTGGATCCCCTTCGAGGAACCGGCCGGCGGACCGAACTTCTTCCCGTTCGCCGAGGACGCGCAGTACGACATCCACATCGACAACAACGGCGACGCCCAGGGCGAACTGCTCTACCGCTTCACGTTCAAGACGCATGTGAAGAACAAGAAGACCTTCCTGTACAACACGGGCCCCGTCGAGAGCCTCGACGACCCGGACCTCAACGTCACGCAGACCTACGACATCGATCTGCTGCGGCTGAAGAACCAGCGGCTGGTGGCGAAGACGAAGATCGCCAACGATGTGCCGGTGGCGCCGTCGAACGTCGGCAAGGCGTCCATGCCGGACTACGCCAAGCTGCGCTCCCAGGCCGTGCACCAACTCGCGGGCGGCGCGACCTCCTTCGCGGGCCAGGCCGACGACCCGTTCTTCCTCGACCTGCGGGTGTTCGACCTGCTCTACGGCGGCGACCTCAGCGAGGTCGGCAACGACACGCTCAAGGGCTACAACGTCAACTCCATCGCGCTCCAGGTCCCGTCGCACATGATCACGGAGTCGGCGGAGCAGCCGATCGTGGGCATCTGGTCGACGACCCAGCGCAAGAACGCGCAGGGGCACTTCACCCAGGTCTCCCGGCTGGGCATGCCGCTGGTGAACGAGGTCGTCAACCCGCTCAAGGACAAGGACAAGTTCAACGCGAGCGCGCCCTGGAACGACGGGCAGTTCCTGAAGAACGTCACCAACCCCGAGCTGCCGAAGCTGATCGAGGCGATCTACAAGATCCCGGCGCCCGCCGAGCCGCGCAACGACCTCGTGGACGTGTTCCTCAAGGGCGTCGAGGGCCTCAACCAGCCGCCGCACGTGACCCCGTCGGAGCAGCTGAGGCTGAACACCTCCGTCAAGCCGACGGCCAAGCCCAAGCGGCTGGGCGTGCTCGACGGCGACAACGCCGGCTTCCCCAACGGACGGCGGCTGACGGACGACGTGATCGACGTGTCCCTCCAGGTCGTCGAGGGCGAGCTGGTGGGCTCCAAGAACGACCTGGGTGACGCCGTCAACAAGAACGACAAGAAGTTCGAGAAGGCGTTCCCCTACGTCGCGCTACCGACCGAGGGATCTCGGGGGCCGCGCGCCGAGGGGACCGCGGACGGGAACAGCGTGCGCAACCAGATAGGCGACGCGCTGGGCACGGGGACGTCGTCCGACACCACGCTGATCGCCGCGTCCGCGGGTGCCGGGGCCGCCGGTGTGGCCTTGATCGGGGCCGGGCTGCTCTGGTGGCGCCGGATGCGGGACCGCGCGTACTAGCCGCCCTCGGGGTGCGGGCAACTCGACTCGATTCGGCGGTACTTGACCGGTCGGCCGGGCCCCCCGCACCCCACCGCGGCACTCATCAAGCGTCCGTCGGGCGTACGACGATCCAGGAGAGAGCATGAACTCGCGGGCTCGACTCGGTTGGTGCGCGGCGCTGTTGGCCGTCGCGCTGACCTCGGGTGCCATCGCCCTGGGGGGCGGGCAGGACACCCCGGGCGGCGGTGTCCCCGCCGTCGCCCCGGTGGGCCTGACCTCGGGGGACCTCGACACCGACGTGTCCTCCCTCCAACGCCATCTGCGGGCGCAGCCACGGGACTTCGGCGGCTGGGCGACTCTGGGACTCGCCTACGTGGAACAGGCCAGGACCAACGGCGACCCCTCGCGGTACCCGCAGGCGGAGCGGGCGCTGAAGCGGTCGCTGGAGCTGGAGCCGGACAACGACCAGGCCCTCGCCGGGCGCGCCGCCCTGGCGGCGGCCCGGCACGACTTCCCCGGCGCCCTCGCCCACGCGAAGCGCGCGCTGAGGGCCAACCCCTACAACGAGCGGGCGCTGGCCACCCGTGTCGACGCCCTGGTCGAACTCGGGCGGTACGACGAGGCCGCCGAGGCGGCCGACACCGCCGACGAACGCCGGCCCGGTGTCCCCGTCTTCACCCGGTACGCCTACGTCCGCGAACTGCGGGGCGACGTGACGACCGCGCGACGGGTGCTGAAGCAGGCGCTGGCCTCCGCGACCGCCCCCGCGGACGTCGCGTACGTGGCCGGGCAGTTGGGCCAGCTCGCCTGGAACCGGGGCGACCACGAGGAGGCACTGCTGTACTACGCGCGGGCACTCGCCGCCGACGACACCTACCTCCCGGCGCTGGAGGGCCGGGCGCGGGCGCAGGCGGCCGCCGGGGAGCGGAAGGCGGCGGTGCGCGGCATGGAGGCCGTCGTCGCGCGGTCACCGCTGCCGGGGCCGCTGGTCGTCCTCGGCGAGCTGTACGCGTCCGGCGGCGACCGGGAGCGGGCGGAGGAGCAGTACGCGCTGGTCGACGCGTGGACCGCGCTGGCCCGCACCAACGGCGTCAACGTCGACCTCGACACCGCGCTGGCCGCCGCCGACCACGGCGACGCCCGTACCGCCCTGCGCGCGGCCCGCGCCGAGTGGGAGCGGCGCCGGACCGTGCACACCGCCGACGCGCTGGCCTGGGCCCTGCACGTCAACGGCAAGGACGAGGAGGCCCTGCCCTACGCGCGCCGCGCGACCGCCACCGGATACCGCAACGCCACGTTCCTCTACCACCGCGGCATGATCGAGCGCGGCGCCGGCGAGGAACGGGACGCCCGCGCGCACCTGTCGGCCGCCCTGCGCCTCAACCCGGGCTTCTCCCCGATCGGCGCCCGCGAGGCCCGCGCCGCCCTCAAGGACATGGAGGCGGGCGAGTGAACCTCCCTCGTCGCACCGCCTCCGGGGCGGCCGTCCTCGCGGCCGCCGGCGCGCTCGTGCTGGTCCCCTCCCCGCCCGCGAGCGCGCACCCCCTCGGCAACTTCACCGTCAACCGCTACGACGGACTCGTCGCCGCACCGGGCGCCCTGCGCGTCCTGCACGTCGAGGACCTCGCGGAGATCCCGGCCATCCAGGCCGCGCCGGACATCGAGCGGCTGGGCCGCGCGGAGTGGGCGGACCGCAGGTGCGCGAGCGCCGCCCGGGACGGCGAGGTCACGGTGGACGGCCGTACGGTCGCCCTCACCGTGGAGCGGGCCGGGGTGCGGGTACGGCCCGGTCAGGCCGGTCTGGACACCCTGCGGGTGGAGTGCGAGCTGCGGGCCCCGCTGCCCGACGCGGAGAGCCTGGAGATCGGGTTCCGTGCGGCGGGCGCGGAGGCCGGTCCGGGCTGGCGGGAGGTCACGGCGCGCGGCGACCGGATGACGCTCGCCGCCTCCGACGTACCGGAGGAGTCGCTCTCCGGCGAACTGACCTCCTACCCGGAGGAGTTGCTCTCCTCGCCCGCCGACACCGGTTCCGCCGCGCTGCGGGTGCGGCCGGGCGGGCCCGCGCTGGCCGGGGAGGAGCGGGACGCCCCCGCCGCCTCCGTGCTGCCGCGCGGCGCCGACCGCTTCACGCGGGCCCTGGACTCCCTGGTCGCCCGCGAGGACCTGACGGCCGGCTTCGCCGCGCTCGCCCTGTTCGTCGCCGTCGGCCTGGGCGCCCTGCACGCCCTCGCGCCGGGCCACGGCAAGACGCTGATGGCGGCCGTGGCGGCGGCCCGCGGCGGCCGGGCCCGGATGAAGGACGTGCTGCCGCTCGCCGCGTCGGTGACCGTCACGCACACCCTGGGCGTGGTCGCGCTGGGGCTGCTGGTCACCGCCGGGTCGGCGGCGGCGCCGTCCGTCATCGCCTGGCTCGGCATCGCGAGCGGCGCCCTGGTCACGGCGGCGGGAGCGACCCTCCTGCGCCGCGCCTGGCACCTCCGGAGCCACGGCCGCACCGAACCGCGTCCGCTTCCCCGGCCGCGGGTACCCGAGCGGACCCCCGCCCTGGTCGGCGCACACGCCACCGAGCACGGCCATCACGACCACGGGCACGACCACCACCATGACCATGACCACGACCACGACCACGACCACAGCCATGGGCACGACCACCATCATGATCATGACCGTACTCATGGCCACACCCACCACGACGACCAGCGCGGCCACGGCCACGACCACCACCACGAACACCCGCACCACACCCCCCACCAGCACCCGCACGCGCACACGCACACCCACACGCACGGCGGCAGCACGCACACCCACACCATCGCTCCCACCGTGCGCGGCACGATCCTGCTGGGGTTCGCCGGCGGACTCGTGCCCAGCCCCTCGGCCGTCGTCGTGCTGGTCGGAGCCGCAGCGCTCGGCCACGCCTGGTTCGGACTGCTGCTCGTCGTGGCGTACGGGCTCGGGCTCGCCCTGACCCTCACCGTGGCGGGGTTCGCCGTCGTACGGCTCGGGGCGGGGGCGAGCCGGCTGCTGGAGCGGCGTCCGCGCTGGGCCGCACATCCGCTGACGGGTCTGGTCCGCCGTACGGCACCGCTGTTGTCCGCGTTGGTCGTCGTAGCTCTTGGGGCCGGATTGGTGCTCAAGGGGGCGGCATCGGCACTCGGCTGAGCTACTTTGTGAGGAAAGGGAGAGTTCGCGCGCATGCGAATGGGGGCGCCCGTGTCCGACGCACCGGGCAGTGAACGAGTGATCGCGGGCCGCTACCGTCTCCTGTCCCCGCTCGGCGAGGGCGGCATGGGGACGGTCTGGCGGGCCCGGGACGAGGTGCTGCACCGCGAGGTCGCCGTGAAGGAGGTACGGGCCCCGCACGGCCTGCCGGCCGCCGACGTGGAGCGGATGTACGCCCGCCTGGAACGTGAGGCGTGGGCGGCGGCCCGGGTGGCGGACCGCAATGTGGTGACCGTGTACGACGTGGCCACCCAGGACGGCCGTCCGTGGATCGTGATGGAGCTGGTGCGCGGGATCTCGCTCGCCGAACTCCTGGATGCCGAGGGCCCGTTGGCACCGCAGCGCGCGGCGCACATCGGGGCGGAGGTTCTGGCCGCGCTGCGGGCCGCGCACGAGGCCGGGGTGCTGCACCGGGACGTGAAGCCGGCCAACGTGCTGCTGGCCAACGACGGCCGGGTGGTGCTGACGGACTTCGGCATCGCCATGGTGGAGGGCAGTTCCGCGCTGACGATGACCGGCGAGGTGATCGGCTCGCCCGAGTTCCTCGCCCCGGAGCGGGCGCTGGGCCGCACCCCGGGTCCGGAGTCCGACCTGTGGTCGCTGGGCGTGCTGCTGTACGCCTCGGTGGAGGGCAACTCCCCGTTCCGCCAGGACACCCCGCTCAGCACCCTGCGGGCGATCGTCGACGAGGAGCTGCCGGCGCCGCTGCGGGCCGGTCCGCTGGCCCCGGTGATCGAGGGGCTGCTGCGCAAGGACCCCGCCGACCGGCTGCCCGCCGAGGAGGCCGAGCGGGAGCTGCGGGTCATCGGCGCGGGAGGCACACCCCGCGCGGGGACCGTCCGGGCGACGCCGTACTCCCCGACGGTCGCGGCACACCGTCAGCCTCCGCCCGCACCCGCCCCGCACCCGGGCGCACCGACCGCCGCCACCACGAATCCGACCGCCGCGACCGCCGGACCGCCGGACCACAACCGCCGGGCCGCCTACGCCCTGATCGCGGGCGCGGTCGCGCTGGCGCTCGCCCTGGCCGGTCTGACGTACGCGCTGCTCAACCAGGAGGACGACGGCACCGAGGCCGGCGGCACGGGCGGTACGACCAGCCGGGCGGAGACGGAGAGCACGCCGAGCGAGACGGACGACGACGGCACCGGGAGCGCCGAGCCGACGCCGAGCCCGAGCGAGAGCGCGTCCGACACCCCGCCACCGCAGTCCGTGCAGGTGACGCTGGCCGGGTCGAACACGGAGTACGAGGGCGCCTGTCCGCCCCCGCAGGAGGAGGCCCCGGCGTTCACGGCGACGTTCACGGCGGGGCGGCTGCCGGCGGAGGTCAGCTACCGCTGGGTGTCGCGGGACGGCGATGTGATGGACTCCGGCTGGAAGACGCTGTCGTTCCCCGAGGGCGGCTCCCGCACCAAGCAGGACCGCGCGTTCGTGACGACGGGCGAGGAGAGCGGGACCTTCCGGAACGAGATCAGCGTCGAGGTCCGGGACCCGGTGGAGACGAAGTCCAACGCGGTCCCGTTCTCGGTCACCTGTGTCACGGAGACCCCGACGGGCGGGGCCTCCGCTTCTCCTTCACCGAGCTACTGAAGCGAGTTGCTGAAGCGCGTTACTGAAGCGAGTTGCTGAAGCGCGTTACTGACGCGCGTTACTGACGCGCGTTACTGAGGAGGGTCAGGCCGCGCCGTTCAGGACCGGCAGGTAGCCGCCGGACTGGCCGGACGCGGTCGGGTGGTACGACTCGCCGATGTTGAGCCAGTTGACGCTGTGCAGCCAGGAACTGCCGGAGCAGATCTCGTGACCGGTGAAGGTGGTGCGGACGTCGCCGAAGGTGAAGGCGTGCGCGGCGGCCCGGCGCGCGACCGCGGCGTTCAGGTGGTCGGAGGCGTCGTTGATGGCCTTGCGCTTGGCCTCGGACAGGCCGAGGCAGGACTGGCCGAGCTTGTAGAAGCGCGGGTAGCCGATGACGACGACCCGGGCGTTGGGTGCCTTGGCGCGGATCTGCGTGTAGACGTTGTCGAGCCGCCCGGGGAGCGTGGAGTCGACGTAGGCCCTGGCGGTGTTGATGCGGGAGATGCAGGAGCTGTCGGACTGGAGCACACAGGTCGTCATGACGTCGGCGAATCCCGCGTCGTTGCCGCCGATGCTGATGGAGACCAGTGCGGTGGAGGAGTTGAGCGGGCTCAGCTGGTTGGCGAGAACATCACCCGTTCGGGCGCCCGAGCAGGCGGTGAAGGCGAACGACGAGGGTGAGTTGGCGGCCGCCCAGAGGTAGGGGTGTGCCTTGGTGCTGCGCTTGCAGTCGCCGCTGGAGCCGATGTAGCTGCCCGCGCCGACACCCGAGGAATAGGAGTCACCGAGGGCCACGTAGGGCCCGGTGGCCGCCTGTGCGGAACCGGCGCCGGTGAGGACGGCTCCGACGGCGAGGAGGAGCGAGCCGACGTAAGCGGCAATTCGGGAACGTCTCATGGAACCTCCCTTTAGCAGGATCTCTGCCACAACTGTCGTAGCAGCTACGCGTGTTGACAGGAAGTGTTCATGTCAATATTTCTCACCCCGAACCGTTTCCCATCCTGTGTGTTCACCATGAGTTTGATTACGTGCTCATGACAGATTCGTTGACAGCCCCTCAACTCCCTTGTTCTACGCACGTAGATCACCCACTCTTTATGCAGCCCGTAGCGGGAACGCGACGCTCCGCGGCCGTGCGCGCGATCACGTGCGCACCCCCCACAGACGCGTGCCCCACCCAAGCGCGCGTCGCCAATGAGGAGGACTCCCTCGTAATGGCACAACTGCGTAGCAAGAAGGTCCGGTTCGCCGCGATAACCAGCCTGGCGACCGCCGCCCTCGTGGGCTCACTCACCGCACTGCCCGCCCAGGCCGCCCCGGCCGAGGGCAGGGTCCTGGCCGCGGGCTCCCCCACCGCCGTCCAGGACAGCTACATCGTCACGCTGAAGAAGGGCACCGGCCTCAAGGCGGCCTCCAGTGCCGGCAAGGGCCTGATCAAGGAGTACGGCGGCTCGGTGAAGAAGACCTTCGACAAGGTCCTCAACGGCTACACCGCCACCCTCTCCGCCGCCGAGGCCCGCAGACTCGCCGCCGACCCCTCGGTGGCCTCCGTCGAGCAGAACCAGCGCGTCCGGCTCACCGACACCACCCAGACGAGCGCCCCCTGGGGCCTGGACCGCATCGACCAGACCTCGCTGCCGCTGTCCGGCACGTACACCTACCCCGACACCGCCGGCAGCGGGGTGACGGTCTACGTCATCGACACCGGCGTCCGCATCACCCACTCCCAGATCAGCGGCCGTGCCAGCTACGGCTACGACGCGGTCGACGGCGACACCTCCGCCGGCGACGGCAACGGCCACGGCACCCATGTGGCCACCACGATCGCGGGCTCGACCTACGGCGTCGCCAAGAAGGCGAACATCGTGGCGGTCCGGGTGCTCAACAACAGCGGCTCCGGCACCACCGCGGGCGTCATCGCGGGCATCGAGTGGGTCACCGAGAACGCGACCGGACCGGCCGTCGCCAACATGTCCCTCGGCGGCTCCGCCTCCACCTCGCTGGACACCGCGGTCGCCAACTCCATCGCCAGCGGCGTCACCTACGCGGTCGCGGCGGGCAACAGCGCCGCGAACGCCTCCTCGTACTCCCCGGCCCGGGTCTCCACCGCCATCACGGTCGGCGCCACCACCAGCACCGACGCGAAGGCCAGCTACTCCAACTACGGCTCGGTCCTCGACATCTTCGCGCCCGGATCGTCGATCACGGCGGGCTGGTACACCAGCGACACCGCGACCAGCACCATCTCCGGCACGTCGATGGCCAGCCCGCACGTGGCGGGCGCGGCCGCGGTCTACCTGGCGAACCACACCTCGTCCACGCCGGCCCAGGTCGCCTCGGCACTGATCGCGGGCGCCACCACCGGCAAGGTCACCAGCGCGGGCACGGGCTCGCCGAACCGGCTCCTGAAGCTCGTCCCGTAACGGGGGATCCACTGTTCCCCGGGGGTGCCCCACCACCTCCGGGGAACAGCCGTCGTTCCGGCCCGCCGTCTTGACGGCCGCCGCGGGGCTGCGCCACATTGAAGCCCGGCATCCGGCGCTTCGGGGGGCAAAGTCGCCCATGCAGACCTTAAGGCTCAAGACGTCTTCAACAAGACCGAAGGCACCGTCGTCCGACGGCGCCCGGCGCGCGCGGCCGGTCCGGGGGGATCTGGCGCCGCTGCTGGCGGGCGCGGCGACGGCCGTGGGGGCGGCCGGCGCGCTGCTCGCCCTCGTCGGCAGCGACTCACCGCTGCGCGGCCCGCTCACGCTGTTCTTCCTGCTGGCCGCCCCCGCGGCGGCCATCGCCACCGCCCTGCGCGGCCTCGACCCCTTCGGCCGGACCCTGGTCTCGCTGGCGGGCGCGGTCGCCGTCGACATGCTGGTGGCCCAGTCGATGCTGGCCCTGCACCTCTGGTCGGCGACCGGCGGCATCGTCGCCGTGACCGCGCTGAGCGCCCTCATCCTCCTGCTCGTAGAGGTACGACGGCCGCGCGGCCGTACGGAACGAAGGCGGACTCCCTGACGTGGACATCAGCGTGTACCGTCCCGGCGAGCTGACCGCCGCCGACCGGACGGCGTGGACGGCGATGCAGTCCAAGGCCCATCTGCACGGATCGCCCGAGCTGGCGAACCCCTTCCTGTCCCCCGAGTTCGCGCTCGCGGTGGGCCGTTGCCGCTCCGGCGTACGGATCGCGGTGGTGCGGGAGGCGGGCGAGCCGGCCGCGTTCTTCGCGTACCAGCGCACCGCGACGGGCGTCGGCCGGGCCGTGGGGCTCGGGGTCTCCGACGCCCAGGGCCTGGTGCACCGGCCCGGGTTCGCGTGGGACGCCCGGGACCTGCTGAAGGCGTGCGGGCTCGCGGTGTGGGAGTTCGACCACCTGGTCGAGGGGCAGACCGCGTTCGGGGCGGAGGCCACCGGCACCTTCCCGTCACCGGTCATCGACGTGGACCAGGGGTACGAGGCGTATCTGGCCGGACTGCGGGAGCGCTCCCCCAAGTTCACCCGGACCACGCTCGCCAAGGAGCGCAAGCTGGGCCGCGACCACCCGGGCCTGCGGTACGTGCACGACGAGCGGGACCCGGCGGCGCTGCGCACGCTCATGGAGTGGAAGTCGGCGCAGTACCGCAGGACCGGGCGGAGCGACCGGTTCGCCCAGGAGTGGATCACCCGGCTGGTGGAGCGGCTGTTCCACACCCGCGGCGAGTCGTTCGCGGGGGTCCTCTCGGTGCTGTACGCCGGTGACCGGCCGATCGCCGCGCACTTCGGGCTGCGCAGCGAACGGGTGCTGGCCTGCTGGTTCCCGGCCTACGACCCGGCGTTCTCGAAGTACTCCCCCGGTCTGGTGCTGCACCTGCGGATGGCCGAGGCGGCCGCCGCCGACGGCATCGCCCAACTGGACCTGGGGCGGGGTCAGAAGGAGTACAAGGACTCCCTGAAGTCACGCGAGCTGAGCGTGTCCGAGGGGTGGGTGACCCGCCGTCATCCGGTGGCGCTCGGACACCGGGCCCGCCGCGCCCCGGTCCGGGCACTGCGCAATGCCGTGGTGTCCCGTCCGGAGCTGTTCGAACCCGCCGACCGGCTGCTCAAGCGAGTGGGAAAGATCCGCTCAGTTCGGCGGTAACGGAAAAACCAACAAAAACGTGAGGCCTCGTTCCAGGTCTTGCCATACGGACGCAATCGTCAATACCGTCGTACATCTCACCCGCATCGGACCACCACCTACGCGGACCAGGGGAGGGCTCAGGGCCGCGGTGGCGCCGGCGCGGGGCGCGGTAGGGGGGTGCCGCACTCGGCCTGCGTACCTGGGGGTACGTGCGACCGGGGCGTGCCGCGCAATCGGCTGTCGCTTTCCGCGGGAGCCGGTGAGTTATGCCAGTGAATAACCCCCCTTTCGAACCGGACACACAACCGGGCCGCCCCAGGGGCGGGCGGTCCACCGGACGAGAGGGACCAGACTCATGAGCTCAGTTCTGCGCCCGGCGACCACGGGCGACCAGTACCGCACGGCCGGCGCCTACCGGCCCGTCTCCTCGCACCTGGCCATCGCGCCACCGGTGAGCGTGGTCATCCCGGCCATGAACGAGGCGGAGAACCTGCCGTACGTCTTCAAGACCCTGCCGGACTGGATCCACGAAGTGGTGCTGGTGGACGGCAACTCCACGGACGACACCGTCGAAGTGGCCCGCGGGCTGTGGCCCGGTGTGAAGGTCGTGGAGCAGCACGGCAAGGGCAAGGGGGACGCCCTGATCACCGGGTTCGAGGCGTGCAGCGGCGACATCATCGTGATGGTCGACGCGGACGGCTCGGCGGACGGGCAGGAGATCGTCAGCTATGTCTCGGCCCTGGTCTCGGGCGCCGACTTCGCCAAGGGGTCACGCTTCGCCAACGGCGGCGGCACCGACGACATGACCTTCATCCGCAAGCTCGGCAACCGTGCCCTGTGCGCCGTCGTCAACCGCAAGTTCGGCGCCCGCTACACCGACCTCTGCTACGGCTACAACGCGTTCTGGCGGCACTGCCTGGACAAGATCGACCTCGACTGCACCGGCTTCGAGGTGGAGACCCTGATGAACATACGGGTCGTCAAGGCGGGCCTGCGGGTGCAGGAGATACCGAGCCACGAGTACCTCCGCATCCACGGCACCAGCAATCTCCGGGCCGTGCGGGACGGGTTCCGGGTCCTCAACGTGATCCTCAGGGAACGCTCCAACCGGCGTGACCTGCGCCGTCGCGCCGAGCGCTCCCCGATGCTCGACTCGGTCCGGGGAGAGGTGTCTTGAGCGGTCCCGACATCTCCGTCGTGATCTGCGTCTACACCGAGGACCGCTGGGAGGACATCCTCGCGGCGGTCGCCTCGGTGCGGGCGCAGTCCCGCCCGGCCCTGGAGACGCTGCTGGTCGTCGACCACAACGATCCCCTCCGGGAGCGCCTGGCCAAGGAGTACAAGGAGGCCACGGACGTGCGGGTGCTCGCCAACGCGGGTCCCCGCGGCCTGTCCGCCGGCCGCAACACCGGTATCGCCGCCTCCTACGGCGAGGTGATCGCCTTCCTCGACGACGACGCCGTCGCCGAGCGGGACTGGCTGCGGCACTTCGCCGCCGGTTACGCCGATCCGCTGGTCATGGCGGTCGGCGGCCGCACCGAGCCCGTGTGGGCCTCGGGCCGCCGTCCGGCCTGGTTCCCGGAGGAGTTCGACTGGGTGGTCGGCTGCACCTACCGCGGTCTGCCGCCGGGCCGGGTCCGGGTGCGCAACGTGCTCGGCGGCAACGCCTCCTTCCGCCGTACGGCGTTCGACGCGGCGGGCGGTTTCGCCACCGGGATCGGGCGCGACGGCGACAAACGGCCGCTGGGCTGCGAGGAGACGGAGCTGTGCATCCGGCTGACGCAGGCCCGGCCCGACGCGGTCCTGCTCATCGACGACCGTGCGATCATCCACCACCGGGTGCCCGAGGCCCGCGAGCACTTCCGGTACTTCCGCACCCGCTCCTACGCGGAGGGCCTGTCGAAGGCGCTGGTGGCGAGGAGCGTCGGGGCGGAGAAGGGCCTGGAGTCCGAACGCCGGTACACCACCCGGGTGTTGCCGGCCGGTGTGGTCCGCGGGGTACGGGACGCGCTGCTGGCCCGGCCGGGAGGCGCGGGCCGGGCGGGCGCGATCGTCGCCGGGGTGCTGACGGCGGCCGGCGGGTATGTCGTCGGGAGCGTCCGGGCACGCCAGGGCGCGGTGACGTACTCGGTGGCGGGGATCGAGGGGTGCGGCGATGGGTGAACCGGCGGCACACGAACGGCGCGACGATTCCGTCCGGGCCGCCGAGCCGAACGACGAGGACACCTCCGGCCCGACCGCCGAGCCCGACGACAGGGACACCTCCGGACCAGCCGCCGTGCCCAACGACAGGGGCATCGCCGGCCCGACCGCCGAGCCCGACGACAGGGACACCTCCGGCCCGGCCGCCGTACCCAACGACAGGGGCATCGCCGGCCCAGCCCCCGCGCCCGACGGCAGGGACACCTCAGGCCCAGCCCTCGCGCCCCACGGCAGGGACACCTCCGGCCCGGCCGCCGTGCCGATCCTGATGTACCACTCGGTGGCGTCGGCGCCGAACGACGCCACCCGCGCCCTGTCGGTGACGCCGGAGGCGTTCGCCGAGCAGATGGCGGTCGTCGCCGACCTGGGCCTTACCCCGGTCGGCACCGCCGAGCTGGCCGCGTACTGGCGGCACGGACGCCCGCTGCCCGCGCGCCCGCTCCTGATCACCTTCGACGACGGCTACGAGGGCGTGCACCGGCACGCCCTGCCCGTGCTCGCCAAGCACGGCTTCCCGGCCACGCTGTTCGTCTCCACCGGCTGGCTGCGCGGCCCGTACGACACCGGCGGCGCCCTGGACACCATGCTGGACTGGGACCAGGTGCGCGAACTCGCCGCGTCCGGGGTGGAGATCGGCGGACACAGCCACACCCACCCCCAGCTCGACCAGCTCCCCGACGACCCTCTGCGCCGGGAGCTGATCCTGTGCAAGGAGATCGTCTCGGACCAGCTAGGCACCGTACCGTCCTCGTTCGCCTACCCCTACGGCTACTCCAGCCGCCGGGTCCGCGAGGCGGTCCGCGAGACGGGGTACGCCCAGGCGCTCGCCGTCGGCAACGGGCTGGCCCGGCGCCGTCAGGGGCCGTACGCGCTGCGCCGGGTGACCGTGCGCCGCAGCACCGGTGCCGAGGAGTTCCGGCGGCTGGTCGAGGGCCGCGCGATCACCCGCACCTTCGCCCGGGACCTCGCCCTCACCAAGGGCTACGCCATGGTCCGCAGAGCACGCCAGATACGCCGGAAGGCCGTCCGAACCCGTGTCTGACACCACGACCACGACCGAGACCGCCGAGCCCGCGGCCCGCGCGCCCGGCCCGCCCGGACGCGGCAGCCAGCTGTTCCGCAACGCCTACGCGCTGATGCTCAACACCGGTATCTCCGCGGTGCTCGGTCTCGGTTTCTGGCTGGCCGCGGCCCACTACTACTCCGAGTCCGCGGTCGGCCAGGGCTCGGCCGCCATCGCCGCGATGAAGTTCCTCGCGGGTCTCACCGCGGTGACCCTGACCGGCGCGCTCGCCCGGTTCATCCCGATCGCGGGCCGGGCCACCGGACGGCTCATCTTCCGTACGTACGCGGGAAGTTCGGTCGTGGTGGCGGTGGCTGCCGGTGTCTTCCTGGTCACGCTGGACCTGTGGGGTCCGTCGTACCGGTTCCTGGACGGGCCGGTGGCGGGGCTCGGGTTCGTGGTCGCCGTCGTCGCGTGGAACCTGCTCACGCTCCAGGACGGGGTGCTGACCGGGCTGCGCAGCGCGCTGTGGGTGCCGGTGGGCAACACCGCGTTCTCGGCGGTGAAGCTGGGGCTGCTGGTCGCGTTCGCGGCGGCGGTGCCGACCACCGGGGTGTTCGTCTCCTGGGTCGCGGCCATCGCGATCTCGGTACTGCCGCTGGGCTGGCTGGTGTTCCGGCGGCTGGTGCCGCGGCACGTGACCTCGACCGAGGAGCGGGCGAAGACCCCGTCGCTGAAGGAGATCGGCAGGTTCCTGGCGGGCGACTACACCGGCTCGCTGTTCTCCCTCGCCGTGGTCTACCTGATCCCCGTGATCGTGGCCGCGCAGGTCAGCTCCGAGGACAACGCCTACTTCTACATCACCGCCACCATCGGCGGCACGGTCAACCTGCTCGCCATCAACATGGGCGCCTCGCTCACCGTCGAGGGCTCGCACGACCCGGGTCGGCTCGCCGCCAACACCCGGGCCGCGCTCAAGCGGATGGCACGGATCATGATCCCGGTCTCGGCGGTGCTGTTCTTCGGCGCCCCGTGGATCCTGGGTGTGTTCGGCGGGGGCTACGCGGACGCGGCGACACCGCTGCTGCGCTGGTTCGCCGTCGGCGGGCTGCTGCGCGTGGTGATGGAGACGTACTTCGCGGTGCTGCGGGCGCAGAGCCGCACCGCCGGACTGGCCTGGCTCCAGGGCCTGTTGTGCGCGCTGGTGCTGGGTCTGACGCTGCTGCTGCTCCCCCGGATGGGGCTGACCGGTGCCGGTGTCGCCGAGATAGTGGCGCTGTCGGTGATCGTCGCCATAGCCGCGCCGAAGCTCTACCGGACGGTGCGGACCGCGCCACCGGAGGTCCCCGAGGACTCCGCGCCCGACGGCGACCTCGCCGACCTCGGGGCCCGCGAGCGGGGGCAGGGCTGGGCGCTGGACTCCGACACCCTCGGCCTCGGCATCCATGTCGACCTCGACCATCTGGAGCGCCGGCCCGACGTCCGGCCGGGCCCCGGCACTCCGCCCACCGGCCTGCCCGCGGTACGCGGGCCGGGGCACCGGCCGACCTGGGCGGTGGGGCTGCCGTTGGAGAAGCCGGAGCCGGAGGTGGACGCGCCGTTCGAGGCCGAGGAACGGGCGATCGTCCCGGACGCGCCGTTCGAGGCCGAGGAACGGAGGGTTGTCCCGGACGCACCGTTCGAGGCGGAGGAGCGGGAGGCCGTCCCGGACGTGCCGGAGGCGGTGCGGGAGGAGGAGCCGCGCGAGCCCGAGGGGCCGTTGCCCGTCGAGCGGTTCGGCACGCCGCCGACCCGGACCGGTGTGGTCCTCGGCTGTCTGCTGACCGCCGCGCTGCTGCTGTACTGGGTGCCCGCGCTTCGGCTCGGCGAGGCGGACCTGGACGCGATGGGCGGGCTCGGGCTGATCTCGGTGCTGCCGACGCCCACGCTGATCGGCGCCGGGCTGCTGGTCACCGTGTTCGCCTCGCTGCTGTGGCTGGGCCGGGAGCACCGGGCGCTGCTGCTGGTCACCCTGCTGGCCACGGTGGTGTCGCTGCACGCCCTGCCCGCGCTGATCGAGACCGAACCGCGGTTCGCGACGGCCTGGCAGCACCTGGGCTTCCTGGAGTACATCGACCGCACCGGGTCGGCCGTGCCGGACCTGGACGCGCGGTGGAGCTGGCCGGGGTTCTTCGCGGTGGCCGCGTTCGTGGCGCAGGCGTGCGGGGTCTCGGACCTGACCGAGGTCATCCGCTGGTGGCCGCTGACCATGCAACTGCTGTACCTGGTACCGATGTTCCTGCTGACCCGTTCGATGCGGGCGAGCTGGCGGGCGCGGTGGACCGGGATCTGGGTGTTCGTGCTCAGCGGCTGGGTCGGCCAGGACTACTTCTCCCCGCAGGGTTTCACCTATCTGCTGTACCTGGCGTTCGCGGCGATCCTGCTGGTGTGGTTCCGGGCGCCGCGGGTGATCTGGACGAAGGTGCGGCCCGGCGAGCTGGAGGTCGAGCCGACGGACCGGCGGCAGCGGGCGGGGCTGCTGCTGGTGCTGATCGCGCTGTTCGCGGTGTGCGTGCCCGCGCACCAGCTGACCCCGTTCATGATGCTGGGCGTGCTGACGGCACTGGTGCTGGTGGGCCGCAGCGAACTGCGCGGGCTGCCGATCCTGTTCGGGGTGCTGGTGGTGTCGTGGATCGGCTTCATGGCCGAGCCGTACTGGTCCGGGCACTTCGACGAGTTGTTCGGCGGGGTCGGCGGGGTCGGCTCCAATGTCTCCTCGTCGGTGTCCGGCCGGATCGAGGGCGGCAGCTCCACCCACAAGCTGGTGCTGTACGTGCGGGTGCTGCTGGCCGGCTCGGTGATGGCGCTGGCCTGCTGGGGCTGGTGGCGGCGCCGCGACCACAAGTACCGCGAGCGCTCGCTGCTGGTCCTCACCTTCGTCCCGTTCCTCGGCTTCGGCATGCAGAGCTACGGCGGCGAGATGGCGCTGCGGGTCTTCATGTTCGCGCTGCCCGGCGCGGCCCTGCTCACCGGCCTCGCGCTCTTCCCGCGCACCGGCGTCACCGCGAAGGAACGCGACAGGGACCGGGTGAGCCTGGCCCCGCTGGCGGCGTTCATGGCGGGCCTGGTCCTCATGGGCGGCTTCCTGGTGGCCCGTTGGGGCAACGAGCCGTTCGAGCGGGTCCGGCCGGGCGAGGTCGCGGCGATGGAGTTCGTGTACGCGCACGACGATCCGAGCGTGCGGCTGCTGTGGCTGAGCAACGACACCGTCAACGTCGTGACGCCGTCGATGCCGTGGGGCGCGCGGGACATGGAGAAGGTGGAGTACCTTCCCACGCTCGCGCCGACCGACCCCGTGCTGGTGTCGGGGCTGGTGGAGGCGCTGAGGGACGCGGGCCCCCACTCGTATCTGATGATCAACCGCGGTCAGGTCACCTATCTCCGGCTGGACGTCGGCTACTCGGCCAGCTGGGAGCCGAGGCTCCTGTACCACCTGGACCGGCGTCAGGAACTGCGGAAGGTGTTCGTCAACGAGGACGTGACGATGTACGCGCTGCGCGAGCGGCCCGCCGGTGAGGTGCCGAAGGCCGATCCCGGGCCGGTCGGGCCGCAGGTGACCTGGACGCCGTGGTCGGTGGTCGGGGGGCTGGCGGCGCTGGCGCTGATCGTGCTGCTGACGGCGCGCGAGGTGGTCCGGGTCGCGGTGCGGCCCGGGGTGCGCCAACTGCGCCGGTTGCAGAGCGGCTTCTGGTTCTCGCTGCCGCTGCTCGCGGTCCTGCTGGCCTCGCTGGTACAGCGGTTCCTGACGATCAAGTGAGGGTGGTCGGGTGGCTCACCCGGTTCACCGGTCGAGCCACCTGACCTGGTACGCCTGCAAGGTGATCCGCTTGCCGTCGACGGTCACCCTGGTGGAGCGGTCGAGGGTGTTCACCACCAGGGCCGTACGGTCCGTCGCCAGGACCCGGACCCGGGGCGGGGCGGCCACGGTGCGGTACTCCGTGCCCGGCGGGAACGCGGCGGCGAACCGGGACAGCAGGTCGTACAGGGGCAGTTGGCGTCCGCCGTCCGCGCCCTCGGTGGGGGTCCACAGGCAGCCGGGGCACTCGCCGCCCGTCTCGGCCTCGGGGTTCCAGTAGAAGCCGGAGGTGGCGCCGCCCTCGGCCATCGCGATCAGTCCGGCGGCGTGCACGGCCTCCCGGCGGGTCTCGGACCAGCCGTGCCGGTTGTCGTCGCCGTCGCCGGGCTCGACGTAGTACTCGGCCCACCACAGGGGCAGTTCACCGCCGGTCCGCCGGCGCACCCACTCGCCGACGGCGGTGAACTTCTCCGTGGCCGTGAACTCGTCGGGGACGAGTTCGTCGTCCCGGGTGTAGCTGGAGCCGTCCACCACGACGAAGTCGGCGCCCGCCTTGTGCTCGTTCCAGTGGTCGAAGGCGTCCAGGACCCGCTGGTCCATGGCACCCCAACCGCCCTTGAAGGTCTTCGAGGCGTGCGCCTCACGGGGATCGAGGCTGTCCATCACCAGATACGGGCCGCCGACCTGGATCTCGGGGTTGACCTTCTTCAGCGCCCGGTACACGAGGTTGTACAGCCGGGTGTAACCCTCGTGGTCCCAGCGGCCCTCGGCGTCGTTCCAGAAGCCCTTGAACTCGTTCCACACGATGAAGTGCCGTACGTCCGGATAGCGTCGGGCGACGGTCGCGGCGAGGGCGGCGAAGTCGTCGAAGTGCTCGGGGTCCGGCGCGGTCTCCAGGGCGGCCTGGCTCCAGTCGGTGCGGTCGACGCCGGCCTCGCCGCCCTTCATCCAGTCCGGGGCGCAGCACAGGGTGACGACCGGGGTGCCGCCGGAGGCGCGGACGAAGTCGATCCGCCGGTCCATGGCCGCGAAGTCGTAGCGGCCCGGGACCGGTTCGGGATTGCTCGCGCCCCAGCCCATCAGGTGCTGGATCTGCGGCAGCCGTGCCTCGGCGAGGCGTCCCTCGACCCGTCGCACGGCGGCCGGGTCGCCCTCGTCGGCGCTGAACTGGGTGTGGGTGAAACCCCAGCCGACCTCGGGTTTCGCGGACTGTGACGTGGGGGCGGGGGTGCCGTGCACCTTGTCTCCGTCGGGGGAGGTGCCCTCGGTGCTCGCGCCGTCGCCGGGCAGCGTGTTGAGGAGGGTCACCAGCAGGGCCAGCGCGGCCGCGCCCACACCGAGCAGCGCGGTGAGCCGCCACCGCCGCGCCCCCGAATTCCACCCATGTCGTCCCATCGAGGGCAACGGTAACGGGGGTGGCGGGGGCAGCGGCAGGTTTCTGCGGTGAACAGTCCCGAGAGGTTTCCGGTGAACGGCCCGCGGGGGAAATCCGGTGCGCGAAGGGCGTCCGTGCCCGATCATGGCGGCATGTCCGCAAACCCTCACGACGCTCTGCCGATCCGGCTCACCGTGGACGACAGCGACTCCCCCTCCGATGTCGTCGACGCGCTGTTCCTCGGCCGCTTCGCGACGGGCGAGCAGCCCTACTCGCACGCGTCGAACATCGACCGCGTACGGTCCGGCGCGACCCTGCTGCCGCCGGGCGCCCGGGTGCTGCGGGTCGCCCGCGACGACGACCGCAGCGCCACCCTGGCGGAGGGCGAGGGCTGGACCGTGCTCGTCTCCCGCTGGAACCGCGGCGCGGACGTCACGGTCACCGCGACCAGCGCCGACCTGGCCAGGAAGGTCCTCGAACAGGCCACCGACGGCGCGGTCGACGAGCCCGAACCGCAGCCGGAGCACGTGACCATGGGGTTCTGGTACAACTCCCCCCGGCGCGGCCCGCACCGCACGACCCGCCAGATCTCGGCGGGCACATGGGAGGAGGTGCGGTCCAACTACACGGCGCCGGTGGCGGACGCGATGGACCGTCTGATGAAGACGACCCCCGAGGACATCGCGGGCCGGCTGCTCCTGCTGCACGGTCCGCCCGGCACCGGCAAGACCTCCGTGCTGCGCACCCTGGCCCGTTCCTGGCGGGACTGGTGCCAGGTGGACTGCGTGCTCGACCCCGAGCGGCTGTTCAGCGACGTCGGCTATCTGATGGACATCGCCATCGGCGAGGAGGACGCCTCCGGCAAGGGCCGCTGGCGGCTGCTGCTCCTGGAGGACTGCGACGAGCTGATCCGCGGGGAGGCCAAGCACACGGCGGGGCAGGCGCTGTCCCGGCTGCTGAACCTCACCGACGGTCTGCTCGGCCAGGGCCGCAACGTCCTGGTCGGGGTCACGACCAACGAGGACCTGGAGCGCCTGCACCCGGCGGTGGTCCGGCCCGGCCGCTGTCTGGCCCGCATCGAGGTCGGCCCGCTGACCCGGACGGAGGCGGTGGGCTGGCTGGGCACCGAGGAGGGCGTGGGCCGCGAGGGCGCGACCCTGGCGGAGCTGTACGCCCTGCGCCGGGGCACGTCACCGACCTCCCTCCCGGAACCCCGCGAGGGCGCCGACTCGGGCCTGTACCTGTAGGCCGGCGCTCGTTCCCCGGTCAGTTCTCCTCGTAGGCCGCCCGCAGGGCCTCGCGTACGGCGTCCAGGGCGGCGGCCTCGTCCAGGCCGAGCCGGCGGGCCCGCTCGGCGTAGGTCTGCGCGGCGGCCGACGCCTCCCGTTCCGCGGCGGAGCCGGCCGCCGCGACGAACGTGCCGTTGCGCCCGCGGGTCTCGATCACCCCGTCGGTCTCCAGCGCCCGGTACGCCTTGGCGACCGTGTTCGCGGCCAGCCCCAGCGACTCGGCGAGCCCGCGCACCGTGGGGAGCCGGTACCCGACCGGCAGCACCCCGGCCCGCGCCTGCTCGGAGATCTGCGCGCGCACCTGCTCGTAGGGCGGTGCGCCGTCATCGATGTGGATCTTCAAGGTCACGCAGGTGATTGTCCCGCACCCGCCGGAAAATGAGAGGCAGCGTGCGGCGGCCCGCCCGTAACGTGCGGCCACATGACTGTCATCGTGCGGGAGATCGGGCCCGCGGTGCGCTCGGATCTGGAGGGCTTCACCGCGGTCCGGCACCGCGCCCTGCCGTTCTTCGTCGTCAGCCCCGACTCCCTCGCCCACGACCTGGCCCATATCCCTCCCGAGGCCCGCTACCGGCCGCTGGTGGCCGAACGGGACGGCGAGATCATCGGCACCGCGCAGGTGGGTCTGCTGCACGAGAGCCCGGAGCCGGGCCAGGGCTTCGTCAACGTGTACACGCACCCGGAGCACACCCGGTGCGGCGCCGGCGGGCTGCTGCTGCGCGCGGCCGAGGAGCATCTGGCCGCCCACGGCGCGGTCCGGCTGCTGGCCTGGGTGCTGGACGAGCCCGGCAACCGTGCCTTCGCCGAGGCGCGCGGCTACCGGCCGAGCCGTTCCGCGCACTTCCTGCGCCTGGACCTCGCCCACGGCACCCTGCCGGAGTTGCAGGCCCCGCCCCCCGGTGTGGAGCTGCGCCCCGCCTCCGCCTTCGCGGACGACCCGCGCCCGATGTTCGCCCTGGACGCGGAGGTGACCTCCGACGAGCCCGGCGACGCGGGCGCGGAACTCACCGACTACGAGGCGTGGCTGGAGAACACCTGGCGGCATCCGCTGACCGACCTGGAGCTGACCACCGTGGCGGTCGTCGACGGCAGGCCCGTGGCGTTCAGCGCCGCCCGCACGGACGGTGGCACCCGGTACTCCACCGGTATGACCGGCACGGCCCGCGCCTTCCGCGGCCGGGGGCTGGCCAAGCTCGCCAAGAACGACTCCCTGCACCGGGCGCGCGCGGCCGGGTACACGGAGGCGTTCACGGGCAACGACACCGGCAACGGGCCGATGCTGGCGATCAACAAGTGGTTCGGATACGAGATCTGCGCGACGGAGGTGCGGTATGTCCGCGAACTCGGCTGAGCCGGGCGCGACGGTGGAGGTCGTCCTGGTCAAGGGCGGCCGCAGGAAGATCGGTTACCCGGCGGAACTCCTCTCCGACGACGGCGTCCGGGTCGCCGTGCGCGCCCCCTGGGCGGGCGCCGGAGTCCGCGACTTCGGCTTCGTGCGCTTCGAACCGGGCGACGTGTTCACCGAGTACTACTGGCGGGACCGCTGGTACGCGGTCAAGGAGGTCCGCGCGGCCACGGGTGAACTGAAGGGCTGGTACTGCGACATCACCCGCCCGGCGGCCCTCTCCGGCACGGAGCTGACCGTGGAGGACCTCGACCTGGACCTGTGGCGCTCGGCCGACGGCACGGACGTGCTGCGCCTGGACGAGGACGAGTTCGAGGAGAGCGGCCTGCGGGACCGCGACCCGTCGGCCGCGGCGGCGGCCCTCGCCGCCCTCGCCGAACTGGAGACCCGGGCCCGCACCGACGCCTTCACGACTCTCCTGGACTGACCTCACAGCAGGGCCACCACCGCGTACCGCTCGTCGTCGACGTGCCTGCCCCAGAGCAGGGGGTCGCCGGACAGACGCTCCAGGCGCACCTCGGCGACGAGCGGTCCGAGGAGCGCGGTGAGCCGGGCGGCCGGAATGCCGGCCGGGTCGACGGTGCCCCAGACTCCCTCGATCAGCACCATCCGGCCTCCCGGCCGCAGCAGCCCCCGCCAGTGGCGCAGGGCGCGTCCGGGGTCGGGCAGGGCCCACAGGACGTGCCGGACGAGCAGGGCGTCGTGTAGGGCGTGTTTTGAAAGTCCCGCCTGCCCCGCGACGCCTGGCACGCACGCTCGCCGCGTTGCCGAAACGCCCGAATAGCTCCGCTATTAGGGCGCTCCGGCGCCTTG